>JBOGOP010000010.1:0-47077 GCA_050747225.1 Pyrinomonadaceae bacterium
GTACTAAGACTGGTAATCTGGGAAGGAATGAAGTTAGTTCTGTTAGGGCTGGCGTTCGGAGCGTTGGCAGGGTACGCACTGAAGCGTCTGTTGGAAACGCAGTATTTCGCCCCGGATGGTTGGGAGCGACAAATGACGGACCAGCTTTATGGTGTGAGGGTTACGGATCCGTTGACGCTGATCGCCGCGGGCCTGCTGTTGCTGCTGGTCGCCTTCGTCGCTTGTTGGCTGCCCGCGCGCCGCGCCGCTAGTGTCGATCCCCTGGTGGCGTTGCGACACGAATAGGAAAGAGTCCACCTGGGTCTCGGTTGCTGATGCGTCTTCCCTGCAGTTCGACAACTCTTTAACGAATGATTTTTGTCTGGACAACTCAGTGACAGGAGTCTAAAAAGACACTCTCTCAGATTGGTCCCAGCGGCTCATCCGATTGGCCGGTTTGACGCGTCCACCCTTAGCCGGAATGAGCTGATTCGTGTTCAGCCCTGTCGCGACCTTCCCCTTTTTGCCTTTTGAAGGCGGATCGATCCAATCGTCTGACGATCTCTACCAGAATAGTAATCACCACTTAGCACGCGTCCGTCAGCCGAGAGTTCTAATCTTGCGTATCCACGATGGGCGTGCATTGTCTCACGAGCGCTCGGGAATGGCTCATTCTCGAACTCATATGCGAGTACAGATGTGTCACAAATGAGTAAGCTTGCAACGACACTTCGGGACCTCGAGTGTTCGCCTTTCAGTGTGACCAGCAGGTGGGTCCAGTCCTGAATAATCCTGACTTCCGCTCTATGTTGCCCACCGTCGAAGGAACTCTGCGTGTAACCATCCCACTGGCCATAAACCTCGGGCACCTTCACAAACCCTACTCGGTGAAACACGCTCAATTTCCACAAGCGCTTCCTGAAAGCTCCATAGAGTAATCCGTAAAGAGCCATGGTAGAGGGGCCGTCAAACCAAGCGGGTAATTCAAAACTGATCCGTCGCAGCAACCACGAGAAACCTAATGCCAATACGACTGCGAACACCGCCAAAACAAAGGGAACATACCGGCGTTCGTCAGAATCTGTTGTGTATGGATGTGGCATGCTTCAGATGTAAGGCTAAGAAGTATTTCCATTCGCCAGCAGAATTGCCTCTCCATTAGAGACTTCGCCGGTATCGGACCGAAGTTGCCGGAGCCATACTCCGTTTTCGATCCCGATCCAAATGGAATTTCTTCCAACTACAATGAGAAGTAGGAAATCTATTTCCATTTCTGTTTGATGAAACATGTTTCGAATCATTCGCCGATCGCGGCCAGATGGGACGGGGTATCCGACTGGATGCGTGTGCCACTCGCCTAGATAGACTCCAAAGCCGTCTGATTTCTTCCAATGCCAATTGACGATTCGCTGGGCACGAGCACGAGAACGATCGAAGAAATACCTGCCAGCTTTGTCGAGGAAGCCCGGCCGGGTGGCCCTTTCAACCAAGACATGACTTCCCGGATAAACAGACCCAAGCAGTATTCCGCCAGACTCTTTTCCGCTTGTTTGGACATACTTTCCAAAGACGTCCAGCACGTCATTCGAAAGTCGAACCTGCTCCAGCTCGTTTAGCTGATAAACAACCCTTCATTTGCACCGCGAAAAGAACAAGATTTGTTCGGCACGAGAACTGAAACGTTCGACGAAAAAGGTTGCGCCGATCGCCACCGCTCCTCTAACTCAAAGCCGTTTTTTCGCGCGTAGTCAATATCTCCAATCCAACTAAGTATCCTATTCTCGCTGAACCGCATTGATTCTATTAGAAATCGAGTCGCGGCCGCGACAAATTGCGCTGTATCCAAACCGCTGTAAGGGATGAAAGTGCTTTGGCAGCCGGCCTCTCGTTTCGCAAATTGGTCAGGATCGCGGAGCACTCTATGATTGAAGTGAAATCCATGATCGAAAGCGCACTCAAAACAACCTGGCATCTCCCGCCTCAAAAAAACGGCGTGACCAGCGACTAAGTGAGGTTCAACCCACAGGAAGCATATAGGCCCATGGCCAAGATTAATAGTATTGATGAAAAGTTGGTTGAGGCGCCGTTCGATTGCTAAATTTGCCACCGTCACTAACGTTAAGGACGACGGAGTCAGCGCAACCGGCGATGTGCGAACGAGGTCGAGAACGTCCATCTCGTGCGCTTCGCACGACACATGGGGGAAATGGGCGCATATCTTCTTCTTGGTTGCCTTAACTTTAGACTCCTCGATCTCCGACATACCACAGTAATGACGCTGAATATTCGCAGGAGACAATTTTTGAGGATCTACGATTCTAAGATTGTCAGCCGTGCCGGTCTGTGCAAGAGACTCAGCCGCGAAACTGCCCAACGAACCACAGCCGATCACATTCACTGGAGCGTCCCAAACCAAACCAATGTCACCGACGGCTCGTTGGAATAGTCGCGCCTTGTCAACACGCTCGACAGTTGCGCGCTTAAGCTTTGCTTGCCTGTGATGCATCGACAATTCCGTCGATACGGCGACTGTGTTCTTAGCGAATCCAAACCCAGGGATGACTCCCTTATGTCTCCTCTGAGGCCCCGGTCCCCTATTGACCTCGTGCGCAGTGATGGGATGCCACCAAGCCCCCAACATCCTGGCGTCTTCGTTGATAGGCACAGAGAAAACTACTGCCGACGGCCGCTGCGACCGCTGCAGATGTGTCAAAAGCGATTTCAAGTTTGAAGGATCATGCTCTCGAAGAAATTGGTACATTTCTCCATTCGTACGAGGGAAGGGAGGTTTTCCGATCGTCTGCAAATGAAGGAAAGGAGTTTTGTCAGCTCGGATCTTCGATGAGCAACTCACCGCTTTGAGCCAAGCAGTGCCGGACTGTTCTGTGAGAGCAAACAAGCAAGAATACCCTCGCCACGTCGGTTCCAAGCTCAATATCGTTACGCTCTTGGTATCTGTGAAAGGGTCAATCAGTGACAACGCCCGAGATTCGCACCCAAGTCCCCAGTACGCCTGTAGTTCTTGGAGATAATCCACGTCATTGGCTCCAGATAACCCATCCTTGAACGCTTGGGAAGCCCGCTCTAGAACGGCGATTACAATCCCGCCAGGGCTATCTGAGTTGGGCTTGACAGTCTCCTCGTCGTACGCACATAGGAGTCTGTTGTTATCGAGGTGGGGTATTTGTATCAGTGCTTCGGCCAAGGATGTTGTCAAATACACCTTGGGCATTCGGTCAGGGAAGGTACTGGGAACCGCTAAGATAAAGTCTGGAGACCCGTCTAATTCTGCCATCCGCACGCGCCACACCTCACGCCAACGTGCTTCGGTTTTTGGGTAGTCTGGGGATGTCGGTTCACACTCTTCAAGCATGTAGCGGCCGGCGACGAAGCGCCGTGCTCGATTCGTCGCGGCCGTATACTCACTTTCGAGTTGCGAATCAACCTGATCTTCCATCGTTCCCCAAAAGAGCTGGACGTGAAGTTCTCACAGCGGAAGCGGCAATGGATTTAATTTGATCTTCCTCAACCACCGGAAAGCGGCTGCCGAAAATCTGCCGCCAAATCCCAGACGCTATAGCTTTGCTATCCTCAGCCAGCGCGTCATTACCTCTATCCACGAGTGTCTTTAGTCTCTTGAGGTAATTCTCGCGCTGATTGACGGTCCAGCGATCATCCAAATTCTCATAGGGTGTTACTGGCTTCGTTATCTTACCGCCGGCGCTTAAGTATCCGTGGATGAGAGCCACCGTCTTAACAAACGAAACGTCCGCGCGGTCGTCCCCAATGAAGTGGTTAACGGCAAGTATCGTAAGCGCCACGCCGCTTGCCAGTAGAGCATCGCCGCCTTGGTGATCGCGCCACGCCTTCAAGTAGCGAATATCCTCTCTTACTTGATCGCCAACCGCGTTCACCTTGTCTTGAAGGAACTTAGTGAATTCACGGGGATCACTTTCAATCGGACTGGCACCTTTTCGGAAAAGCATCGGGACATCCGCCGCATTGCACGCATAACACGGAAGATCCACATGATAACCGACGTAAGGAACACGCACGCATTTTGACCGACTATCCGGAGGAGACTTTGTGTAACCTTTCGTCGCTTCCACTATCCAGCCATGAACAGTTTCACACGTCGGCCACTTTGATTGGTCCGTACCCAGCCCTTGCAAGTAAATGCCGTCATCAATGTCGTAATCATCGTCTAGCGGATTATTCAGGGTGTGCATGTTATACGAGCCTTGCCCATGAAAATTCGGAACTTGCGTCTTGAGCACATCGCGAAAATGACTCTTAATACGTTCTCGGTTCGCATTTCGCGAGGTGCGTAGAGACTCTTTTTTTGATTCTGACAAGCGAAGCTTGTTCAAGAACTCTCCAAACAAGTCGTGACAGTTAGCCATCGTTAATCCTCCTTCACTCTCAACCCAGCACTTAATACTTCTTCCGAGGGCGCCGTGCTGTTACTCGCTTCTCGGAATTTACAAAACAGAAAGCCGCCGCGAAATCTCGCGACGGCCAAGTTGGTTCTTGAAAGGCTGCTACTTTTAAATCAGTCTTGGAAAAACTATCTTAAGTCTGCGCGCGAGGGACTCGCGCTTGATTGCAAAACAGGTAACGAAGAAAACCGGGGTTGAATACCTCGCCCTTGCTTGCTCGTTGTTGAATTGGTTTCGCTCGTTTCCTTTCGTTAATTCTCAAGCGAGATAAAGCCCTTCTGATTTACGCATATCGATTTGGCGTTCTAATTCAGCACGAAGATCGTCCCAATCCTTCTTGGTCATGATTGATGCGTC
This sequence comes from Pyrinomonadaceae bacterium, assembly GCA_050747225.1. Taxonomy (GTDB): domain Bacteria; phylum Acidobacteriota; class Blastocatellia; order Pyrinomonadales; family Pyrinomonadaceae; genus PSRF01. Next base: position 4,776 of record JBOGOP010000010.1, read on the forward strand.
GCCGCCGAGCCCTTGAAGCAACAACCTTTCGAGTTCTTCCTCTGCCGTACGAACATCCAAGGTCTGATTCTCCGCCTGCTGAGTCACTTTCACTTACACTTCGAATAGCCACAATCCCTGCAAAAGTCACAACCACTCGCATGCTCAAGCTGGCCGTGGCATTCGGGGCAGACGCCGATCATGTTCGACATGATCGCGCCGGTTATTCCCGCGGATCCGGCTGATTGCTGAGTGCTGACTGCTGAATGCTCTTTAGCCAGCGCGCGCGCGGAGTCTGGCAGATGCTGCACGCGACGGTTCGTGATCATGATGCATTCGGCAACTGCCTGCTCCGGCGAAGTCAACAGCCGCTCGTTGAACCAAACCGCGTGAGTGCCCGTCACTTTGTTAAGGCTGTAAGCCACCTCAGCCGCATCGAACCCACCGCGCAGCATCTTCGAAGCCAACAGTCCCACGCCGCCACTGATTGGCCCGGTGGCAAACACTTCCTGAATCATCTTGCCGTCGTGATTGACGGTGACGTAGAGGTTCTGGCCATCAAACGGAATCTGCCAGGTGGCGCCGCTCAACTCGCGCGGGCGTTCAATGCGAATTGCTTCAATTTGTGCTTGAGTCTGAGCCCTCCCTAACGGTCGGGCTACTGCCCGGTTGTCCTCTGCTTGGTTTGAAGCGGCCGTGTCCGCTTGTATCTGTTGTCTCGCAGCCACCTCAGCGTCCGCACCGATTGGCGCAACTATCGCCGCATCCGCATGAGTTGCCGGCGGAGAATCAACTACTTCCACAACCGCCTCGGGATTGCACGCGAGCTCGCCTTTGGTTTCGGCTTCAGGGGCCTTCATCGACGTCAGCACTTGATTGTCGCGCGAGCCATCGCGGTAGTAACTGACGGCCTTGCAACCAAGCTGCCGACCGAGCCGGTAAAGGTTATCAACCGATTCAATCGTATCGTTGACGGCGCCGTTGCAGGTCTTGGAAACGCTGTTGTCAACATTCCGCTGCGCTGCTGCCAGCACATGAACGTGTTGCTCGGCGCTGATATTCATGGCCGAAATGAACTCCGGCGGCAACTCGCTTTCGTGTTCGCAAACATACGCGGAGGCGTAGTCGATCGACTCCTGATTGGTTTGGTCCACTTCAATTCCCAACGCCTGGGCCGCGAGGGTGTGCACATAGGTCCGCGTGCCCAACGTGTCTCTGCGCACGTAGGCCCAGGAAAAATTCGGCTCGATGCCGGATGAAGTTTCCGCCACCAGCGAAATTGTGCCGGTGGGCGCGATGGTCGTCACTTCATAGTTGCGTGGCGTGAGCGGCACATCGCGAGGGATGCCCACCTGGTTGTAAAGGAAGTCTTCGTAAGCTTCGCGATTCGGCTCAAACTCAGGGAACGTTCCCTTCTCGGCGCCGATCTTGATGCTCGCCTTCCAGGACTCGCGGCGAACAAAGCCCATCACCTCGTCCATCAGGTTGATTGACGCAGGCGAGCCGTAAGTCACGTTCAAATTCACACAGAGATCCGCAAATCCCATGATGCCCAGGCCCACCGGACGCGTGCGGGTGACCACATCGTTAATCTCGGGCAGCGGCCAGGCGCAGGTATCGATCACGTTATCGAGGAAGCGCGTGCAAAGATGCGTGACTTCGCGCAGGCGATCCCAATCGACGCGTTTTTCCGGATCGTAGAACTTCGCCAGATCGATCGAGCCCAGGTTGCACGAGTTTGAGAAGTGGAGAAACTGCTCGCCGCACGGGTTGCACGAATAGATAGGCCCCATCGAATTCATCATGTGATTGTGACGATTCACCTCATCGATGAAAGCAATGCCCGGCTCGGCATACTTGTGCGCGCTGGCGATGATGCGGTTCCAGATGTCGGGCGCGTAAACCATGCCCGGACGCGGCGCCTCTTCAATCGTGCAGTTCGTTAAGTCTGCGGTCTGGAAGGCGAGCTTGTCAGGGAAAGCTACAGTGGTGCCGTCTGGCCGGCGATAGACTACGTAGTCGTCGTCGCGCAGCGGATCGTAAATCGAGTCAGTCCAGGGTTCGCCGTCAAACTCGAGCTGAAACCATTCGTTGTCGTCAACGGCCTTCAGGAATTTGTCGGTAACGTTTACCGAGATATTGAAGTTGGTTAGCGAGTGCTGGTCGTTTTTGGCGTGAATGAAACGCAGCACGTCAGGATGCGTCACGCGCATCATGCCCATGTTCGCTCCACGCCGCACGCCGCCCTGCTTCACTACATCAGTCACCTGATTGACGATGTTCATGAACGACACGGGCCCGGAAGCGACCCCGCGCGTGGAACCAACCAGAGCGCCGTGGGGCCGCAGAAACTCGTAAGTCATGCCGGTGCCGCCGCCGGTTTGGTGAATCGTTGCCGCTGCCTTGGCGTGCTCCATGATCCCGGTTATCGAGTCAGGCACATCGAGCACAAAGCAGGCTGCCAGTTGACCATTGGTTTTGCCGGCGTTAACCAGACACGGCGTATTGGGCACAAACTCGCGGGCGAGCATCACCTCGCTCATGGTCGCGAAGAATTCGTCTCTCTTCCTCGGTTCCTTTTCCGCAGCCGACACATGTCCCACCACACGCCTGACGATATCCGGCCATTCCTCGAGCGCCCGACCCTTCGCATCCTTCAACGAGTAACGTTTGCTGATTACACGTTTGGCGTTAAGACCCAGAGGCTGGGCTTTGTGACGCACCGGTGCCGGCGTTGTGGTATTTGGAGATACGTCTGCCGTTGTCGGGGTTTGTTTGCCAATTGCTGCGCTCATCTTTATCTGCCTTTCTCGTGGCCGGGTGACACGAGTGTCTCTGGGGATTTCAAAGACGGTCCTACGACTACATTATAGTAGACGCACCATCTCTTAGCATGTGTAGCGGATACTTCCGGTTGGCTTATTTCGAAGCGAAAAAACCCATGGGAGAGCAGTACAGGGGGCCTGCCGCTGCTCCAAGTCAACCCGCCTCGCCTCAAGCGGAGCGGACTATACTCCCTTGTAAGAGCGTTGTCAATATGTTGTGGTCATCTTTTTTTTCAACGCCTTATAGTGTGTTAATTGAGGCTTCACGTTAAGTCCTAAACTACTGATTAACGGCAGTTTTTAGCACCACTGCGCACTACAAGCAGAATAATATTGACTATATCAACGACCAAAAGAAGGTGATCGCGATCAACTCAATTTCTCAGACTTGCGCAGCGCGTTCATTCAAGTGTTCCACCAATAGACGCCAATAGGATTGCCCCCATTTCCAAGTGGAACCATAGACAAGAAAGGCGTGCTGAACTGTAAGGATGTGGAGGTCGTAAGAACTCCTGCCGTCAGCGCCAAAGGCGCGAAATGTGAAAGCCCAGGGCAACGCCCTGGGTGAGGATCTGTGTTTCGTTCAAGCGCTGAAGGCGCGAAATGGCTGGTTTTACGCCCCTTCCGATCATTGCGCGCTTTCAGCGCTATGGAGCGTCACAAAAGCCACCTGGGCCGATGGCCCAGGCTATTACATCTCGCGCCTTTGGCGCTATTTACTTGGAGCTATTTGAAAGTAGCAGTTCGAATTTGCCCACGTCGCGATTGTGACTATCGAGTGCGGCAAAGGTGTCGGAAGTTTCTTCCAGCATCTGTTTGGTCATCGCGATTGAATCGCTGAGTTGCTCGAAATCCAAAGCAGAAACTCGTTCCGGAGTGGGCAGAGTGACAACCTGATCGTTAACGAGTCCGAAGAAGTTTTCAATGGATTGCAATTGTCCTTCAACCAGCTTCACCGAGCGCTCGATGTCCTGGAAGGCAGCGACGCGTCTTTTCAGAATCTCGACATTCGATTGCTGAATTCGTCTTTCGCGATCATCCCGGGATTGCTCAACGGAGCGTTCGGCCTGCATCAGCTGGTTTTGCACAGCCTGGCGGTTGATCGACCTGAGGTGATGCTTACGCCGGCGGTAGACGTCCAACAAATCCACAAAATCTTCCCAGCGCTGATCAAGGCTGAGGATGTTTGAGGGAATCTGCTTGGCGTTGGTGAACTTTTTGTAGTTTGAGTAAATCTGGTTCTTCATCCAGCGCAGATACTCGACCGCTTCGCGTTCGCGCGGGTCGAAAAGCTTAATGGAAGCTTCGCGTTGCTGGTCGCGAAGTTTCAACAGGCGCTGTTTCTCGCGACGGTCGACAAGGCGGCGGTAGATTGAGCTGGCTGGCACGGTAACTAAGTAAACTGTTTCGGCGGCCAGGCCCGCGGCGAGGGGAATTACATCACCCGCGGAAGCGATGGTGTAAACCCCAACAATGCCAAAGCTCACCAATCCCAAAAAGTTTAAGGGTTCGTTGAAGGCCTCTTTTAGATATTTGAGATCGATCTTTGGGAACTCGGGCATAGCCTTGAAGAACCGTTAAAACCTGCCGCTCGCCGGGCACTGGCATTCAATTTATTCGATTACTGTTATTGACGACTTTTTCGCTCTGTTCGTTGGAACTGGTTTCACCTTGCGCCGGTAGTGCCTGCTGGGAAGCAGCCGGCAGGAGTCCCATCTCCTGTTTATAAGCGAGCAACTTATCCTGCAACTGCATATCCATCGCTTCTCGTTCGATGTCCTGCATCTGGTTGTCGACTGACGCGGAACCGAGCTGCAACTTCGCCTCGGCCGCTGCTGCCCGACGGTCAATCTTGTCGCGCATCTCATCAAACGTTGAAGCGTCGTCGCCAATTTGGAACGACTCCATCGTCTGCGCCAATTGCTCTTGCAGTTTCGCCTGCTTCGACTGATTAATCAGCTGCATTGCTTCAGCCGTACGCCGCTGCATCTGCAACACATAATTGTCGCGGGCCTTGAGCGCCTGCTTCGATGCCAGCGTGGCGTGCTCCAGTTGCTGCGAGGTTTTCTGCAGGTCCATCTGCGCCTGCTGAAGTTGGCCGATGTAGGCCGTGGCAATGTCATCGCGGCTGAGTTTTACCGACGCGCGGATCTTCGAATCCAGGTCAACGACCTGCGACTCCAGACGCTCTTTGCTCTTTGACAGGAGCTTTTCTGTAGCCATCACCTGCGCTACCGAATTATTCAACTCCGGAACGCGGTCGCGCATGTCGCGGATTGTTTGTTGAAGTATGAGCTCCGGATTCTCAGTTGACTCAATTAACCCGCCAAAGAGAGCCCGAATTGAACGGGAAACTCTGCTAAATAGTCCCATGTTGTCACTGATCCTCCATCAAGAGATGTGCGATCTTTTCTGTGGCTCTCAAATTCCCGCGCCCGTATATGTACGTTAAATGGCTGCTAAGGGTTCGAAATACCGATGCGAACGTGAAACGCAGTATAACAGGTGTTGTCCGTTTGCTCCCAGAAGGCCGCCATTGGGTGAAATGGTGAGCTTAGGGTTCCAGCATCAACCTTTTCACTGGAACAGCGGGCGTCTCGCCTGCCTGCGTGCGAAAGCGTCAGAATCGGACAATTGATACTAAGGTACCTCGGAGCGGGTGAGACGCCCGCGATCCCATTGAAGAGGTTGACGCTCGTCACCGAATCGTCCGATGTCTCGCCGATACTGCAGGCCTTCCCATTGAATGTTATCGATGGCGCCATAACAATTGGCCAGGGCCAGTTCCAGAGTCGCCTCAGCGGCTGTCACTCCCAGAACGCGCCCGCCTGATGTTACAAAGCCGCCGCCTTCGCCTCTTGAGGTGCCGGCATGAAAAATCTGTAAGTTTTCGTTCGCCGTAATTTGGTCCAGGCCCTTGATGGTAACGCCGGATTCGTACGGGCCGGGATACCCAGCGCTCGCCAAAACCACACAGGCGGAGGATTGATCACCCCATTCGACACCGATGCTTCCGAGATTACCGTCGATCGTCGCCTGAAAAATACTAAACAAATCAGACTTGAGTCTTACGAGAATCGCCTGCGTTTCCGGGTCGCCGAAACGGACATTGTATTCGAGCACTTTGGGGCCGGCGTCGGTCAACATCAACCCGACGAACAAAATCCCGCGAAATGGAAACCCTTCTTCGGCAGCCCCTCGAAGGGTTGGCTCGACAACCTCACGCACAATGCGATCGAGCGTAGTATTGTCGAGAACGGAAGGGTCGGTAATAGCGCCCATACCGCCAGTGTTGGGACCCGTATCGTTTTCTCCGATGCGCTTGTGATCGCGGGCCGGCGGCATCAGTGCATAATCGCCGCCGTCGGCAAACAACAAGACTGACACCTCCCTTCCCTCAAGTGCTTCTTCGATCAACAACTGTTTCGTGGCCTCGGCGGCGACCAGCGTTCCTGCCGCAAGGTCTGCCATGGCCTTTTCGGCATCCTTGTGTGAGGGCGCCACAATCACGCCTTTGCCGGCGGCGAGACCATCCGCCTTAATCACTACGGCCGACTCGGGCACGCCAAACTTCCCACTGCGCAACGCGGCCAGGGCCTCATCCGCTGAATTCGCAACGCTGTATTCAGCCGTCGGTATTTTGTGCCGGCGCATGAAATCTTTGGCGAACGCCTTACTTGATTCCAACCGCGAAGCAGCACGACCTGGCCCGATGATCCTCAGTCCGTGGCGCGCAAACTCGTCGACTACGCCTGCAGCGAGCGGACCCTCAGGACCAACAATCGTCAGGTCAATACCATTGGCCTGCACGAACTCTATCAGGGACTTATGGTCACTGGCTGAAATAGAAACGCATTCGGCGAGTTGGGCAATGCCTCCGTTTCCAGGCGCGCAGTAAAGCTTGAGCGGCACGCTGGAGGTACGCCTCAAGGCCCAGAGAATTGCGTGCTCTCGCCCGCCGGAACCAATGATCAAAGCTTTCATATTTGAGAAGACCAGCGGGCCCGTTCTACCCAGTGGTACTCGGCGTATTCATAGGAAATATCGCAAAAGATGGTTCGGGTCATCGGCAGTTTTCAGTCGATTTTCGCAGATGTTGGGCTTCGAAGGGGGACATTGTTCCATAAATTGTCGTGCAACGCATATTATCTGCCTTTTATACCTTGACACAATTTCGCCATAGTTATACTTTGCAGCTATCCGCACCACCTGATCGAGGGCAGCCTACGCTCACCCCGATACTCGCCAGGAGAAGCGCGGTTCCTCTTTGAACAGAAACAACTTCAAAGTGACCCCCGCCCTAGACTGGGATCATGGCGCAGACCGACCCTGGGAGAACGAGTCATGTTAGAACGGGAAGAAGTCCATGAACTGGGAGGTACCCCAGATTCCGAATACCAAGATCGCAGCATCAAGTGCGTAGATTGTAACGAGCCCTTTATTTGGACGTCAGGTGAGCAGGCCTTTTTCCATGACAAGGGACTTAGGAATGAGCCTAAGCGTTGCAAACCCTGCAAACAGGCGAAGAACGAAAGGTTAGCAGCTATCACCGCGGCCCAAACATCGGGTGTGCGACAGCGCGTAGAGGTCTCTGTTCAATGCGCCCAGTGTGGACAACAGACCACTGTCCCTTTCTATCCCTCGCAAGGCCGGCCCGTCTATTGTCGTTCATGTTTTCTGGCTGGTCGGACGGGTGAGGCAAACAGCACAGCCAGCGCCTAAGTCGCTCACCATTTCCGATAAGCTTAGCATGTCGCTGATTCCTCCGTACTGAAGTCTCTACCAACCCATCAACAAGGTAAAGCAAGCTCTGATCAACTTAGGCCTGAAGGCTTCTTCAACCCGCGTAGCGGGTGTCAGCATAAAGCCCTCCTAAAGCTTATCGGACAAAGAAAAGTCGCTCCAACAAAGCCACTTCTCTGTCAGCTATCTCACTCACATCGTCTCTTCCAAGCCCCCCTTTTCTAACTCAGTCTGCTCCGGCTTTCTAGTGCTTGAGATGATAAGGCACGCTGATGACGATCACTCCCTCTTTGAAGAGTAGTGCACCTTTGAGCATTAGTGAACTCTGATTGTGAAGCAGATGTTGCCACCACTTCGCCGGCACAAATTCCGGTAGCAAGACGGTGACCATGTCATTATCGCCCTTCCGTTCCAGCCGGGCGATATAGCGCAGCAACGGACGCGTAAGCTCGCGATAGGGTGACGGGAGTACCACCAGGTTTATTCCGGCTCCCCAACGCTCCCACTTCTCACGTAACTTCGCAGTGGCCTCCTCATCGAAGTCCACATAGACAGCCTCGACGTGTTCCGGAGCAATGGACTTGGCATATTGCAATGCCGCAACGACACCGCGGTGAATGCCGGAGATCGGAACTATCACGGTGTGTCTAATTGGAAGAAGCTTTTCAAGTCCCTCGGTGGAAAGTTGTTTCGCCACGACCACATAATGTTTATGGATGGCGCGAAACATAAACACGAGTAGGGGAATAACTACCACCACTACCCACGCGCCGTGTATGAACTTAGTGGCAACGAAGACGCATAGCACTATGAAGGTAGCGACTGCGCCAACCGCATTAATTACAATTGATTTCTTCCAATGCGAGCTGTCTGTTACTTCATCCGTCACAAAAGCGGATCCTCGATGTTCAGACGCCTCAAGTTCTGCATCAGGCAATGGCTCACTATCGACAATACTCTGAGTGAAATGAATGTCATCTTCCCGCCCTTTGCGATTCTTCTCTTTTTTGTTTGGTGACTGCGCTCGCACTTTCAACCAGTGCCGGACCATGCCCGCCTGCGAAAGGGTGAAGGAAAGAAAAACGCCTACGGCATAGAGAGGAATGAGCCGGCTCGTGTCGCCACCAAAAGCGATCACCAGCAAACTAGCAAAGATTGCCAGAATGACGATCCCGTTGGAAAAAACCAGCTTGTCTCCACGGGTTGCGAACTGCCGCGGAAGGAAACGATCACGCGCCAAAAGACTGCCAAGTCGCGGGAAGTCGGCAAAAGAGGTATTAGCTGCCAGTACAAGGATCAAAGCTGTCGCGATCTGCACGACGTAGTAGAACCAGGCCAGGGGCCCCGTGAACATTATTCGCGCAAACTGCGAGATGACCGTTTCACTTTCATGCGGATGAACTCCGTAAAGGTAAGCAAGCACGCTGGTGCCGAGGAACATGATTGTTAATAGCGCCGCCATTACGACCAGCGTGGTGGCCGCGTTACGCGCCTCGGGTTTCTTGAAGGCTGGAACGCCGTTGGAAATAGCTTCGATTCCGGTGAGTGCCGCACAGCCGTTCGAGAAGGCTCCAAGCAACAAAAAGAGAGTCAAAGGCTGAAGCTTATACCCCTCAGCAGTCTTGAGCTCTTCGGGTCCGGGAATGGGAGCGGAACCCCCGTAGGTGTAATAGCTGAAGAGTCCATAGCCAATCATAAAGAGAAAGCTGATAAGAAAAGCATAAGTAGGCGCCGCGAAAAGCGCTCCTGATTCCCTCACTCCACGCAAGTTGGCAATGGCAATGAAGGCTATGAAAATAAGACAGAGAATAACTTTGTGGTGGTCCAGCCACGCATAGCGGGTCCCCTGCACCATTGAGGTAATGGCTGCAACGCCGGCGGCGATCGAAACAGCAACCGTCAGGACGTAGTCAACCAGGAGTGATGCTCCCGCTACCAGGCCGGATTTAGTACCGAGATTTTCTTTCGCAACAATGTATGCACCACCACCCGACGGATAGGCGTGAATAGTTTGCCGGTAGCTCATTGCCACGATAACCAGGAGCACCCCGATGCCGATAGAAACGGGCACCACATATTTGAATGCACCCGCCTGGCCGTAAGCTGCGGCAACAGCCAATACGAGCAGGATCTCCTCAGTGGCGTAGGCCGTCGATGAGAGCGCGTCGGAAGAAAACACAGCTAAGGCTGTTTTCTTCGTAAGCCGCTCATGGGCCGCCTGCTCAGTCCTCAGTGCGCGGCCGATGATAAAACGTTTGAGTTCTGCTGCCACGATTGTTGTTCCCCCTAAGATTTTCTAAACGTCTTATCACACGCTGGAAAACCAGGTACTCTGCCAGCGAGCTGCCATGGGTAGTTCATCACGGTCGACATCTTTGATCGTAAGTTTTCTGGTTGGAGGGACTTTCCCTTCCTTCCATAGGTAATCGCTCAAGAGGCGTTCAGCCTGACTCGTCCAGAATGAGTTGGCAGCCGGAAGTCGCCTCCTTGTCATCCGCTCGACGTATCCAATGGCTTCTTCATCAATTTGGACGAGCACTTCATGCTCACCGCCGCTGGGACTCTTGACGACGAAGCGGCGTTCGTTTGGCTCCTGTCGACCACCCTGGGAATCCAGGATTGTGAAACCATTCATAGTAATGATTTGAATTGGCGGCCCCGCGGAGGAGTCTTCTGAAGCTGGAAGAGATGGTCGCGACACTCGCGATTGTTTGGATAGAGCGGCTGTCACGGCGTTGCGCAGTATTTCCGGGGTCATGGGCTTGCGCACAAAATCCGTTGCGCCCAGTTTCATCGCATCCACGGCAAGTTCAATTGACGCGTAGGCCGTTGCCATAATTACGCGCGCACCTTCGTTGCGTTCCTTGATGTGGCTCAACGTTTCCAGGCCATCCATGCCCGGCATCTTCTGGTCAAGCAACACCGCATCCCATTCAGAGCCGTCGCCGTAAGCCTGCAGCCCCTGCAAGCCGTCACTCGCCTGGCCAACTTCATAACCAGCTGCTTCCAATGCCAGGCGCATGACCCGCACTATGTTCTCTTCGTCGTCAATAATCAGAATGCGTTTCGTCATCTCTCAAGTTCCTTCCCGCATTGCTTGCTCCAGCTCTTCCCTTTCAACTCCCCGACCCTTCACCGGCAAGGTGAACGTGAACGTAGTGCCGCGCCCCAATTCCGACTGAACGCTAATCTGTCCACCATGCGCCTCAACAATAGTTTTCGATATGGCAAGGCCCAGACCTGCCCCTCCAGTTGGAGCATCCGGCACTTGAACAAATTTATCGAAGATGTGTGGTAGGTATTCCGGCGGAATTCCGTTCCCGGTGTCAGAGACTGAGACCGCGACCTGATGACCTCGCAGTTCGGCGCCGATCTTAATTTCGCCCTGTCCGGTATAACGTATCGCGTTGATCACCAGATTGCTGATTACTCGTTCAACTTGCGTCCGGTCGGCAAGCACAGACAGTAGCTGAACTGGAACATCAACGCGCAACTGCAAGCCTTTCGCCTCTACCTGCGGCCGCAGGACCTCAACAACGTTATTGATCAGATCGCGTGCGCGGACGGCTTCCAATTCCGGCTGACTCTCACCGGCCTCAAGCTTAGACAGATCCAGCAGATCTCGCATGAGCTTATCGAGGCGCTCACAATCCTGACGACAGGCTGCGAGCACTTCTGTCTGCTTTTCTGTCAGTTCCCCAACAGCGCCTTCGAGCAATAGATGCACGCCCATCTGAACGCTCGTGAGGGGTGTCCGCAATTCGTGTGACGCGGTTGCGATGAATTCTGATTTCAGCCGGTCGATCTCACGCAGGTGGGTAATGTCTTCCAGTAGCATCACGGCCCCAAGCAGATGCTTTCCGTTGTCCCGCATCGGGGTGGTACGCAGTCGAAAAGCACGCTCTAAACCGTCAACAGCCAGCGGCAATACCGCAGCCGCTCCTTCGCCCGCCACCGGACGCTGAGAACTAAGGGCTTCGGCAACGGCCGCCGCGATGCGGCTGTCGCGCGCAATCTCACCAACGTGCCTGCCGCTGTTCTCCTCTTCAGAGCCGAAAATTTCCTGCGCTGCTGAATTTAGTTTGGTCACGCATCCTTCGGCGTCCGTCACCACCACCGGGTCATAGAGGGAGTCTATGGCCGCCTCGGTCGTCTGCTGCGCAACGATTAGTTTCCCCATATCAGAGCTGCGCAGCTGGCGGATCCGTTCAGCCATACGGTTGAACTCCGCAGCCAGGACACCGACCTCGTCGTGCGAGGTGACATCCACTTTCGCATCCAGGTCGCCACCGGCGATCCTGGTGGCGGTCGCCGTCAATTGTCGCAGCGGCTTGACCATTCGGTTGGCCAGGAAAAAGGCGAGCGCCAGCCCGGCCCCAGCCAGCAGGGTGGCCATTAACAGCGTGAGGTAGAACCAGCGTCGAGCCACCATACCCGCTGCCTCCGACTTACCAAGCATCGCACGCTGGTTGAGTTGCAACAGACGCTCGCAATCCGCCCGTAGCTGGTTAAATTGCGGTTCAAGTCGTGAGAAATATTCGCCTCGTTCCGAAATCTCCTCACTGCGGTTAGTAGACCCTCCTGCCTGTACTCCACCTATCGTTTGGTTCACCCTGGCGAAAAAGGTGTCGTACATTCGGTAATAGTCATCCCGGTCGCGTCGAATCGCCTCGATGACTTCGGGCTCACCGACCTCCGTAATATTATTGGCCGCCTTCTGAAAATTTGCGTCGAAGCGCGCGCGATGCTCGCGCAATTGGGCGGAGGCGCGTTCGCGCGCGCCGAGAAGAGCAAAGACAGCAGTCGAATCCTGGCGCTCAAGGCTCTCTTTCATGTCCTGTGCGGCGATCACAGAGTCGTAGTTCTCCGAAATAATGCGCCGTGATACCTTCCCCATCTCACGCAGCCGCCAGGCGCTCCAACCGCCAAGCACGATTATCGCGACGATGAAGACAACGTATCCGGACAACAATTTCGTGCGTAAACTCATAGGTTATAAGGATGAAGGCGGAAGGATGAAGGATGAAAACGAAACCCTCCGTCATGGGCGTCACGGGCTCCTGGCGGGAGTAGGCGTTTCATCCTTCATCCTTCATCCTTCCGCCTTCCTGGTTGTTCTCCAGAGGTACAACTTGAACTGTCGCATCGCGCACCTCATGCAAAAAACGATTGATGATCGACCCATGCAACACAATGTCCCACCGCGAGCGCGACGTTTGTCCGAAGACGACATGCGTGATTCCTTCGCGACGCGCGAAATCGATGAGTGCATCAGCAACTCTGGGTGCTTTTAGCCGCACTGCCTTTGCGCCAAGCTGTTCAGCAAACTGTATGTTTTCCTGTAGTGCTGCGTAGTCGCGAGGCTCAATGCGACCAAGCTCTTCGGCCGGGGTTTCCACGTAGACTGCGTACCAATCACTCGCGAGTCGACCCGCGATCCGTGAGCCGACTCGCAGCAGCTTTTTAGCGATGCCACGCGAAGCCATACAGACCATCACCTTCTCCGGAATTACGGGTTGCTCCAGACCTTCGCGTTCGCGATAGTCGTGGGCTTTCGCGGCCTGATCTGTCGCTACCTGCCTGAGCGCCAACTCACGTAGTGCCGAAAGATTGCCCTTGCGAAAGAAGTTGTTGAGAGACTGCTCAATCTTCTCGACGCCATAAATCTTGCCCTGGCGCAACCTGGTTCGCAGGGTATCGACCGAAACGTCGACATTAACGACCTCGTCGGCGCGGCGTAAGAAATAGTCAGGGATCGTTTCTCGAACTCGTACGCCGGTTGTTCGTGCCACGGCGTCATTCAGCGATTCGAGATGCTGGATGTTGACCGCTGTTATGACCGAAATACCGGCGTTTAGTAGTTCTAAAACGTCTTCGTAGCGTTTGCGATTCTTCGAGCCGGGAACGTTCGTGTGGGCCAGTTCATCAACGACGGCAAAGGCTGGATGCCGCGCAATCACTGCTTCGACGTCCATCTCCTGGAGTACTACCCCGCGATACTCAATGCGTCGCAGCGGGACTTGTTCCAGGGCGCCAACCAGCGCCGCAGTCTCGTCGCGTCCGTGCGTTTCGATGATCGCAACGACAATGTCAACGCCTTGCCGTCGGAGTTGATGCACGTCCTCGATCATCTGGTAGCTCTTGCCAACGCCCGGCGCCGCGCCGATGTAAACACGCAGCCTCGCCTGCTCGCCCTCTTTGAGTTTGGCAAGAAGCGATTCAGGTGATGGTCTGCTGCCGTTCTGGTTCATCGGCAAACTTACTTTGTACTTCGTTCTTTGCAGCTTGTTCTTTGCTGCAACCGCTAAGTACGATTCAAGTACAAAGGACAAAGTTCTAACGCTTCATAGGAAACTTGCTATCCAAATCCAGATTTAGCTCCAATACATTAACGGTCGGCTCGCCCAGGAAACCGAACTGTCGTCCTTCGTAGTGCGCCGTCACGATGCGACGAACATCTTCTTCAGTAATTCCGCGCTCGCGCGCCACGCGCGATACCTGAAACTCAGCTGCCGCCGGCGAGATGTGGGGATCAAGTCCAGAGCCGGAACTCGTAACCAGATCAATTGGAACGGGCTTGCCTGGGTTCTCAGGCTGTAATTTCTCGACGTCAGCTTTTACCCGATCAATGAGCTTCTGATTAGTTGGGGCGAGATTTGAACCCGAGGAAGCGCCTGCATCGTACCCACTTGTGCCCGCGGCCGATGGACGCGACCTAAAATACCCTGGCGAAGAAAACGATTGCCCAATCAAGTGAGAGCCGATCACGGTACCGTCAGCCCTTTTGATCAACGATCCATTAGCTTGGCTGGGGAAAATCACCTGCGCCAAGCCGGTCACGACGAGCGGATAAATCAGCCCAAACAAGATCGTGGTCACAACTGTCATCAAAACTGCTGTGGTTAGATTCTTCATTATCTTTTTCGTCTCTCTTCGTTCGTGCGATTTCGTGTAATTTCGTGGATCGTTTCGTTAGCGCGGCATTAGAGAACGATCCGCGAAATCACACGAACTAACACGAACAACCTCATAGTACTGACCAAGGACTACAAACAACTGGCTCCTTTAAGCCAACCCAATCGCGTGAATGATCACGTCAATGATCTTGATGCCAATGAACGGAACGATAATCCCGCCCAAGCCGTAGATAAGGAGATTCCGCCGTAACAGCGAAGCGGCGCTCATCGGGCGATATTTGACTCCCTTGAGCGCAAGCGGAATGAGGGCAATGATGATGAGCGCATTAAAGATCACGGCTGAGAGAATTGCTGATTGCGGCGTACGCAGTCCCATGATATTCAGCGCATTGAGGACTGGAAACGCCCCGGCAAACATTGCCGGAATGATTGCAAAGTATTTCGCAACATCATTGGCAATAGAGAACGTAGTCAAGGCGCCACGCGTCATAAGTAGTTGCTTACCGATTTCGACGATTTCGATGAGTTTGGTGGGGTTGGAATCGAGGTCCACCATGTTCCCTGCTTCTTTTGCCGCTTGTGTGCCGGTGTTCATCGCCACGCCTACATCAGCCTGAGCAAGCGCTGGTGCATCGTTGGTTCCATCGCCTGTCATCGCCACTAATTTCCCGCCGGCTTGTTCCTTCTTGATCAGCGCCATCTTGTCTTCCGGAGTGGCCTGAGCCAGGAAGTCATCAACTCCGGCTTCGCGAGCAATCGTCGCGGCAGTAAGCGGGTTGTCGCCCGTAATCATGACGGTCCTGATACCCATCTGACGCATTTGATTAAAGCGCTCGATCATCCCACCCTTCACGATGTCCTTCAGTTGAATTACGCCGAGTGCGAGCCTGTCTTCAGCAACCACCAGCGGAGTGCCCCCTGCTCTCGAAATTCTGTCGACTATCTCGCGCAGTTCAGCTGGTACGACTTTCCCGAATGAGGCCACATATTTCTCAATCGCGTCGGCGGCACCCTTGCGAACTTCACGTCCGTCAAAGTTAACCCCGGACATGCGAGTCTGCGCAGTAAACGGAATAAAGGCCGCTTCGTGAGCTGCAAACTCACGTCCGCGCAAGCCATACTTCTCTTTTGCGAGCACAACAATAGAACGACCTTCCGGCGTTTCATCTGAAAGCGACGACAGTTGCGCAGCTTCGGCCAATTCTTTCTCATCCACTCCTGCTAACGGAAAGAACGTCGTTGCCTGGCGATTGCCAAGCGTGATCGTGCCGGTCTTGTCGAGCAAGAGAGTATTGACATCGCCCGCAGCTTCAACCGCCCTCCCGCTCATCGCCAACACATTGTGCTGAATCAAACGGTCCATTCCCGCAATGCCAATCGCAGAGAGCAGGCCGCCGATAGTCGTCGGTATTAAACAAACGAGGAGTGAGACCAGGACAAAGATCGTCTGCGGGGCATTGGAGTAGATGGCAAAGGGTTGGAGTGTGACGACTGCGAGCAGGAAGATGATTGTGAGCCCCGCCAGAAGGATATTTAACGCGATCTCATTTGGGGTCTTCTGTCGCTCTGCACCTTCCACGAGCGCGATCATTCGATCGATGAAGGTTTCACCAGGGTTGGAAGTGATGCGCACCCGGATTTGATCTGACAACACGCGTGTCCCACCAGTTACCGCCGAACGGTCGCCGCCAGTCTCGCGAATCACCGGCGCCGATTCGCCCGTAATCGCCGATTCGTCAACCGACGCGACGCCAAAGATGATCTCGCCGTCACCTGGAATAAATTCGCCGGCTGAAACTATCACTACGTCGTCCTTGCGCAGTTCGGGCGCGGCGACATCCTCAGTCTTGTCACCAGAGATAACTCGATGAGCGATGGTTTCCGTTTTTGCTTTGCGCAAATTATCGGCTTGTGCTTTGCCGCGCCCCTCAGCCATCGCCTCAGCGAAGTTTGCAAACAGCACCGTAAACCAAAGCCAGAGCGTGATCTGCAACTCAAATCCGGTGTTCGTCACGCCAGGAATGAACGCAATGATCCCGCGAATCAGTTGCAACGACGTCAAGACACTCCCAGCCTCCACGACAAACATGACAGGATTCCCCATCATCTTGCGCGGATGCAGCTTCTTGAATGAATCGACAACTGCACGTCTTACGATCTGCGCGTTCCAGATAGCCTTTTTTCTTACTGTTTCACCCATACGTTTTACTGACCTCTAGAAGGTTTTCCCTGCCTGCATCAACAAGTGCTCAACAATTGGCCCAAGGCTCAACGCCGGAAAGAATGTCAATGCGCCGACGATCAGAATTACGCTCACCAGCAATGTCGTGAACAGCGGCGTGGTTACGGGAAAGGTTCCTAAGCTGGGCGGCACGATTTTTTTCTTAGCGAGATTGCCGGCAACCGCCAGCATCGGAATGATCATCATGAAACGCCCAACCAGCGTCGTGATACCTATGGTCGTGTTGTACCAGAGTGTGTTTGCCGAAATGCCCGCGAAGGCAGATCCATTGTTGCCAGCGCCCTCTGTGAACGCATAAAGAATTTCAGATAAGCCATGTGGTCCTGGATTAGCGATTTGCGAAGCGCCGAAGACAGGTGAGACGACGGAGATTGCTGCAAAGACCAAAATCGCCAAAGGAAAGACCAACACTACGAGCATCGCCATCTTTACGTCATACGATTCAATCTTCTTGCCGAGATACTCGGGCGTGCGGCCCACCATTAATCCCGCGATGAACACCGCCAGCACTACATAAATCAGAATGCCATACATGCCCGCGCCGACTCCGCCAAAGACGACTTCGCTGAGCATGATATTTGACAGCGGCACCATACCTCCCAGCGGCGTATAGGAGTCGTGCATCGAATTCACCGCTCCACAGGATGCAGCTGTTGTAATAGTGGCCCAAAGCGTGGAGTTCGCCAGGCCGAAGCGGACTTCTTTCCCTTCCATGTTGCCGCCAGACTGCGATGCGCTGGCCGTCTGATCAACTCCAGTAAGCAAAGGATTGCCCTTGGCCTCGGCCCAATAAGCGACGGCAATGCCAACGAAAAACAATACTGCCATCGCCGCAAAAACTGCCCAGCCGTGCTTCTGCGAGCCCGTCATACGCCCGAGCGTGTACGTCAGCCCAGCGGAGACGGCAAAGATGGCCAGCATCTCAATCAGATTTGTGAAGGGTGTAGGATTTTCGAATGGATGCGCGCTGTTAGTATTGAAGAACCCGCCGCCGTTGGTACCCCATTCTTTGATGAACTCCTGCGATGCAACGGGCCCCTGCGCGATGGTTTGCGTGTCGACTATCTGCTTTTCTTTGACGGTTGTGCCGTCGGAATTAGTGATTACATTGCCGACGGCATCCTTCTTATCAACATCTATGGTTTGCGTGTCGACCAATTGCGCCGAGTCGTACGCCTTCAGGTTTTGAGGTATTCCACCGGCTACGAGAACTAGCGCTCCGACAATGCAGAACGGCAAGCAAACCCATAAGGCTGCGCGGGTCATATCCACCCAAAAGTTGCCAATGGTTTCCATCTCTCGTCGAACGATTCCGCGTATGAAGGCGATTGCCAGGGCTATACCGACGGCAGCTGAAACGAAGTTGTGATAGGCGAGGCCGGCCATCTGAGTTAGATAACTCATCGTCACCTCAGGCACATAAGATTGCCAGTTGGTGTTGGTGGTGAAGGACGCAGCCGTATTAAAGGCCGAGCCGACATAGGCTCCAGTAGCGCTTCCGCTCGAATCTACGCCAGGCAAATGTTGCGGATTGAATGGTAAATAACCCTGCAAGCGCTGGATCAAAAAGAGAACGAGCATTGAAACGAGGCTGAAGAGCAGCATCGTCGCCGCGTATTCGGTCCAGCGCATCTCACGCGTCTCATCTACTCGCGTCAGTCGATAGATAAGTCGCTCAACTGGCCGCAAAACGGGATCAAGCAACGTCCGCTCGCGATTAAAAACATGGGCCATGAAGACGCCCAGCGGTTTCGTGATCGCCAGTATGATCGCGAAGAAGAAAAGAATTTGCAGCCAACCGTTCAGAGTCATAGAAACCGCAGAATTCAGAAGTCAGAATTCAGGAGTCAGAAGAAAGCCACGTTCGAGCCACTCATTCTGTTTCCTGAATTCTGCATTCTGACTCCTCTCGTTAGAATTTCTCAGGACGCAATAGCGCGTATGCCAGGTAACAGAGCAGAAGCGCGGAGACAATTAAGCTCACAATTGTTTCAATACTCATTGCATGCACCTACTGTAACTTCTCACACCCGCGCACATAGGCGAGCGCTATCAGAAAAAAGATGACCGTGATCGCGACAAAAATTAGGTCCAACATCGTCGTTCCCTCTCAATTGAAGTTGTAACCGAACTCAAGGAGAAAGAAATGATTCCCATTTGAGAGGTTCTGATTGCCGATTGAATAACCCGCGTAACCGGTGACTTTAGGGCCAACCTTGAACACCACGCCCGGCGTGAAATAGCCGGCGCTGTGTTTGCCGGTAAACCAATCGGCGGCCAACGTCACCTTTTTGTTTAGTGGTTGTTCAAAACCGAATTGACCGCCCGCGCGATTTGCCGAAGCGATCACGTTGCGAGTGAAGTCGTATCCCCCGAAAGTGATTCGCCTTCCACCTTTGAACGTCTTGCTCATCTCGGCATAGACGTAATTGCCGGCGTTGTAGACACGATTACGAACTGGGAAGAAGAGGTTGTCGCCTACAACGAAAGCCCACCCGTTATCCTTACCTTGATATGGTTGCCACTTGATGGTTGGCGCCAGCGTGGTGGAATCAGCGCCTGGTTGAATGTTGCCGGCGATGTTCAGTCCAATCTCAATCCGATTTCCTGCGCCGACTACCACACGCGGAACGAACGAGGAGAATTTGGTTACGAGAGCGCCATCGGTTGGCTTTGAGCTCGCATCCAGCTCCGCGTAGACTTTGCCCTTATCAAGCACATCCGTGGTCGGTACGTTAAAGATAGTCTGTTGGGCGCGGAGTGGTGTTGAAAGGCCTAGTAGGACAAGAAGAAGTGCAGCTAGTACGGTGACCGGGGCATTGCTATGTCCGGCACCATTTGTTGTAACAGGCAAATTCTGATTGTGGCGCCGATTTGCAGCCTCGCGGCGCTCTGAGAGATCAAGGCAATGCGCGCCAAGCAGTATTAAGGGGACAGTACAAATCAGCAGATCGCTGCCGATGCCGTAGAGTGAAAGGCCACTTTGGCGATGCCCGCTCAGCCAAGCCGCAGCGAGCATTACTGATCCTGCGAGTGCCGCTGAAATCCCGCCCCCAACCCCACAAACACCGGCTATGGCTTGCCATGTCCAGACCCGACCCCGTTCGCTCCCTGGTGCTACTACAACGTTCTTGTCGTCCCCTAATCCATGACTTGTTCTCACTTGAATTCACCTTGCGCGCGCAAAAAAACGCGGAGCACATGCCCCGCGCCTTTTCAGCGAACGCGATTTCTGAGTGCTCTTCTCTTCGAGCCTACGAGGTTAGCTGACGGGCTCGAACAGAGAAGTGTTCGACGTACCGGTAGGATGGCCGTCCAGTATGATTCGCCCCGCGTCTCGTTGTGTTGCGAGACATTTGGTTCCCCCGCGCCGCCCTTCCCGGTGTTTCATTATTCACCCGCGAGCAGCCTCGGCATTAAGTTGTCAACGATGAGATCGTACGACCCCGCGCATAAAGACGGTGTAAAGAGTTCATAAAAAGTTTGTAAAGACTTTTGGAGCGCGGCGGCAGCGTCTTAGGCGCCTTGAGGATCGAAGCGGTAGCCAACCCAGGGCTCAGTGAGGATGTAGCGAGTTCCAGAGGTATCTGTTTCAATTTTCTTTCGCAGGTTGCCGACGAAGACGCGCAGGTATTCGTTTTGTTCGACGTAATTGCCGCCCCAGAGTGCGGCCAACAAAGTTCGGTGGGTGAGCACCTTTCCCGCGTGCTTCATGAAATAGGTCAGAAGATCGAACTCTTTTGGCGTCAGGTGGACTTCATGCTCCCTGACAGAGACCTTGCGCGTTTCGAGATCAATACGGAAGTCACCAGCTTCCAGCACGGTTGCTGCAATTTCGGTCGCAAGTGGTGTCGTCGCGCGGCGCAATGCGGACCGCACGCGGGCCAGGAGTTCATCCATTCCAAAAGGCTTTGTCACATAGTCATCAGCGCCGATGTCCAGTGCCTCGACTTTAGTCTGTTCCTCACCCTTAGCGGAGAGCACGATGATGGGGAGTTGTGAGATCGCACGCACGCGCCGGCAAAGCTCGAGGCCGTCCATATTTGGCATCGAGAGGTCAGTGACCACTAAATCAGGTTGCCAGTCGCCCATGGTTTCCAAAGCAGACACGCCGTCCGCAGCAACGCGCACGTCATAGCCGCCTGCCTTTAACCCCGTCCGCAAAACGCGTGTGATTTGCGATTCATCATCCACCACGAGTATGCGGGGCTTATGTTCTTTGGGATCCATATAACAGAACAGTGGCGTGGCCTGGTTTGCGATCAAAGCATCCTACGCCGGCCGTTTTGGACTCTCATCCGAGTCGCCTATCGGCAATGTGAATACGACCCTCGTTCCTTTTCCGTAAAGTTTGTCTTCGATCCAAATGCGTCCATCGTGAGCCTCCACGATACCCTTGGCAATTGCGAGTCCCATGCCCGTACCTGAAGGCTCATGTGTGCTTATGTCACCGTCGCGGATCGCACGGAAGAATTTATCGAACACGCGGACACGCATATCTGGCGGGACGCCCCGACCCTCGTCTTCAACAGCAATCCGCAACTCATCATTGAGGCGCTCTCCGGCAATGCGGATCGTGCTGCCTGGCAGTGAATACTTGGTCGCGTTGTCAATGAGCGTATAAATGACTTCACTAACAGCACGTGAATCAATGCAGGCCACTGGCAGATCGGAATCGAGGTCTACCGTCAAACGATGCTGACGCGTTAGCGCCTCAGCTCGCGCAAGCGTAGCGGTGATGATCTCTTCCACGGCTCCGAAGCTGCGCCGCAAATGCATTTCGCCGGCCTCAATCCGAGCGAGCTCAATCAGACCTCCAATAAAGCGGCCCAGGCGATCACTCTCCTCATTAATCACCGTCAGCATTTCTCGCCGCGACTCTTTGTCTAATGTAATCGGCTGTCCGTCGCCCTTATTTCCATCCACTTCTTCGAGCAATGTCGTGATTGATGCCTTTATCGAAGTAAGCGGAGTTCGCAGATCGTGGGTCACAGCATCAAGCAAAGCAGACTTTAGCTTCTCGCTTTGCTCCAACGCTTTCGCCCGACTGGCCTGTTCGAAAGAATCCTGCAACTCCTTAAGAAGACGTTCGCTCTCCCGGCGCGCTTCTTCAGCCTCTTCGGCTCGCCGCTTCGCGCGCGCCGAAAGTTGTCCAGCCGTTACCGCAGTTATTACGAAAGCAATAAACGCTATCCAATTCTCCGGTTCAGCGATCGAGAAGGTACCGAAAGGAGGAAGAAAGAAGAAGTTGAAGCAGGCGACGCCGAGTAGCGACGCCAGGATCGCCGGTTTGGATCCCCAGGCTGTGGCAACAAAGAGAACCAGCAGCAACAACACCAGTGCAACAGTCGTCGGGTTGACATGGCCGCCAAAGACCTTGAGCACCACCGTGGCTGTCGCAACGAGCACGACGGCTCCGAGATATCCCAGGAGAGGTTTACGAGCTAACACTTTCAACACAAGTTGATTTTAAGCCTTTGTCAGCGAGGTAAACAGTTCCCTCAAGCTGGAGTTGGATTGGCACCCACGTCAGACGAAACTCACCCGCCAACGTGCACAATCGGCCGGCGTTCGGGATCCTTTTCGGCCTGACGCAAGACTTCATGTGTTACCGGCGCCGTATCGCCTTCCCCAAAGGCGATGTACTTCATTAAGTACGACAACGGATTGCCTTCGCTCCAGCCAAAATAGACGTGCGGCAACTTCCCGGTTTCATTTCGCAGGTAGAGCAGGAAGGCAGCAATGGCGTTCGGTACGGCTGGAGACACGGTGCGCAGCACCTTAAACCCGTTTACCTTCTCGCCGTGAATCTGTAACACGCCTGAGAACTCCGACGCATCGCCGGGTGTGACTTCAAAGAAGAGAATAGGTTCGTTTGCCGGAATGTGATTGTCCGTGCGCTTCTCCCTCTCCTTGATTTCATATTCAGACGCGTCACCGGTATCCAGACGATTGGCGACAATGCGAATTGTGCCCGCTGCGGCTTTGCGTATGAACTCGCGCGCCATGTCATCAAGCTCGATGCGTTCCACTCTGAGCTCAGTTGAACGCCAGACACGAGAGAACAGCGACGCTGCAACGATTGCCAGGATGAAAAACGAGGCGATCTTAATTCCCTCGGGACGCTCGTGAATGTTCTGAATGGTCGTGTAGGCAAAAACCAACGCGATAATCAGGAACGGTTTCCAATTCTCATTACGCCGGCGCATTGCGAGCGTCACCGCAATTGCCGCAGAAGTCATCAACACCAGCACGCCTGTGGCGTAAGCGCCACCTTGCGCGTCAACGTCGGCATTGAAAATCACGGTCACCGCAAAAGCGATTATGGTGAAGACGAGTGCCAGCGGACGTGTTGCCTGGGCCCATTGTGGCGCCATGCCGTAGCGCGGCAAATAGCGCGGCACAATGTTCAGCAAGCCTGCCATGGCTGAGGCGCCGGCAAACCATAGAATCGCAATGGTGCTCAGGTCGTAGGCTGAGCCAAAGATATTGCCAAAGAAATGGTGGGCCAGGTAGGCGAGCGCGCGCCCGTTTGCCTCGCCGCCCTCCTGAAACTTCTCGGCTGGGATTAGCAGGGTAGTCACCAGGCTGCTGGTAATGAGAAACACACTCATGATCAGCGCGGCGGTGCGTAACAGCTTGCGAGTGTTTTGGATTCGTCCCTCGAGTATGTGCCTGGTGTGCGGTTCCGGCGCCCGACCAGTTCTGGTCGAGTGGATATCTTCCCAATCAGACTCGGTTAAGTCTTCGTCTCCTTTGACCAACGGCATTACGGCGACACCCGTTTCAAAACCGGAGAGACCGAGTGCAAGTTTGGGAAACAAAATCAACGAAACACCCACAATGAGCCACACATTCCCGTGCACCCGAGGGTTTTGAAGTAGAGCTTGCTTCCATTGCGGAAAGTAGTGAGGATGGGTAGCTACTTCAAACAAGCCATAACTTACGACGACCACGTTCAACAGCAGATAAATTCCGACCAGAATTACGGCGATGCCAATTGCTTCCTTAAAGCCCCGAAGGAAGATAGCGCCCAGCGCTGCAACCAGGACCAGCGTTATTCCCATTTGATGTTTCAATAGCTGGGGCGTGAAGGGATTTTCGATGATGTGAGCCGTAGCATCAGCCGCCGAGAGTGTAATAGTGATAATAAAATCCGTGGCCACGAAGCCAAGCAGGACCAGCACAAAAAGCTTGCCCTTCCAGCGCGCAAGGAGATGCTCCAGCATTGAGATGGAACCTTCGCCGTGCGGGCTTTCCTGGGCGACACGGCTATAGATTGGTAAAGCGCCGAGCAGTGTGAGTAGAACGAGGATGAGAGTTGCGATGGGTGAGAGCGCGCCCGCTGCCAGAAAGGCGATACCTGGTTGGTAACCGAGCGTCGAGAAATAATCGACACCCGTCAGGCACATCACTTTCCACCAGGGATGTTGCTTGTGAGGGCCGGGCCGATCGTCATTCGAAGCCGACTGCCTACCGCCCTTGTATAGCCAGAGCTTGAACTTTCGCCTTGTTCGATCGAGTATAGGCATTATGATGGCCCAGCTCACTGGCCCAAAATCAATTCCTTAACCCTCTCCATTGTCTCGCCACTTAAACCAGCGGAATTCTACGCTGCTGTGATCATCCGTCAAGCAGATTTGCAAACTCACTCACGTCACTGCGTCACAAAAACAAAAGCGGGCGGGGGCCTCCCACAGCCCCCACCCTAAGGCCGCATGTCCTCACCCCACGCGACCACTTCGCTCACCGGGGAGGTGAACGCACGCGGATTATGCAACAGTCGGATTAAACTTTCAACGACTTCCCAAACAAAAACGCGATAACCGGTAGTTATGAAGGCCAGAGCAATTCGTTGTGGGAACGGCACAGCGCGCAGGGAAACGCACCGCTCCATTCGATGATCAAGATGGCCTGGCGCCGAACGTAGAAGTCATGCCGCTTACAATCGCGGCGGAATCGTCGCTGCGTCGAGGATCGTCTGTGAGTTTTTCTGCGTGACTTAGGTCGGCCATCGCGACCACGACAAGTAGCGCGGTAACGCCAAGCGTCGCAACAATGTAAAGAACAGCCGTCATCTCTTTATAGATGAGAACAATCGTCCCAATGCCAAGGACCGCGGCCCAAAGAACCGTAATCATTCTTCTTCGGCGCTTGTCGCTAGCCGCGTTTCTGCGTTTCATTTCTAAGCTCCTAAACCATCAAATCGTTTTCGCACGAACTATTAATTCGCTGTCGCCTGGTGTTTCTTGCTCGTGACTAATAGACAACTTTGTTTGCTATTGAAGTGCCGCCGGTAGTCATCATGTTTCCCAGACCGCCTGAGACCGCACCCAAAAGTGTTTGGACAATCCTGGGTCCCGAAAAAATCCCCGCTTCGGAAACCTCGATGATATCAAACGGTTGTAAGAGGAAGTCCGGCTTTTGATTCTTCTTGATGGCGGCATAGTCAACGCGAATCGTGTCCTGGCCACCGCCGTCGGGTTTCCGTCTATAAATATGCACATCGCTAACCTTGGCTTCTTTTCGCGCGCCGCCCACCATCGCCAGGGCCATGCTCAGCGTAAGTCGATCGCGAAGATAAATTCCCTGAGGAGAAACAACGCTGCCCATGATGTAGACAGGTTCGGCTTCCGTCACCATCACATAGTCGCCCGGGCGGATGATCGGATTCGCCTGCCCTTTCCCGCTCCTCAACTCTGATATTTTTACAACTTCGAAAGGCGCGTTGTTATCGTCAATCGGCGCGGCCAGTGCTTCCTCGCCAGGCTGCGGACACATCAACGGCTCGGTGTGGAAAATTTGAATCGTGCCTGAGGCCCGATCCGTGAAACCCCCAGAGACTACCACCAGCTCGTTGAGCCGAATTCGGCGCTGCATCGTAAGACGAGTTGGCTGTCTAACCGCGCCAAAGACAGTGGCAGGTTGCCGGCTCTTGCGATCGACGATGTGAACACTGACCTGCGGGTTCTTAATGTATTTTCCGTACGCCTTAACAATGTCTTTTTGTATTTCTTTTTCGGTTCGGCATTTGGCAGGAATTGGCGCTTCCAGGAAGGGTAAAGAGCTGATGTTGCCTTCGCTATCGACTTCGACAACCGCATTGAGATCCGATTGTCCAAAAACTCTAACGTCGAGAGTATCACCAGGACCGAGCAGGTAATTTTTGATTCCCTGGGTGTCTATCGCGGAGTCTCCCGAGGCGGGACGCGAGTTGCTCGAGATTTGAGGTACGTCCTGACTGGGAGCACCCTGCTCCTGAGTTCGCACCAAAGCTGGAAAAGTTAGGCTAACGGCAATCGCTGCTAACACAACACGTTTTTTCATAAAACACCTCACTAGCTTGTCAAAACCTGAGCCAATCGACCTCTCAAAGATGTACCGGCGAATAGGATCGATGCCTCGCCACCAGAAAATCAGACTTTGGTTGCGCCCGAGCCACTCAAATTCGTTGGCTGCTCTTTGACCGCTTCCGAACCGCTCCGAGCTGAGGGTTTTCTGCTGGATCGCCCGACGGTCCCTGGAACTGCGAAGCCGGTAAAAAGCAAGTTGCAATGATTGCATAAAAGGTAGTGGATGCCAACCAGCCGAAAGAGCAATGGCGTGGGCTTGTAGCCTTTCCTGATACGCGAACTACGACACTTTGGACACTTCTGCGAGATCATCCTCGTACGCCTCCACGATCGTCCATTTCTTCGTCACTGGCAGCCTGTGCTTTCGCGCTTTTCTGAGACCGCAGACGAGTCTGCAATGATTCTATCTCACGGCCAATTCGCTCCGTGCTGGCGACCTTTACGTCTTCCTTCATCGCCCCTCGCTCCAGATAGAAGAGCGCATCTTTGTAACGATCGATGGCCCGACGGTAATGGCCTTTGAAGGCAGCGCGCTCCGCCAGCTCAACCCAGTGGGCGACTTTGATCGAGGAGATAAACTCTCGAATTGCCGCGCTGGATTCCAGTAGTTCCGTCTCCTGCGGATAAAACTGCAAAGCAGACTCCAGGCAATGCAACGCGCGATTTGCAGATTCGATCCTCTCTGACAATCGCGCACGCTGTTGCGCCTCGTAGGTCAACGAGCGTGAAGAATCCCTGGCCCAGGTTAACAAGTGGTGCTTCTGAACCGCTCGCGTACGTTCCTGACCTGCCCGAATTGAACTCCTTTTCTCGGAAGAAAGCGTTCTGGATCTTAGCGTTTCGTCTGCCGTCGCCAGGTAGTCCTGACAAAGATGAAAGACGTCGAAGTGCGCTTCCGGATTGGCACCGGCGTCAGCTTCTTCTGACTGTTTCTGAACATTTCGCCAGACCGCCGAGAGCACGGAACTCGAGTGAGATTTTTGCTGAGGGCGTTTGTGTTCACCGCTGGTGCGCGCGGATTTTTCGTTGCCCTGATCCAGAAGGTAACGCGTCCACGCACGACGCATGACAACTTCGCGTGCTGACAGCGCGACCAACAACACGACGCTGGCCGCCAACCCGGCAGGAATCCAGGGGGCCTCATCGCCGCCACTCACGAGGGTCCACCATAGTCCCAGGAACAAAGCTACCGCAGCCACAAACGCAGCCAGGAGATAGCCGACGCTGGAAGGCATACGCGCCCGCGAAGCACGCCGGCGCGCAGCTTCGCTGGAGCTGCGCACGTCTGTGCGAGCGCTTCTCGGGAAAAATTCGTCCGCGGAGTTATTGCGCAAGTTTCTGATTCTCTGGATAAGGCTTAAGCGGCCATTTCATGCATACTGCCATGGCTGGCCAGCGAAACTTAAAACCTGAACTGCACCTTAGCTGAACGACTGTCAATAGTCGGCTTTTTAGTATTGTGCTGTCAATATATGATGGCTGGCAACAGGTGCCAGGCCCATCGGCACCAACCCCGGCGCAAAGGAAAATCAGCATGGAAAAAGAGTTCGCGAAAAAGGTTCTGCTCATAACCGGTGCTACTTCGGGTATTGGCAAGGCAACTGCTCTGCGCTTTGCGCAGGCGGGCGCAAACATAGCCGCAGTCGGAAGGGACGAAACGGCTTTGCAGGAACTTCAAAACCAGGTTGATAGCGCCGGCACGCAGCTGCTCCCGATCCAATCCGATCTATCGCGAGAAGGTGAAACAGAACGCGTCGTAGCGAAGACTGTCGAACGCTTTGGCGGGATCGATGTGCTGGTTAACGCTGCCGGCCACATTTCGACCGGCAGTATTGAAAACACATCGCTGAAGGCGTGGGATGCAATGTTCGAAATCAATTTGCGCGCGCCTTTCGACCTGATGCAGAAGGCCCTGCCAACCATCATTAAGAGAGGCGGCAATATCGTCAACGTCTCAAGTGTGACAGGCTTACGGGCGTTTCCGGGCGTGCTGGCCTACTGTGTTTCCAAGGCCGGCCTTGACCAACTAACGCGTTGTGCGGCCCTCGAATTGGCGGCGCAGGGGGTACGCGTGAACGCTGTCAATCCCGGCGTGGTGGTAACGGAAATACATAAACGCGGTGGCATGACTGAGGAACAGTACGACGCATTCCTGGAGCACTCGAAGACGACTCACCCGCTCGGCCGGGTCGGTCAGGCACAGGAAGTTGCCGAGCTGATCTTCTTCCTCGCTTCTGATTCCGCTTCATGGATCACGGGCGCAACGTATTCGATTGATGGTGGTCGTTCACAAACCTGCGCGCGTTAGACCTTGCGATACGAGGTCAATACCACCTCGCGGTAGCGGGCGGTACTGACTTCATCTCAGTACGGATGCTAGTTCAAACCGCACCACTACCCGGTTAACCAAAAGCTCGCGCTTGAATCGTTCTCTGTATATACTCAGCCGCAACCAAATCTGTGTCAGGTTACGCAGCCCCTTTTCTGTTTCTAAACGAAGTCGAGTTCTTGATCGGATCCAACACTCTCTTTAGTGAGGCAGTTCGTCATGATTAACGATCCTCGAACCCCTAACGCGTTTGTACATCCTATTCCCGCCAGGTCTTCCGGCGCCAAGACTGTCATCAAGATCATCGCCGCCGTCATCGCAATTCTTGTCGCACTCCTGCTTGGGCTCATCGTGCTTTTTTTGATCGGCGTTGAGACCGGACCGATTGCACTCTTAATCGGCATGGTGTCGGCCACGCTGCCAGTCCCCATCTATCTCATGCTGGTGCTTTGGATTGATCGTTACGAATCTGAGCCGGCCTGGATGTTGGCCACCGCGTTCTTCTGGGGCGCGCTGGTGGCTGTGTTCTTCGCTTTCCTGATTAATACCGCCAGCGATTTGGCGGTGCAGGTAATGACCAATAGCGCGCGGGCAGGACATACATTTGGAGCCGTCGTTTCGGCGCCGATCGTTGAAGAGAGCGCCAAAGCCCTGATCCTTTTTATCTTCTTCTTCGCGAAGCGAGACGAGTTTGACGGCGTCATCGATGGCATAGTCTATGCCGCCATGGTCGGTCTGGGCTTCGCGATGACGGAAAACATCCAGTACTACGGCAAGGCTGTGATGGAAGGGGGAGGCGGAACGCTGACCTTCGTTTTCATCCTGCGCGGGTTCTTAGCGCCGTTCTCACATCCTATGTTCACCAGCATGACTGGAATCGGACTGGGGCTGGCCCGTCAATCACGAAACACCTTCTTAAAATGGGTTGCTCCGCCTTTCGGATTACTAACGGCAATGTCGATGCACAGCATCTGGAATGGTTCCGGAGTTCTCTTTGGTGGCGGCGCATTTCTTCTGACCTATATCCTCATTATGATTCCGGCATTCTTTATCATGCTGGTGGTAATCGCGCTCGCGCTCCGTCGCGAGGGCCAGATCGTGCGAGAGCATCTCGTCGTCGAATTCCAGGGTGGGCTGTTTACGCCGGAAGAGTACCGGCGCCTCGGCAGCGTTTTCGGTCGTATGGGCATGTCCTTCGATGCGCTGACGCGAGGCGGTTTCGGTCATTGGCAGGCTGCGCGACAGTTGAACCAGACGGCCAGTGAACTGGCGTTTCATCGGAATCGCGTTGCTCGAGGCATAACCGCTGCGGACGCGATCCAACGAGAGGCCGCTTACCGGATGGCGTTGGAGGATCTGCTAAAACGGCTGCGCAGCAAATAAGCAGCGCCAAACAAAGTTCGCCCATTTCGCTGCGATTGACTTATACTAAGCGACTACCAGCGAAGCATCTCGTACACGAGTCTCTTCCTCGAGCTGATGAGAGTTCAACTCCTACCAAGCACCTTTGATAGTCAGGGCCACGCAACCTTAGAACAACGTCTGACATGTTTCCTGATTGACGAGAGCGTTGCTGTTGACGCCGGCAGCATCGCCCTGGGTTTGACAGCTGAACAGCGTCAGAACGTGCGCGACATAATCGTCACCCACCCGCACATGGATCACATCGCCTGTCTCCCGATTTTCATCGACGATCTTTTTGAAACCTTGAAGAGTCCAGTGCGCGTCTATGCCACTGAAGAAGTAATCGACTTGCTGGAACGAGACATCTTTAACTGGAATGTTTATCCGCGCTTTTCCGAGTTGAAGAATGAGTTTGGCCCGGTGATGGAATATGTTCCGATTCCGAAGGGCCAGGCTTTTAAGGTCGGTCATCTAACGGTAACTGCCGTCGCAGTCAATCACATTGTGCCGACGGTGGGGTTGGTCGTATCCGACGGGAAGAGCACCGTTGCTTTTAGTTCAGACACGTCTGAAACCGATGAGTTTTGGAAAGTAATCAATAAGGTCCCGCGCCTGGACGCCTTGTTAATCGAGGCTTCTTTTCCCGATTCGATGGCAAATCTTGCGGAAGTCTCGCGCCACTACACGCCCGCCTCTTTACAGCGCGACCTGCGCAAACTGAATCACAACGGCCTCGACATTCTTGCCGTACACATCAAGCCCGCTTACCGCCAGATGGTTATAGATGAACTGAAGGCGCTGAATATCCCGAAACTAGGTGTGATGGAGTCGGGCAGGATTTACAACTGGTAAGACGCGACAAAGTCCAAAGTTCAAAGTCCAAAGTCCAAAGTCCAAAGTCCAAAGTCCAAAGTCCAAAGTCCAAAGTCCAAAGTCCAAAGTCGT
Organism: Pyrinomonadaceae bacterium; assembly: GCA_050747225.1. Classification (GTDB taxonomy): domain Bacteria; phylum Acidobacteriota; class Blastocatellia; order Pyrinomonadales; family Pyrinomonadaceae; genus PSRF01. Next base: position 35,513 of record JBOGOP010000010.1, read on the forward strand.
ACGTAGGAATTCTGCGGCGAGTTTCAATAACAAAGACGTTCGACTTTGGACCTTCGACTTTGGACTTTCTTATCTAATCGGATCGAATTCTCCCTGCCCATGCTCGCCCTCGATCTCGTGCAGGAGCACGCGCCCGCTGGGGAGAAGTTTTTTGACGCTCGCGGTCCTATGTTCTCTATCGCGGCCCGGCATTAGCTCCGCACGAAATGTAACCGTCATACCTGGGCGCGCCCAGACGCTGGCAGGATTGTCTTTCGCTTGCCGACGCTTTTCCATTTGGTTCTTCTTCCTCATAAACGTACCAGCAGCTCCAATCGCTCCAGCAGCCAAAGCCAGACCGCCCAGGAATCGTTTGGTACCCTTTTTCATCGCGGAACTAGTGTGTTTGCGAAACTGATTCGCAAAGCGGATCCAGTCGTGCCGTAATCGTCGGCAGACCGCTGAGCGCCTTCTCAGCGTTCATCTGCGTAAAGTGTGCCCACTCTGGTGGCACGTTAGCTTCGGCGAAAATTGCTTCCACGGGACACTCTGGAACACAGGCGTCGCAGTCAATGCACGTCTCCGGATTGATGTGCAACATGTCGTCGTCAAGATGAAAGGCTTCAACAGGACAAACGAGAGCACAATCGGTGTAGCGGCAGTTCACACAGGGTTCTGCAACGACGTAAGTCATTCAGATGCGTTCTCCTTGAGAAGTAGGACAGACATTCCTGTCTGTCCGTTATGATTTATTGCGGCACTATATTAAGCATGAATCGCAGACTTTTGAAAGAAGCGAAACGTAGCCTGTGGTTCAAGCGTAATCCGTCTTGTTGCTTTTCTTACTGTTGCACGGAAGGCAGAGTAGTTGAAGGTTTTCTATTTCCGTGATCCCACCGCGAGAGAGCGGATGCTTGTGGTCAATCCTCAGTCGTTTGGTGGATCCACAAGTTTTGCATCTTTTACCGTCGCGTGACTCCAAGGCTTGGCGAAAAAAGGCTCGCTTGTTATCGACCATTTTACGCTGAGTGTTAATGTGCTTAGTGATTTGCTCGCGATGCCAGCAGTAAGTTTCGTATTCTGCAATGATTTCCAACGCCACAGAACCGACCTCGAAATCAGCGGCCTTGTTCTGTAGAGACAATTTCGCTGGACATAACGCCCTCAAAGAGTCGCTTACTGCCGACTCAAAGACTCTTCGAGGGCTGCGTCTGTATTTCCATATCCGCCCGTATTTTTCCAACAGACTAACGCATAAATCTGCCTCATCATAGCTACCATGGAGTCGTTCTCTCCATGACTCGACGCTAGCCGCAAAGGCCTCCCCAACTAGTCGGGGTTTCCCATTTGTAGGAAACAGCGCCTGTCGTTCCCGTTCGGACATCGCTCTAATCATGCTCGCTCCATCTTGAAACAGACCTCGCAGGTAGTCAGACATCGAGTCGAACGCAGCGCCCTTTCCTCGCACATGCTGCTTTCGTTTAAGAGCCTGGTGATAGAGCGGCTCCGCGATACTTAGTGCCTGTGCTGCCGCTGGAATGCTGCCGTAAAAAAGCCAAGCTGCGCGAAGCTGTAAGTCGCCGAAGGCATATATTTCTCGCAAGGCACGCTCGATCCGAGCAAACAGGGCCTCGTTTAGTCTGAGTCCGAAAGTCATGAAATCAATATCGGGCATGGTGTGCGTAGTCACTTCGCCGGTATGGCAAACGGAAGACCAGTGCGCCCACGGCGTGTTGATGTTGAAAAACTAAATACACACTCAAACGGAGCGTACAATTCTTAAGGGTTATCACGCTCGTGTCGGTAAGACCTACTTCGAATTGGCGTTTAGATGCGCAGTCTCCATTTTCGCCGTTATTATCGAGCGTCGGTTGTCATAGACTGCATAGTACGTGCCAGACTTCAACACGACATCTATTTGTCCGTAACTCACGTAACCATACGAGCTGTAGTAAAAGCGGAATGGAGAGTTGCCGTAAAGCGCGCTGAAGGCAGGTTCGTCAACGATGTAGGCTGAAATGTCGTTGCGCCCGCCAGATGCTTGAAAATCTCCATTGACGCGCGAGAGCGTGTTCAACGTAAATTTGTAGTAAACCATCTGCCCGGGTCGCACCTCAAAGCTGCTGTCAACGATCCGTATTCTCTCGTTTACAGGCTTCTGATCCTTCTCAGCGGATGGCGGCAACGGGGTCAGGCCTAGCTCCGCCGATGGTTGTCGTTCCGGCTGCTGTAATGATATCTCGCTCGTCGTAGGGCGGGGTTCAGTTGTCGGTTTCGGCGACGGCGACTGTGATGTCTCCGGGGTTACCACAGATTGTGAGTTCAGAGTGCGAGTCGTTGGAGACGATGATGGGACGCTTGTCTGCTGGGTTTGCTCCCTCCCGAAAAGGAAGTATGCCGCCGCAAGCAGCAGAACTGTAAGCAATCCTGTCAACGAGGCCCCTGCAATGAGCCACGCCAAGCGGTTACTATGAGACGGCGGCTGTTGTTTGTGAATTGGGTCAAGGGATGATTGAAAGGGCACGCGGATCGTTGACGCTCGGGGTTCGGGCGACGGTCGCACCACCGTTGGTTCACCAAGGTACTGCCCACAGTTAAGGCAGTATGCGTTGCCGTCAGGAACAGAAGCTTTACAGGACGGACAGATCATTAGTTAAGTCACAGTCTCAACCTAACAAGGGCGGGATATTTTTCTCCCATGGGCGCGGGTATTTCAATTCGCCAGTCGTGACGCGAACCTTCTAAGTGCTGTTTGAGGGCTTCAGGATTATGGCCCAGGCTTTCGGCAAAGGGCAAGATACTAGGATTGCCAGCCGACAACCGTGTCGCGGCGCTACCGCCAACGTGGGTCTGATTCTGGAAACGCGCAATCAGGAACCGATAGGTTTAGTCTTAACCCAGGTGTGAGCCGGCTTGCCGGTTGAGAAATCATAAAAGACCAAATCGACGCCAGCTAACATTTTTGTCAGCAGAATGACTTGCCCGGTGTGCATCGAGAAGTGCTCGGTCACATGAAAGATCGCGGCGAGGGCCGTCGAGGAAGTGCCTTGTATCTGATATTCATCAAGCAGTCGCGACGGATCAAATCCAGCTAGCACGTCGTCTACGTCCGAGACAGTTGTTCGAAGCTTGCCCAGCAATTCCGCCCGAGGAATTCCCTCGCGCTCGTCAAACTCGGACTGGCGCTGACGCTCGTCAGTTGCGTTTCCCAATCCACAAACGATCCACTGTCGCGCATTTCCCGAAAGGTGCAGCAGAAGATTCCCGATGCTGTTGGATTCGGGATTCGGCCGCCACCACACTTGCTCGTCCGTTAGCTTCTCGAGGCAGCGCTCGATCTTGGGAAGATACTCGTCTCTGATTAGCTCGCGCGCGTTTTGAATGAAGGCCTGCGAAACGCTGACCTTAGCCTTTGGGTGTGGTGTTGTCATGCAGAAACCTATAGCCACCCCCAGGTCCGGTGTCAATGTTTTGAAATAGAGCAGGGCTCCTACAGTCCAAATGGGGTCGAGGATTTAGCGATCAACGAAATCACACGAAACTACACGAACGATATTTCGTGTGAGTTCGTGTCCTTTAGTGGATAGCCCTTCTGAGTTTGGGAAGCCTGATGAGGTGTCTAGGCTTCGTTGCCGTGCGGGTCGTCCCGCAGCATCAATTTGATGGCGTTCGCGGTTTCGAGACGGCGCTTCTGCTGCAGTTCATTAACCCAATTGGTTACGGTTTTGACCATTTCGCGCGCGGTTTGCGCGGTTGTGGTTCCCTTAGGCGCAGGCTTCTGCTTTCGCGTCCGCTCGCCCTTTTTGATGATTTTTATGGCTTTCTTTTCTGACATTTCGACCAACTTATCTTTGCTTATATGCTAACGCGCAGTTCCCGCGCGAAAAGGGTCACTCCTGAGTGATTATTTTTATTAAACGATCTTTCCCGAATAGAGTTCCCTGTTATTCCCGCCACTCTGGAACGAGTCCGACTGTCCGATCTTGCGTCTGCCACCAACTCGCAAACAGCACCTAGCAAACACTAAGCCACGAGTTCGCGGACAGGCAGGGCTCCTAAAACAATGGTTTTATAGGGATGGCAAGGAAACTCAGGAACTAAGATGTCTGCTACCCGGACGTAGTTGGCTGCGATGTTACTAATACGTACATTCTTTCGCCGGCACATACGGTTCTATTGGCTGAGCAGCTTTCACGGAGGGTTGCCGGCCCTTCATGTCCAGTTTCCAAATTTTCTTCTGAGTTCCATAAATCAGGAAAACCAGACCGACTACCGCGCCGGCGTTGACCCACTTTAGTCCGCCAATCATGTATCGCGTACCAAATGAAATCAGGAGTCCGTTGATGATGATCAAGGCCAGCCGAAACTCCGTCGGGCCAAATTTTAAGTGGCTAATCTTTAGCTCATCCAGCGCGGAAAAAGCGAGGAAAGTGCTGAAGTCGTAAGCGGCGAAGAGCGCCAGCATCAAGAGGAGCTGAAAGCGCGAGCGTTCGGGGAGAATAAAAGCATAGCCAAGGATGACGGAACAGAGGAAAAAGTAATCGAGCAGGTGATCCATGTAGTAGCCCCACCGCACCAAACCCGTGTTGCGATACTTGCCAACCTTGCCGTCGTAGTGATCAGTCACCCACTGAAGCGCAATCATCACCGAGACCATCCAAAGCCACCGAATATTTCGGGACGCGAGAAAACTGAACAGCAGGATCAGAAGCGACCAAACCAGGGTCAGCATCGTCAGATGCTGCGTCTCCAGCCACTTCGGAATCCGCGGGATAACTATCGGCGCGAGCCGGCGCTCGAGCGGAGAAAGAAATGAGTTATTTGTTTTGTGTGCTCCGGCAAAATCTGGTGTTTCTATCATGATTAGTAATCCATCCTTGATCCAGCGGATCCCAGTGCAAAGATGAGGCCGCTGCGGATTCTAGTAGGAACAAGGCACATCGATCGTTTTCACGCCAAAACATCGAAGCTCGTCACTCGTCTTATCAATCGGATGTTTTGTTCCTGTCGTTTGTCGTCTTTTTCCTGCATAGGAGTCTCAATGTTTTTGGGAACTAAAGAAGCTCTGAATAAGTCACGCATTGCCGGCGTGGTTCTCTCGCGTTCAGTCTCTTTGGCTCCGTAGGAGCGAAATGTTTATAGACCGAGCCGACTCATTTGTTTGCTGCGCTCCGTAGGAGCGCGACCAAACTACATACGGCTCCTACGGAGCTAGAAATCAAGAGCTGCCAGAGGCTATAAACATTTCGCCTCTCCGAGGCGGGGAGCAGTTATGTGAAAGACTTGATCCGCTTCCGATTTTTGCGACTATGCCAGATGTGGTTCGGGAAGAAGGGTTCCGGCGCCTGGCCCGCTCTGCAATCGTTGGGAGAAGATTAAAGGAATACGACTGACTGCGAACTGGGAATATCAAAGCGGCGCCGACAGCTTCGACACGCCAGCATGTCATCAATTCGCACCATGTAGTCGCGCGACTTCTCAAAGCGCATCCGATCGTGCTCATTGGCGCCGCGCGGCGCAGCCTGCTTTTTCGTTCGCTTAAGCCAACGAACATCGTATTCCCCGCGTTCGCGACAGTGGGGGCAACTGTAAGTCGCCTTTTTGGATTCCTGCTTTTCGTTAAAGAAGTCTTGTTCGTTCATAGAAAGTTATTCCGTCCCCGGACCTCGGTCACCGGTCGTCGGTCGTCGGTCGTCAGCTATCTTTCACCTAATTCCCGCAGATAGCGAAAACTGTAAATTCCTGTCTCGTGCGCATCACTCCAGCGAAAATTGAGCGCATAACGTCCCACAATACTGATGTCAGCTATCGTCAGCTCTTCGGAGACGGCTTCCGGCTTCAGTACGCGCTGACCAGTCCACTCATTAACGCACTGCGCGCAGGGACAGGCGCGCCTTAACTCCGCAGCGGTGTAGCGGCAGACGCAGTCGTCGGCCCAGGTGATGCGCAAACCGGAGTCACCCTCCTGCTGGATCTCTCGCGGCTCAATGGCCGGTCCTCGTCTTTCGGTCGCTTCAATCATCTATAAAAGCGGTGAATAATAAATCGTAAATAGTAAATAGTTCTTGCATTAGACATTTCTACGGCTGACTCCATTTTCTGCTCACTGCCCACTGCCCACCGCTCACTGCCCATTAGCAACACGCACCGCCTCGGCTACAGCATCCGCGGTAATTTTGAAGTGCGACGCATTCCAGGCAACCCGTCCATCGCGCAAAACGATTACCTGGGGCGACTCATGAGCTACACCGAGGCGCTTTTCAATTTCACCGGACAGCTCACGCGCACGCTGCACCTCGACCAGCGCAACTTCCCCCTCGAATTCAGCCATCTGATTGTAAGCCGCGGCGCTAATGGGACAAGTCAAACTGTGTTTGAAGATAACAACGGGCCGATCTTTTGAAAGATTGGCCAGGTCGTCGAGTGCCTTTGTATCGGTAACGTTTATGAAATGATTCTCCATCAACCCACCCTGGTGCGGCCTCATTCAGACACGATTTGATAGTAGCGTATCGGTCTGATTACGACAAACAGGTAGGCTTGAGGGCTGTGGCGCCCGGTCTAAGATAAACAAAAAAGCGGGAGCGAAGACCGTAGTCTCCACTCCCGCTTTCGTTCTTCAGGCTGCTGGTAGCTTAGTAGCCCCTGTAGCCGTCTTCATAGCCGTTGGCAAATCCTTCACGGAAGTAACGCTTGAACAGTTCCCTGTCGCCAAGACGCGAACTGTAGTCTTCGGTGGCCTTCTGGAAATCGCCCTCGTCACGATAGTCGAAGCGATCACCGCGCCTTCGGTCCTTGCGACCTTCCTCGATGCCGTTATTGTAGCCGGCATTCAGTGCAGTCTGACGAAGCTGGAAGGAACCACCGTAGCCCCCATAACGATCCCAGTTTCGTCCGCGTCGATTCCGATCGTATTGATCGTTGCGACCGTAATTGTCGTTGCGACGACCCTGGCCGTTATTCTTATCCCAGCGACCATCGCGGGCGTCGTGCCCATTTACGAAAACCTCAGTGGGCTTGCCGCGCCCCCGGCCATTGTTCTGAGCGGAAGCTGTCAGCGGCAGGGCCAGAAAAGCCACTAAAGCCAACATGCCAACTCGCGCTAAGAATTTTTGTCTCTTGTTATTCATCATGTTCTCCCTTCGATTTACAACAGCCCGATTGCGCAACCTTGTTAGCGGTCGGTGCCCGCTGGTTACTCAACAACACCTATGCCAATCGGAAAATGTGCAAAAAAGCGTGGAAAACCACGACTTTGCGATAATGGACCGGCGAGATCACCCGAAATCGTATTGTCTTAACCGCAATGAGTGCGGAGAAGGGCGAAGCAGCAAACAGTAAACAGTAAACAGCAGACAGTAACGCTTCGACTACCGTCTGCTGTCTACTGTCTACTGTTTACTGTTTACTTCTCTCAGCGCCAGTCGCCGACGAGCACAAACGGCGCCCAGTAAAACGGCGCGCTGTATTTCTTGCCGGCGATCATCGCAAGTTGAGCGTCGCGCATGGCAGCGGAGGGTGAGACGGCGGTTGAGTCGCCAGCTGAAGACCCGAGCAGCCGTTTGTAAAAGTCGGTCATCAATTCGGCGGTTGATCTATCTGCGACTGACCACAGGCTAACGCCGACCGTGGGCGCACCTGCATACATAAACGCGCGCGTCAGACCCATCACTCCTTCGCCGCGTTTCTCTTTTCCCAATCCCGTTTCGCACGCTGAAAGCATCACAAGCGGTGAGCCCAGCCGCAGATTAAAGACTTCATCGGTGCGGAGAAATCCGTCTTCGGTCTTGTTACCGACTAAAGAAAGCACCACACCGGTAAACTGCGGGCGTTCGGCATTCAACAGGCCGTGGGTGGCAATGTGCACCACGCGATACTTACTGATATCGCGCGTGTCAACGTTCCCTTCGCTGGCATCGAGGTCGAGCCAGACGTCCGCCTGAGTGCCTGACGTCTTCGCCAGTTTGACGATTTGCTCTGCCTCAGTTCGCGTGCCTGCGAGTCGCGCCAGCGGCAAACCCTGCATCTTGGCGGAGCCGGCGGGTGCCGACGCGTCCTGTCCGGTGACATCGGTTAGCGCGCTCTTAATCCCCAGCCCGCGAGTGTCATCCGCGCTTGTCGCAGCGGCGGCACCATTCGCACGCGTGTCGTTTGAATTAAACACCGGGTCGGCGAGTATCAACATCGCGCGGCCGCCACGGTTGGTATTCTGCTGCTTGATAACGCCAACGACCGACGCAGATGGCGCGTAGATAATTTCGTTGGACCTGATCAGATAGGGCAGCGAAGAATAGTCTGCGCTTTCCGGAGACTTCACCAGGGCTTCGAAGGGAACGTAATTCAACGCGCCGTCGCCGACGATTAATAGACGCTTTTCTCCTAACACGGCTCCGGCCGGCTCGACCACAGCTTTGTAGAGCGCGCTGGAAGCGGTAACAAAAGCAGCCGCGTCTTCCGCAAAAGGCGTGGCACTCACGCCCAGCCCACGCTGGCTGTCTGCCATCACGTCGATGCCGACGATGCGGCGCTGAAGTTTCGAAGGGATCAATTGCGCGCGCAGATCCGTAGCCAGTTTGTCTATGGTTGCGCGAGCGGGCATTTTGTACATTGACACGCCCGACTTCGTTACGGCCCAGAGATACGAAGCATCGCGTCCTAAACTGTATTCCAACAGCACGGTCTGATCGTCAAGCACACCGCTTTGGACTTCCGCGAGTGACAAAGGTTTGCCGGCCGTGAGACTGGCATATCTCGGGCTGGCAGTCCTTATTTGATTCTCGATCTCCTCAAACTCAGTCTGCAGCTTTTCCAGCGATGACTCCAGATCAGACGGTTTCTTCTGCTCGCTGTCAGCGGCCAAACTAATTCCGGTCAACGCCTCGGCAATCTCCTGCTGGCGGTCGAGGTTGTCCTGCTTCCGTTTTAACAGCTCAGCCGGGATGCCTTCAGTGACTGCGGCATTGGTCTCACTGAGAAGATCCAACAGCGAGCGCGCGCGCGACTGCTCGGTAATCCTGAAAGCCGCAGCAGCATACTCCAGCGCTTTTCCAGACAACGCCTCAGCACTGTTGCCGGCAGCAGGTGCGCTCAACAAGGCCATCTCCGCGAAGGCATTGGCGCCATCGTCGAACACATCCTTCGTCGTACTAAGAAAAACAGTGCGTGACTCGTCGGCCCGCAGACTACCGGCACGCAGCGCTTCAACGGTCGTAATCGCGTCCTGATAATTAACGAGAGCGGACTCCCTCAATTTGGCTGACTTTTTCGCGTCTTTCTCCTGTGCAGCCTGGGCCCACTGACTGCGCCCCATTCCCAGTTGGGCCGGCCACATTAAGTCCAGGCGCTTGTCGTCCCTGGCGCCCTTTGCGGCTTGTTCGTAAAGCTTGAAAGAGTTTTTGTAATCCAATTGACGCAAGGCGACGTCGGCTAGATTAGTGCGGGCGGCGGTACGAAAGCGGCGGGTCTGGCCCAGACTCGCGATCATGGGCAGCGCGCCTTTACCGGCGTCCTCGGCATTCTGAAAATGCTTGCGGGCGGTCTCGAGATCGTTCTGGGCAAACGCGATGCGGCCCATACCCAGCTCATAGGTCATGTAAATGATTGAAGTGCGATATTGCTCGAGCTCATTCTTCGCAACCAGCGCGCCACCAACCGCTCCGGCCGCTGAGCCAATCGCCGCGCTGTCAGTGGCGTTACCGAGAATGACAGATGGAGCCAGCTTACCAAACATGCCGCCGGCTTTCTTGGCAACGCTTTCCGGCTTCCTCGGGCTCATCTGCCCGTACGACGACGATGCCGCACTCAGATCACCCAGCTGATAGTTTGTGTCACCAATTTTGGCGAGCAGCAGTTGGGAATTGAATCCGGTGTCGCTGGCACTGGCGGCCGTGTCAACAGCTTGCCCTGCTTGTGCACTAGGCACCATGCGCGCCGCACTCCCAGCTGCTGCGGCATTTTTTTGTTCCTGCCCAAGCGCGCCGGTCAGCGCCTCGTAAGCCTGCCGATAGTGATCCAGCGCAGTCTTGTTTTGTCCCTGCCGTAGATAAAGATCACCCAGCTCGTTCTGAGCGGCAGCGATTCCCTTTCTATTCTTTGCAGCGGTGTAGAGGTTGAGGGCTGTTTGCAGTTGCCCCAACGCCTGGTCAGCTTTTCCTCGCTTGAGGAGGCGCCTTCCTTCCTGCAGGGCGGTGGCAGCCTGGTCTGGTTGCTGCACGACCACGTTTGTCGGCCTGGAGCTTTCGTGAGCCAGGGCTGCCACGGCCAAGCCCAGGGTCAGGCTGGAACTAACCATAAAAGCGATGAGTTTCCTTGCCGTCGCGTTCACTGGTAATCACTCCTCTTGCTCATGGCATTTCGTCATTCGAATCGGCGGCCATGCTTAATGACTTGTGAACCAAATCCAGCGTCACGACCAGCATGTTCTTGCTTGTCGACCCCGATAACATTATTAGCGACGGCTCCGGGTCGTCTCGATTTAGACCAATTCCACGAGTGGCAGCCCGGACCTCGCTTGTAGTCTGCGCGCTTCCCATGCCTCCAGCCTTGGCAGACTGCACCGGCTCGCTCGTCTCTTTCTGAATCTGGGTCCAGACCTCTGCTCCTGGAGACCAGGGACACTTTCCCTTGTTCTCGCGACAAAAAGCGATCAGGTCGTCTTCGATCGGAACGGCAGCCAGCGGCTCGCGAGTGAAAACAAAATAGAGTTTCTCGGCGCCGGCATTGTCGTCAAAGGTTAACCATCGCAGTCTCTCCTCGGCGGCGAGACTCGAGGGAATTTCAAACGGGACGTGAGCTTGAAAGTAATTACCTGCTTCATCCAACTCCGGATCAGGGTAAAGCATCATCGCCGGACCGTTGTCTGTAGTATTGAAAACGTAGAGGTAGCCATCAGCGTTGGTCTCGATCAAAATGCGCACATGATCGCCCTTGTGAAACTCATGCGAGGGATCGGTCCTTACTGACAGCCCATTTGAATCGCGCATGAATAGCGTCAAGCCCAGACCAATGCGTGGAAGGTTGACCTTCGACGGAGTATCCGGACGTTTCGGACCAACCGGCGCTGGTCCAGGACTCGGCGCAGGCGCAGGAGTTTTCGGCTGCCGCCGGCTCGGCCTTGCAGCAGAGCCCGACGTATTGCCACTGGCGCTACCGGTAGCCTTCGGCCGCGTCGTCATAAACGCGCCCCGTACATCCTCATCCTGGGCGAGCGCAATGGCGGGAATAACACCCGCGAAAACAATCAGGAAACTAGCAAAAATGGTCTTCATTCTCATTTCAGAACCTTCTCCTCCAAAACCTATACGAACCCCGATAAGGGCGGGGACTTACTTATGTTCGATTCGGACTTCAAAAACCACTGGCGCGTTTGACCCGTTTGAAGATTGCGGCACTTTTACCTTAACAAAAGGCCGGGTCGCATCTTTGTCGTCGACTTCTGTCACGGGCTCGCTCGTTTTGTACTTAGCGAGAAAATCACGCAATTCCCCCTGTTCAGTTTCGGTCAGCGGTTTTCCGGTTGCCTGTGAACTCAAAAAGTCAGGCGCCGAGAGCTGTTCTGGTGAAAAAATTATCGTATAAGTCTCAGTC
>JBOGOP010000011.1:0-46657 GCA_050747225.1 Pyrinomonadaceae bacterium
TGGCGGAATACAAGAAACCTGAATACAAAGTGACTGTTTCAGTGCCGGGCAAATTCGTGCAGGCCGGCCAGAAAGCAAACTACTCTATCGACGCCCGCTACTTTTTTGGCGCACCCGTGGCGAATGGCGAAGTGAAGTACTACATCTATCGCTCTCGTTACTACATCTGGGTTGGCCAGGGAGACACTGACGAAACAACTGAGGATTCAGAGACGGAAGATGAGTATTCCCAATTTTATCGTGGCGGTGACGACATGCTTCAGGAGGGCGAAGGGACGCTCGACGCGCGTGGCCACCTGAACGTTGATCTCCAGGTTCCGCAGTCTGATGAAACTGACACTTCAGACTACAGCTATCGTCTCGAGGCACAGGTGACCGATTCAGCTCGCCGCACGATTGACGGCGCCGGTAGCTTTGTGGCTACTCGCGGCACCATCGTCGCCAATGCCGTCGCTGATCGTTACGTCTATAACAAGGGCGACGTCGCTAAGATTCGCGTTACCACCACCGACTACGATGCGCATCCTGTCTCCGCTCCGGTTCAGCTTCAGTTTGTCGAGCGCACCTGGACCAAAAAACCGAAACCGGCGGATGCCGATCCCGATGAGTATTATTATCCCGAGTATGAAATGCATGAACGCGCCATCGCCTACGCAGATGTGCAAACCAACTCTCAAGGACAAGCCAGTTACGATTACACCACCACCGGAGCTGGCAACATCTCGATCAAGACAGTGACCTGGGAAAACGGCCGCGCCGTGCCCACGATTGGCGGCTATCTCTGGGTCACTGATCGCCAGTATCCCTGGACTGAGTCTTCGTATTACAGCGAAGACTACAGCGCCATCAAACTCGTGCCGGACAAAAAGTCATACAAACCCGGCGAGACGGCTCACGTGCTGGCGATCCTGCCGACTGACAATGCGCACCTTCTGGTAAGCACCGAACTAACAAAGGTCTTGTCTGTCCAGCATGTGATTTCGCCCGGCAGATCAATTGTCCTCGACGTTCCCATTCAGGCTAATTACGCGCCCGACGTTTTTCTAAACGTCTCCTACGTGAAGGGCGGCGATATGTACACGAGCGACCAGCGTCTGGTCGTGCCGGCGCGCGACAAGATGCTCAACCTCGAAATCATTTCCAACAAGAAGGAGTACAAACCGCGCGAGGCGGCGTCTTACACAATCCTCGCGCGCAACGCCGACGGCGCGCCCGTATCCGGCGCGGAAGTCAGTCTCGGCGTGGTCGATGAAGCGATCTACAGCGTCTCGCCGGATTATACCGGCAACATAAAGAGCGAGTTTTACGGATTGCGCTACAGCAGCGTCGAAACACATCTTTCGATTAACTACTCCTTCACCGGCTTTGCCGGAGACAAGCCAATCGATCTCGCCAAAAACAAATCAACCTACCAGCTTGCCGACTTCAAGAACGAAGGCGACCTGGTTCAACCTACTATCAGGAAAAACTTCAAGGACACAGCCTTCTGGCAGGCCGATGTTGTGACAGGTTCTGACGGCAAAGCGACTGTCAAAGTTAACCTGCCCGATAACCTGACCACCTGGCGTGCGACCGCCCGTGGCGTAACCGCGGACACCAAGGTGGGCGCGACCAAATACAAAGTGGTTGCCCGTAAAGATGTGATCATGCGGCTCGAAACGCCGCGGTTCGTCACGCAGGGCGACACGGTCACGCTGTCAGGAATAGTCCATAACTATCTAAACGCAGACAAGTCGACGCAAATATCGCTGGAAGTAAACGGCGCGCACCTGCAAAACTCCGGGAAACAAACAGTCACCATTACCAAGCAAGGCGAGCATCGCGTCGACTGGCAGATTTCCGCGCCGGATGTCGGCGAAATCAAGCTGCTGGCTAAAGCTCTAACGGATACCGAATCGGACGCAGTCGAATTGCCCTTAACGGTGGTGCCGCGCGGTCTGCATCAGGTGAAAAATGAGTCGGCGGCTTTTTCGGATGAGAATGCCGAGAAGACTTTTTCTGTGAACCTGCCGCCGAACACGGATGCGCACGCGCGTAGCTTAAAAATTGAGGTAGCGCCGTCTATCGCCGGCACTTTGTTTGGCGCCCTTGACTACCTTACTACCTATCCCTATGGCTGCACCGAGCAGACCATGTCGAGTTTTCTTCCCAACGTGATCGTTACGAAGGCTTTGAAGAACGTGAAGTCGTCATCAATAAGAGACTCAAACGATCTCCCGAAGAAAGTCCAAAAAGGAATGGATCGCTTATACGCCTATCAGCACAACGACGGCGGCTGGGGCTGGTGGAAAGACGATCAAAGCGATCCCTTTATGACCGCGTATGTTGTGAGCGGTCTGACGCTGGCGAAGCAGAACGGCTATGAACCGGATGAGAATCGGATCGCGAGTGGCCGCGAGAAGTTGAAGCAGATGCTCGATTCGGGCACGACCGACGCAGGAACGCAGATCGATCTGGAGACGCGTGCGTTCATGGTCTATGCGCTCCAGGATAGTGGCGACGCAGATGGCCGCTACGTTGAAAAGATCGTCAGCGAGCAGGGGAACCTGCAACCGTATGGACGGGCGCTGCTGGCTTTAACTTTGAAACAACGCAAGGACAACAAGCGAGCGCTCGACCTCGCCGGCGAAATCGAAAGGACCTTAACGGCGGACGACTTCTCAGCATACTGGTCTTCGAACCGTAAACCCATGCTCGACTTCGCCGAGACAAACGATACGGAAGCGACTGCGATGTCCCTCAGAGCGCTCGCTCGGATCAAACCCGACAGCCCTGTTCTTCCTAAGGTTGCGCGCTGGCTGATTTCGAATCGTCACAGCGGTTACTACTGGAACTCCACCAAGGACACGGCGTTCGCAATTCTCGGACTGATCGACTATCTGAAAGTGAGTCGCGAACTCTCGCCGGATTACGACGTCGAGGTTTACCTGAATGGCGAGAATGTGCTGACTCAGCACATATCTTCGGCAGGCGCCTCGCAAACGTTTTCAATTCACCGCAAGGCAAACGAGGTCGCCGGCACGAATGACATACGCGTCGTCAAGCGCGGTAAGGGCGTAGTCTATTTTTCGTCAGCGCTTGATTACTACACCGGCGAAGATGAGGTCGCCGCGCGAGGCTCAGCTGAACTGAATCTCACCAGGGAGTATCTCCGTCTGAGCGTGGTTGAAGACGGCTACAAACTCAAGTGGAAGACTGAACCACTGAGCGGCGAGATTCATTCCGGGGACATGCTGGTCGTGCGGCTCAAACTTAACGGTTCGAAGGCGCGCCACTTGATGATCGAGGATCCAATTCCCGCCGGAGCGGAACAGGTTGAGAGTGTTGGAAACCTCAATCTCGACTACACCACCGGACGTGACTGGTCCGACTGGTACAGCTCGCGCGAGTTTCGCGACAACCGGACGGTCATCTTCCTCGACTACTTTGACGGGAAGGCAACGTATCAATATGCGATGCGTGTGCAGGTGCCGGGACAGTTTCGGGTAGCGCCGGCGCGCGCAGAGTTGATGTATCGGGCAAGTACGCAGTCAAACACGGCGTCAGGGAGATTGGCGTTCCTGGAGCGGAAATGAAATTAATTATCACGACACCGAGCAACCTCTTCACTGGGAGCGCGGGCGTCTCGCCCGCCTCAAGCAACGCGTTCACTCGAGGAGCCGGTGAATCTGGCCCTGGACCAAGTGGCATTCAGCGCAGGCGGGCGAGACGCCCGCGCTCCCAGCAAATCGCTGGTTTGATTTCTGCGACCTTGACGCCCTGGAGCGAATTTCCGACGAAGGATCACACAAAATGCTGACTGAAACATTCCAATCGATCGTCACGGCAACTCGCAACGTATTCAGAAACTGGCAATCGATGTTGCTAATCGCCGCGGTCTACGCTTCGCTGCTCGCGTTGCTTTACCTGTTTGTATCTATAAAGGAAGCGACGTTGGTCCAGGTGATCCTGACTTTCGCGTTTGCGGTCATCGCTCCCCTGCTCTTCTTCATACTCCAGGCGATGATTGCCGGCAGCAGCGCCAGTCAGCAACTGACCGCCGGCTTTCTTCTAAGAAAATCGCTGGCGAGCTTCTGGAAGTTGATCTTGATTAGTTTGCCTCTGATCGTGCTGGCGATACTTATCGCCTATCTGCTCAGTCGCGCGCAGAATTACTTTGGACAACACATTAACGAAACGATTGCTACTACCCATCCGATGGCTGCAACTGCAAACACGCCACCCGCGCGACCGATTAACTGGAGAGTTGCGCTATTCTCGACCATTCGCTATCTCTCCTTCGGTCTGGTGTTACCGTTAATGGCGATCCACCTGTGGCTTGCTACTGTGCACGATGGACTGGGCGGTGCGTTTAGAAAATTTGCGACTCTGCTGTCGCGCGCATTCGCTCCGCAATCCGTCCTGATCTACATCGCGGGTTTTCTTGTCTTTGCCGTCGCTCCCTACTTTTTGCTCTTCAAAACCACTCAGTCCAGTCGTGCCTGGCTTGAGCTTTCTTTTCTGGTGGCGCGGTTACTGTTGGTGTTTGCTTTGACGCTGTTTGGGTGGACGATTACGGTGCGCGCCCTCGCACGATTTTCGTCAAACCCGCCGCCTGAGCCGGCACCCGAGGCGGCTTGACGCAGAGTTATGTAGGCCGAATAGAAACAAGGAATGACTCAAGAAAATAGAACTCGGGGTAAGGAAGGCTGGCTTAGCACTCCAGCGGGGCTACCCCGCCGGGGACCCCGCCTTGCCCCCGCCTGGATTGAACGCCATTCAACGCGCGGGGGTAAACCGCCCTTCCCTACCCTGAGATTTCCTGCCTTGAGTGGTGTTGCTACAATTGCAATCTGCGTCGTCGTACTTGGCGGAACCGCTGCTCTTAGACTAGTCCGGCACTCCAGCCTTTCCGCGTCTGGTGCGGCAGCTGCTAACGTCGAGCAACTCGATCAACGTTTGCAACGCGCCGCCACTCTCGCGCTCGGTGATCGTCGCGGCACCATCATCGTGATGGATCCGCAAACGGGGCGCATCCGCGCCGTTGTCAATCCGGACATTGCTTTTCAGGAAGACTTTCCCCTCGGCTCGGCAATAAAACCATTTACCGCTTTAGCTGCCTTGCGATCCGGCGTGATTGACGAGGACTCGCGCACACTCTGCCACGAAAAATATTCGCATCACGCATTTCAGACAACCTGCTCGCACCCTCGCGATCTGCCGCCGCTGAATCCGACTGAGGCCCTCGCTTATTCCTGCAATTATTATTTCAGCACCGTAGGCGAACATCTCAAGGAAGCAAACTTTACCAGCACGCTCAGTGAATTTGGCTTTGGCAGAAAGACGGGCGTCAATGCCGGAGGAGAAGTAACCGGTGAACTTCAGCGCGGCGATTGGCGTCCGCAAAATGCCATCGGCGAGGGTAACTATCTGCAGGCAACTCCGATTCAAGTCATCGATGCTTATGTGGCGCTGGTTAACGGAGGCCGACTCTTTACGCCACGCCTCGCGAAACCTGCAAACTTTGCGGCAGAAGTGCAGGCGAACGTCGAAATCAAAGATCGAGACCGCGAACTGATTGTCAGAGGAATGCGCGGAGCTGTTCGCTATGGCAGTGCCGAAAAAGCCAAGCTCTATTCGCTTCCTGTTTACACCTTCGGCAAAACCGGCACCGCCACCGAGCTCAACGGTTTTCGCACCCACGGATGGTTTATTGGGCTTGCTTCAGAACCGATCGAGACATCGTCTGATTCTGAGGCCGCACCTGACAAGGTCAGGCTTGCGGTGCTCGTTCTCTTAACGAAGGGTCATGGATTTGAAGCTGCAACTGTAGCGCGTCCGATCCTGGATGAGTTTGCAGTTGAGATCTCGAGACCTGAATCTGAGATTTCAAATTTGAGATCTGAAATCCCAGACTTGAAATCTCAGTCTTCAGTCAAAGTTCACCTCGTGCGCGAAAACATTACGCGTGCGGTCGCTTTCGAAGACTACGTTCGCGGTGTGGTGGCGGCCGAGGGCAGCATGGAAACAGAGCCGGACGCATTAAAAGCCCTGGCCATCGCCGTCCGTACCTACGCCCTGAGAAATCTGGGCCGGCATGCCCGTGACGGCTACGATTTTTGTAATTCAACTCATTGTGAAAGATACCGTCCGGTAGACATGGATTCTGCGAGTTACATTTCACCGCTGATTCTCGAAGCTGTTGAAGCTACTCAGGGGCAGATACTCCGCGACCAGAATAACGAGACTGCGGATTCCTACTTCAGCGCCTCTTGCGGCGGGGCCACTGCAAACATGGCAACGTTGTGGGGCGGCAGTTCCCCTCCCTACCTGCGGGGCGTGCGCGACGAATACTGCGGGAACGAGGCGCACAGCAGTTGGACAGACACGATTTCGCAAGCTCAACTGCTCAAGGCCTTGCAAACAGATCCGCGTACTAACGTCGGCGAGCGGCTCGTGAGCGTCGGTGTCTTACGAACTGACGCGAGCGGCCGGGCTGAGTTGATCGCGATTGAAGGTAATCGCCGGGTCACGATAAAGGGATGGGACTTCAAGATCATCGTTGGCCGCGCGCTTGGCTGGAACCTGCTTAAGAGTTCGCATTTTGAAATTGTTCGCTCGGGTTCGAATTTTATTTTTCGTGGCCGCGGCTTTGGTCATGGGCTCGGACTCTGTCAGGAGGGTGCACACGTGATGGCGGAACGTGGCGCAAGTTACCGGCAAATCCTGACGAAGTATTTCCCTTCGACCCATATCGCGAATGTAAATGGCGCTTCGTCGGCTGACCTAATGTGGACGCGCGAACCTGGCTACGCCATTACTCGACCGAATGGTCATACAACAACTCCTCGCGACACCGTGCCTCGGCTTACCCTTCGCAGCGAAGACTTTCGCATCAACTATCCCGCCAGCGTCAGGCAGCGCGAGGTTGAAGCATTGCTAAGTTTGCTCCAGTCAAGCCGTAAGTCACTGCTGGCACGCGTTGGAGCTGCCGGAATCAACATTCAGTTTCCTGTTCTGGAAGTGGTTGTAAACGAAACGACCGGCGATTTCGTTGGCCGAACAGGACTGCCAATCTGGGCCGCAGCCGCCACAAGAGGCAACAAGATTGAGCTTCAGCCCATCGAAACGTTGAAGCGCCGGCGAATTCTCGAAACAACTCTGCGCCATGAACTCGTACACACTATGATTGAATTGGTAGGTCGCGGCCGCGCGCCGCGCTGGCTGGCAGAAGGGTTTGCGTTACACCTGGCGGGTGAGGGCCCTTTGTTATCGCGCTACGAGCCGCGGAAAAGGATGACGACAGCAGAAATCGACAAACAGCTTGGCTATTCGACGGGGGTGGTGTCAGCAAATGATATGCGTACCGTTTATGCGGCTGCCTACGGCGAAGTCAGACGTCTGGTCAAAAGCGAAGGCGAAGCAGGTGTTTGGAAGCGATTAGCGCGGTGATCAGCGTCAACTTCTTCACTGGGACCGCGCCCAGTGAAGAGGTTGAGCTTGAGAACCCACCTTGCGCCGGTATGATGGAAGCAGCGAAGTCGAATTACTCACATGAACAACTTCAAAAAAGCTAAGCCTCTAGTCGCCTCCATCGTTGCGATTGTTATTCTGGCCACGCCGCTGCTCGCACAACAGCGTCGCAACGCGCCGAGGAGGCTGGCGGCTCCCGAACCGGCGCCAACGTTTGACTCGCTGCTCGCCGCCGATAGTTTCAAATTCTATTGTGAAATTAGAGGCGTTGGTGGATTAGTTCGTTCATCTGCCGTCAACGATTTGCTCGATCCGATAATGAAGCTTGGTGGTCCGCCAAAAGAATTCAAAGCTGTTGTGAAGTGGCTCAACACGCACGCTGATGTGCTTGCCGGCTCGCGAATGATGGTCGCCGGTTGGCCGTCCAGACCGAAACTACCGAACGTCCTCATTGCGATCGAGTTTTCTTCTCCCGAGGAAGCGAAGAAGTTTTATCCCGAATTACGCGACTTCCTCCCGAAACTGTTACCAACGCCAACACCTTCACCTGTACCAACTCCGGCGCCTGATGCGAAACCGTCATCGGCTGGTTCGCCTGGTTCATCCGAAACGCCTGTAGTGAGGGCAGAGTTAATAGGCCGTGCGCCACAGAGTCTCAGCACGGTCGCTGAAAAGGAACCAGAACCACTGCCGCCTTATCAAATGAGACAAGCCGGCTCACTCGTTTTTATCAGTGACATCGCATTTACCTTCCGAAATCTTCGGCCGCGAGGTAGCAAAGCCCTTGAAGAAGACCAAAACTTCCTGCTGGCGCGGAACCGTTTTGCGTCTGAATCGCTTTTTCTTTACGTCGATCTGAAGGCGATTGAAAGAGAGGAAAAGGAACAACGACAAAAGTCGGAAGAGGAAGCGCAAAAACAAGCCGAAGCGGAAGCGACCAAGGTGGAGGAGCCGGTGACTGTGGCGGGGGACCCGGCGCTAACCGCCGTCCCAGTCGAGGAACAGCCGATGCCACCGCCCGAACCATCTCCTTACGAGCAACCAACCGAGATAGAGCCGACCGCTGATCCACCGGCATCAAGCAACGCTACTCTATCCAACGGCCCCCAACCCGACATCGATGAAGGCCCAAACTTCTATTCGTTTTACAGCATGATCTTCGGTGGAGGCGAGACCAAATGGCCCGAAGCTGTGGGTGCGGCGCTGGTTTTTGAAAACGATGCTTACGTTCTGCGCACGTTGATAATCAACAAGGACGAGAATAAGGGCAGCGCCATCCCTTTCGTGCCGCAATTTATTTCCGGACCTGCCATGGCGCCCGAGTCTCCAAACGTTTTTCCCGCGGACGTTGATCTCTTCGTGAGCGCCTCACTCGACTATCCGCAAATCTACGAGGGAATGTTAAGAGCATTTGCCGGCGTTGAGGAACAACAGAAAAAGTTTGCCGGACCATATGAACGCGCGGGAATGAGTGGCCCCCGAGAAACGCCGTTTGCTTACTACGAAAAGAAACTGGGACTAAAAATCAAGGACGACCTGCTGCCACTGCTTGGCAATGAGCTGGCGTTGGCGCTGCCCCGAAAGGCAAAGAAAGCGGCTAACGAACCTGCGACGAACTCGCCCACAGATAATCCGGCATCAGGGCACGCCGGGCAAGAGAATGCGAAGGTCACTTTCAGTCCCTTAATCGCAATCGCGGTGAAGGATCGTGAAGCGGTTGGACGACTAATACCAAAAATTCTTGAAGGCTTCGGGCTAAAAGGGGCGAGCCGGCTGGCACAAACTGAGAAACACGATGGCGCCGAAATCGTTTCCTTCGCCGGCGTTTTTTCTTACGCGTTCGTGGACAACTTCCTCGTCTTGTCGCTAGATCCGGCTGAGACGCGACACGTAGTAGACGCTTACGTGAACCACCAGACACTTTCCTCGGACAGTCATTTTAGAAACTATACGCGCTGGCAACCACGACAGGTGCTTGGGCAGGTTTACATGGCCCCCGGACTGGTAGAGGAGTATGTCTTCGGAAGCGGCAGGTCTGCGGCGGCCGACAAGGTGAGTGATTTTTTGTCAGGAGTGAACCCGGTGATTGACCCGCTGACCTACTCACTTTCCAACGACGGATTGGGTCCGTTTCACGAATTGCATATGCCCAAAAATCTGCTCCAGTTGTTGATGGCGCAAACTTTAGTAGGAACAAGCGAGTCGTTGCCGACGCGGAATGAGGCGGTTGCGAGCGGCATCATGCGCAATGTGGCCGGCGCCGAAGCAACATTTAAATCGACTGAAGGAAATAATGGTTATGGCACGGTTGACCAGCTGGTCTCAGCCGGTTTACTCAGCAAGGAAATGCTGGACAAGTACGGTTATCGAATCGAAGTATCCGCCTCCTCGGATAAGTTTCAGATTACTGCGGTTCCCGTCGAGTATGGAACGACCGGCAAGCTTTCCTTTTTCATTGACGAGAGTCAGATCCTGCGCGGCGGCGACCACGGTGGCGGCGCGGCAACCGCCGATGATCAACCCTTGTAATAAACGCTTTCGAATTCTTCCCGCACCTGCACACCCAGGCCCCTCAGTTAGCTGGCCGGTTGGTTATCAGCTTAACTTTTCTTGACACGCGCTTTGCGAACGTCTAGATTTCCCGCACTACACGCTTTGGCAGTTAGTGAGTTTTCTGGGCTCAGGTCCGAGTATTGGTCTCGCCGTCACAAACGATCTTAATTTTAAGAGGGAAAACATGAAGTCTTCAACTCGCCGCCTTGTTGTAATTTCTGCAACAATGATTTTCGCTTTGCTGTCACTTCTCATCAGCGGGTCTGCTAAGCGTTCGAGTCTCGACGCAGATCTTCCGTCTTTTGTAGAGGACGAGGAAGGCGGCCAATTTGACAAAGAAGAGTATATGATGCGGCGTGGCGAAGCCACCGCACAAAGGCGCGGCATTAGCGAAGGTGCGCACTTTGATCCGCAAGCTCGCCCAGCAGCCGTAAGGCAGAGGGAAATCCAGGAACACCACGTTGCGAACATGCCACAGTCCCTTGCTAAGGATGCGTTGCTGGCGCCATGGATTCCTCTCGGACCGGCCCCAATTCCTAACGGGCAAACATTGACAGTATCAACGCCAGTCTCAGGACGCACTATCTCGATTGCCGTGCATCCGACGAACCCCGATATCGTTTATGTTGGCGCCGCACAGGGCGGACTTTATCGCACGACGGACGGCGGGGTGAATTGGACACCATTAATGGATAGCGCGCTTTCGCTGGCCATCGGCGCGATTGCGATTGCGCCGTCACAGCCGGATACGATTTATGTCGGCACGGGTGAAACCGGCTTCTGCGGCGACTGCTTTTTTGGCGTCGGCGTTTATCGTATTGACAATGCCAGCATGGCAGCGCCGGTCATCAGCGGACCCTTCAATGACCAGGCGATAACAGATACTGACATTTTCACCGGTCGTGGCATTGGCGCGATAGCCGTGCACCCGACTAACCCGGCCATAATTTTTGTGGCCTTAGGATCCGGTATCGGCGGCAAGGGCGGTATTGCTAACAACGTGTTACCCGATCGCGGTCTCTATCGTTCAACCGACGCGACGTCGGCCGATCCGAGCTTTACCAAAATGGCGATGACCGGGACCGCGTCAACGAATAACGCCATGGTCGACGTGGTCATCGATCCGGGTAATCCGGATCTCGTGATTTGCACGCTGGCTGACGCGCTGGGCAACGGTGACGGCGGCATATATCGTTCAACCGATGCTTCTGTCGCAGTCCCGACTTTCACGCGAACGTTTGTCACCAACCCTGCTAGCAGCAACTCCCGAACCGAGCTGGCACTGAATAGGGCCACCGGCGGAGTCGTGACCGTTTATGCCGCGTCTGGTACGAACGGTGGAACGATCCAACGCTCCATTGATGGCGGCGCAACCTGGGCCCAGCGGATTGATAACAACTTCTGCACCGCGCAATGCTTCTACGATATTGGCGTGGCGGTCGATCCGACTAATGCCGATATCATGTATGTCGGCGGCTCACCGAATCTGGCATTCGGACGTTCTATCAATGGCGGGACCAGCTTTACGAACAACGCCGCAACTGCGGTGGGGTTACACGTCGACTCACACGCTATCGCTGTCGCGCCTTCTCTGCCGACGACGATTTATTTCGGCTCAGACGGCGGTATTTACAAGACAACCAATAGCGGCACGAATTGGACACCGCTGAACAACTCGCAATACAGCGCCACTCAATTTGAGAGCCTCGCTGTTCACCCCATTGATCGATACTTCACGATTGGTGGTACGCAGGACAACGGCACGAACTTCTTCCAACCCAGCCAGGTGTGGACCAACACCGAAGGTGGCGATGGCGGCTTCACTCAGATTGATCAAAACGCGGTGAACAATACCGCGGTGACGATGTATCACACGTTTTTCAATCAAACCAATGCGATGGGTTATTCGCGCAGCCTGAATGCGGGCCAAAGTTGGCAGTTCTTCGGCTGCGGATTCGGCGGCTCGACGCCGAACGGTATGACCTGTGCCGCGTCTGCGATTCTTTTCTATGCGCCCATGGAACGTGGTCCGGGTAATCCCAACACTCTTTACTTCGGTTCGGATGTGCTTTATCGGTCAGCTAATTCCGGCACCACAATGGTCAAGGTCAGTCAGCAAGGAACTATGGGAGGCGCGATCAGTGCCATCGGCATTTCGCCCCAAGACGACAACGTGCGAATCGTAGGGACTTCAACCGGTGCGATTTTCGGAACCACGACGGGCGCCAACCCTCTAATTAACCTCGACGCGCTGGGACAGATTCCTAACAATTTCGTGGGCCGCACCGCTGTTGACCCCAACAACGTGAATACTGCCTACGTGACCCTGGAAGTTTTCGGCGTCAATAATGTTTGGAAAACTACGGACCTGAATGCCGTCAATCCGACCTGGACTGCGGTCGTCGGCGGCTTGCCTCAGGTTCCGGTCAGTGGGTTTGCAATTGATCCGCAGGATTCAAATGCGCTCTACGCCGGTACTGACATCGGCGTCTATCAATCACTCGACGGCGGTACAAGCTGGCTGCCGTACGGCACCGGTCTGCCTCGCGTGGCGGTCTTCGACGTCGAGATTTCCAATGTGCATCGCATACTGCGCATAGCCACGCATGGTCGTGGACTTTATGAAATTGGCATCCCCGGCACCGGCATACCCGTCCCGCGCCCAGCTGGCGATGGCAGCAGTGGTCCGGGTGGCGCTTCAGCCCTGGTTGCTGAGAGTTGTGTCGCAAACAACGGTGCAATTGATTCTAGTGAGGTCGTAACCATCAGCTACAGCATTACGAATGTTGGCGGTGGGCCAACTACAAATCTCACTGCTACCTTGCAACCGACCGGCGGTGTCATGTTGTCGGCGGGTCCGCAGGTGCAAAACTACGGCGCCATACCGGCCGGCGGCACCGTAACCAAGAATTTCACGTTCACGGCCACCGGTCAGTGCAATGGCACTCTAACGCCGACATTCCAGCTGCAGGACGGCAACATCAATTACGGGATAGTCACCGTAACCTATACGCTCGGCGCGCTCGTACTTGGCGCCCCGGCTCTGGCTGAGAACTTCGATGGCGTAGTCCCGCCCGCTTTACCTGCCGGCTGGACGACGGCCCAAACCGGCGCCGCGCCAATGTGGACCTCCACCGCCGCGTTTAGCGACACGGCGCCAAATTCCGCCGCAACTGATAG
Organism: Pyrinomonadaceae bacterium; assembly: GCA_050747225.1. GTDB lineage: Bacteria > Acidobacteriota > Blastocatellia > Pyrinomonadales > Pyrinomonadaceae > PSRF01. The sequence continues at coordinate 13,186 of JBOGOP010000011.1, forward strand.
CGTGGCGGTTCCGGGCGACAACAGCCTGACGACGCCGACTGTCGCAATTCCGCCTGCGCCAGTCGTGGGCGTTAATCCGAATGTACGACTCTCCTTTAGAAACAATTACAACCTCGAGGGCGGATTCGATGGCGGAGTGCTTGAAATCAGCATTGCTGCTGGCCCATTTGTGGACATCGTAACTGCCGGCGGCAGCTTCGTGTCCGGAGGCTACAATGGCACCATCGGAGTTACCGATAGTGTCCTGACGGGGCGGAATGCCTGGACCGGAAGCTCGGGCGGCTTCATCACTACCGAAGTCATCCTTCCACCAGCCTCCTATGGGCAAAACGCGCAGTTGAGATGGCGTACGGCGTACGACACCGGAACTTCCTTTACCGGCATGCGCGTTGACACAATCTCGATCTTTACTGCATCGAGAGTTTGTTGCGGCGTGCCAACCGCAGCGCCGGCCGGCATCGGCGGCAAGATAACAACGACTGACGGCACACCGTTGGCGGGTGTATCTGTAAGCCTCAGCGGCGGCAAAACCGCCCGAACCATCACTGACAGCAACGGTGACTATCGCTTCAACAATATGGACGTTGGAGCCTTCTACACCGTGACCCCGGCGCTGGTGAACCACCACTTCGGTCCCGAGAGCCGCTCATTCTCGCTGCTCGCGAACATGACCGAGGCTACGTTTACCGCCACGCGCGACGCCATTATCACCGGCAACGCCATAGACACGCCTGATTACTTTGTGCGCCAGCACTACGTTGATTTCCTGGGACGCGAGCCTGACGAAAGTGGGTTCAACTTCTGGACCGATCAGATAACGTCATGTGGCGCAGACGCGGGATGCCGCGAGCGGAGAACGATCAACGTCTCGGCGGCTTACTTCCTGTCCATTGAGTTTCAACAGACGGGTGGATTAGTCGACGGACTCTATCGGGCCAGCTATGGACGACGGCCGCAATATGAGGAGTTCATGCCTGACACCGCGATAGTAGCGCGTGACGTAGTTGTCGGCCGCGCCGACTGGGCCCAGACCTTGGAAGCGAACAAGCAGGCGTTTATCGCTGCCTGGGTCGAGCGTCCGGACTTCCGTGCAGCTTACGACGGACTTGGAAACGCAGCTTTTGTCGACGCACTGATTAGCCGAACCGGCGGGGGCTTTAACGGCGATCGGGATGCGTTGGTTAACGCGCTGAATAGCGGCAGCTTGACGCGGGCGACGGCATTGCGTCAGGTGGTCGAGAACGAAGGCTTCATCAACGCGAAACGCAACGAGACGTTTGTGATGATGCAATACTTCGGTTACCTGCGGCGCAACCCGGATCCGCCTGGCTATCAATTCTGGCTCAATAAACTGAACCAGTTTAATGGCAACTTCGAACAGGCGGAGATGGTGAAGGCATTCATCGTCTCCGGTGAGTATCGAACTCGTTTCACGCAGTAAGTAGCGCGGGTAACGACTTAACTAAGGCCGCGGGTTAACGGATAACGTTAATCCGCGGCTTTATCATTTAGATTATCTATCTTCACCGGCTCGACCGGTTCCGCGAGTTCAAACCCAAACACGCGCGAATAAAAATAGAGTTCGCCATCAAGGGCGCGCTTGATATTCTTCGCCTGGCGAAATCCGTGCTGCTCGCCTTCGAACGGCAAATACGCCACCGGGATTCCTTTCGCCCGCAACGCCTCAACCATCGTCTCCGCCTGATTCGGCGGCACCACTTTGTCTTCAAGTCCCTGAAAGAAGATCACCGGACAAGATAATTGGTCGGTGAAGTTAATCGGCGAGCGCGCAACATACACCTCACGCTTTTCGGGATAGGGTCCCATGAACCCATCCAGGTACCGGGACTCGAATTTGTGGGTTTCTTTGGCCAGAGCTTCGGCATCGCTGACGCCGTAATGACTGGCGCCGGCGCTGAACGTGTCGCGGAAAGTCAGCGCACAAAGCGTCGTGTAGCCGCCCGCGCTGCCGCCGGTGATCATCAGGCGATTGCCGTCGACTTCACCCTGCTCAACCAAATAACGTGCTCCGTTTGCACAGTCGTCGACGTCAACGATTCCCCACTTGTCCTTTAGTCTTTCCCGGTAAGCTCGCCCAAATCCGGTGCTGCCGCCATAGTTCACGTCCAGCACCGCGATGCCTCTGCTGGTCCAGTACTGAATACCCAATGTCATTGCGGTGGCCGCTGCGGATGTTGGTCCACCGTGGCTTTCAACCAACAACGGCGGCAGTTCGCCCTCGGGCGCAAGATAGTCACGATTCTTTGGTGGATAATAAAAGCCGTAAGCTGTCAGCCCATCTTCCGTCGGAAATCCTATGGGGCGCGGAGTCGAGAGATAGGCTGCGTCAATTTCGAGGCTACTCGAACGGCGCAGCACCTGGAAGGTTCTTTTTTCCACGTCAAACTTTACGATCGACGCTGCCTCCGAAGGCGAGCCCGCGCGCATAACTGCCTTACCCGGCGCTGCGCGCACAAACCGAATGTCGGTATATGGGCAGTCTATCGGTTCAAACTCTTTCGTGCGCGTATCGATAAGTGCGAGCCGTGAGACACCGCTCTCGATGTATGCACAAACGATCCGCCCTGCCGATTCGAAAGCATAAGTTGACAATCCAAATACCCATTGCGGCATTCCAAACTCAGCTTCCCTTTCGCAGACGGTTTCAACATCTCCGCCCGGATTGATCCGGTAAAGATTCCACCAGCCGTTGCGATCAGAAACAAAATAGAGTTCGCCATCCGGAGACCATTCTGGCTGGAATATCGACTCCTCAACGCCGCCGGCAACCCGCTCGCTGGTGGTCAATAAGCCGTTATCATCAAATGTTCCGACCCAAAGCTCGGTGCCGTCCCAGGGCATGTTGGGATGGTTCCAGGTTAGCCACGCCAGTTTTGAACCGTCCGGACTTAGTCGAGGTGACGAATAAAAGTCGTTCCCTGGTGCCAATAGGCGCCCTCGGGTTCCATCACCGGTAAGACCGAGGCTGGCCAAAGTGTTTACCGCTTCACGGCCAGCCACGGTGTGGTCTTCCCTGACGCAAAGCAAACGTCCGCGCGCCCTGTCGATTACCGGATCGGCGTAACGCATATCGGCGATGGGGGTAATCGGTTCCGGTGGTGTTCCTCCCAACGACGCGTAAATGCGTTGATCCGCAAAATTTGAAAAATAAACTGCGCCGTCTCGTACGGCATAGTCGCCGCCTCCATACTCGTGCACGCGAGTACGCGCGTTAAAGGGCAGTGGATTCAGCTCCGTTAAGACTCCCGATTCGTCACATTTCACCATAACGTTGCGGCCGCCCTCGGTAGGGCGCATTTCAATCCAATAAACGTCGGAGCCATCCATTATTGGTTGGGAAAGACCGATAGATCCGCTCACAATCAAGTCAGATGTTATCGGCGATTTCCATGAACCGTAGGGCATTACGCAAGGGTCGGACATAAAGGGTTTTTCTCCGTTTTGCTCAATGTTTTCAAATTTTTCAGTCCTGGTCCTGCCCCGCGTGCCCTGGCGGAAAACCCGGCTTACGGCCCCCAGAAGAAAGGCTTCGGGAAGCTTTTGTTACAGTGTCGTGAAGTCTTTGCAAGGATACTGCAACCACGGGCAAATGACCCCAGCCTAATATCCCCCATCGTTAATTCTCCATGGGAGAACTGAGATAAAGGCAAGGACGCCGGTCTTGGGGGAGGTCGGCGTCCATGGTCTTTTTTGGGGCCTTGTTCTTCGCTCGCCACTATTCTCTAACCTCAATCCGTTCGTTTCATCCGTAGTTTCCGCAGCTCGAGTTCCGGTTGCATTCTTAACTGCCCTCCAGGAAGAGGTCAATGTCAGCTGAGGTGAGGTCAGTACCACCGCGCGGTAGCGGGTGGGTCTTGCGATTGCCGATTTGCGATTGCCGATTGGCTGATACCGGAACACTATTCTGAAATCGTCAATCAACAATCAGCAATGGAACGGCCCACCCGCTACCGCGCGGTGGTACTGACTTCATCCTCATGTAACTGCCAAATGCTGCATCACTCTCCCCTCTGAATCTCGTTGACTAACTCTGCAAACGAGATCACAATTCGCACTGACTCGAACTCAATCTGAAAGGTTTCCGCCATGCGCCGATTGCTTGTTAGCTTCATAGCCCTGGGGTTGTTGCTGGTTTCAGTTCCGCAACCCAGATCTCAAACACAGACATTTCACCCGGTCGTCCGCGGCAGGCGCGGCGTAGTTGCCGGTGGGCACCCGCTATCAGTCGAGGCCGGTTTACGGATACTCCAGCATGGCGGAAATGCGGTGGACTCGGGTGTCGCAACGATACTTGCTGCTTCAGTCATCGAATTTTCTCATTTTTCTTTCGGTGGCGAAGTGCCGATCCTGATCAAACTCCGTGACAGTAGCCGAACTAAAGCTTCCCAGACCAATGGCGTGGTGGTGATCGAAGGTATGGGCCAGGCGCCGATGAAAGCGACTCGCGAGTTCTTCGCCAACAGGGCCACTACAAGGGACCGAGGCACCGCTCCCGATTCCGCTGGAGCGCAGCGAAGCGCGGAGATGGCGACAATGGCCGGCGCCAGGTCAGGTTTGATTCCCTCCACCGGTCCACTGGCGGCAACTGTGCCTGCGGTACTCGACGCTTGCATTACGTCGCTCGATCAGTTTGGGACTAAATCACTCGCCGAGGTCATGCAACCTGCCATTGAGCTGGCCGACGGTTTTCCCATTGATGAGTTGCGCGTGCAATACATTAAGACGCGCGCACCCATCTTTTCGCAGTGGGCGGACGCCAAACGCACCTTTCTGCCAAACGGCGCGGTGCCCAAGGTTGGCGACATTTTTGTGCAGGCAGATCTTGCGCGCACGCTACGCGCAATTGTTGCCGCCGAAAAAAGTGGTGCGAAAAAAAGTCGGCATATGGGACTGGTATTCGCGCGCGATTATTTTTATCAGGGCCCAATCGCCCGCCGCATTGGCGACTACATGCAGCATAACGGCGGATTGATCGCCGCAGAAGACTTCGCCCGCTTTCACGCCCGGGTTGGCTCGCCGGTAAAAGCGGATTACCACGGTTACGAGATTTATAAGGCTGGCTTCTGGACGCAGGGACCGGCGCTGGTCGAAACCCTGAATCTGTTAGATGGTTATGACCTCAAGGCTATGGGTCACAACTCGTCTGACTATATTCACACGCTTACCGAATCACTCAAGCTCGCGCTTGCCGATCGCGATCGCTATTACGGCGATCCTGATTTCACGAAGATTCCTGCGGCAGAATTGCTGTCGAAAGACTATGCCGCGCTGCGGCGCCCGCTAATCGAAAAGGATCGCGCTTCTCTGGCGCAGCAACCCGGCGACCCACAAAACATGAAGGCCATACTCGCCGGTGTCAGCGGATCGATTGGTCGGGTCTCCACAGTTCCGGTACTGGAACGGGCCAACGACACGACCTGCGTTAACGTGATCGACCGTGAAGGAAATCTCTTCAGCGCCACGCCGAGTGGCGCCTGGTTGCCGGCAGTTGTTGCCGGCGACACCGGTGTGCTGATGGGCCAGCGCCTGCAGTCCGCGCTCACCGATCCGAAAAGTCCAAACGTGGTGGCGCCAGGTAAACGCCCGCGCATTACGCTTACGCCGACGCTGATTCTGAAAGCCGGCGAGCCATACATGGTGCTGAGCACACCCGGAGGTGACAATCAGGACCAGGCTCTCCTGCAGGTTTTGCTGAACATTATCGAGTTTGGCATGAACCCTCAGGAGGCAGTGGAAGCAGCCCGCTTCGACACTCAACACTACGTCAGCTCATTTGACGACCATGAATTCCTGGCGGGTTCACTAAATCTCGAATCGCGAATTGATGAAAAGACGATTGCCGAATTGAAGACACGTGGCCATAAAGTCTTTGTGCAGTCCGCCTGGGGTACGCTTTCTTCACCGACTGTAATTATCTACAACCCGCACACCGGCGTTTCATCTGCCGGCGCCGACCCGCGGCGAGGGCGTTACGCCTTGGCCTGGTAGAGCATTCGCATCTGCGGAGGAGGTCGATCATGAAATCTAATGGGAAAGTGCGCTACGATGGTTCGGCCTGTTTGAACGTCCGCTCTGTCGCCCAAGCCTGCCATCTGTTGACGGGTGAAAGCGCTCCTCGCCAACCATTCAAATGGTCGGATCTTGCAACCGTCCTTTGGTTCGTGGAGACATGCGTGACGTCGAAACAGCTGTTCTTTGATGGAACCGTACCGAAAAAAACAGCTCAGACAGCGCTTGAGAGCGTGGAACAATTAAAGCTGCGCCATGAGCTCAACCTCTTCGAGGTATCGTCAATCGCATTCGATGACCCTCGAGACGTACTTGCCGCAGCGCGCGACGCCTTCGCGGAGTCGCGCCTGCTGATTGATAACTTTACTCTCGACCCCACGGTCGATCGGCCTCTTGACCAGACAGAGCATGAGAACTTTGTCAAACAACTGGCGCTCGCGACAGCTGCGTCAGCGGCAGATCGCGAATCCCTGGCCCTTGAATGGGTCACCGATGCGTTCCGCGGCAGCAAGTGCCTTGCAGCAATAACTGCCGGCGGCGACCTTCAGCTTGAAGGCGTGCGATGGCTCTATGAAAAACATCCCAAACAGGGACCTTCGATCACCGCTGCCTTGATTAATCGGTTCCGTCTCAACTATGTAAATCAATTGGCCTCGCAAAAGCGAAGCGCATACGTTCCTGATCCCACCTTTGAGAGTTTGACTAAAGAACACGTTCGACTGTTCAAAGATTACCTAATTAAGCGCGTTGTGGAGGAACTTCAGGATGTGCCAGTGGCGCCGGCCTCTCATAATATCCTGATCGAAAACATGAAGGCCGAAACCCCTTTGCCACCAATTGGCTTGTATGCGCTGATGGCGACTAAGGCGCGCAACCGCCCGGGAGCAATCCTGGAAACCGCCTACAACGAATTCCGGAAGGACGACGCTTTGATGAAAGTGATCTGGAAGAACACCAAAGGCGGCATTGGATTAAGCAAGCAGCGGAGCGACGATGATCTATCGGAGATCGAGGCTTACTTCTATGAAAACTACAAGGAGCTGGAGAAGAGGGCGGCGGGAATAAAGGAACTCACTTCCAAGAATCGTCGTGCTCGAACCTACCTGATTCCGGCATTCCTGAAAGGCTTGGCGAAGGTGATTCCTGAGAGCCTTCCATTCGGAATAGGCAAGGTCTACACGGTTCTCCGGGAAACCGCCTCGGAAGCGTCCATACCGTTCATCAGCGACTATCTACTGGGGGAGGGATGCGACACTTACATCTCGCAATATCAGAGTTTGAAATGGGACTTTCAAAAGGACGACGCCGTAAAGACCACACTGGCTACGCTCACCGAGCAGGTCGAGAGGGTTTTTGGCCGCCAACTGGTGTAAGTCCCGTCAGCCTCCAGTGTGAAGTCGAGCAACCAGCTCCACAAGCAGAAAGCTAAAGGAGTCAGAATAAATGGCCAGCGCACGAACGCTCTTCCGAATAATTCTGCAAGTCGACGATCTGGACAAAGCCGCTGAATTTTATGCGAAACTGCTTGACGATCCCGGCCGACGGATTCCGCGAGCTTCGCGACAATACATCGATTGCGGGCCGGTGATTCTAGCGCTCGTGGATGTCGCCGCCGGTGGCGAAGAAGCGAAACCGCTGCCTGACTACATTTATTTCGCGGTTGGCGATCTCGAGAAAGTTTATGCTCGCGCAACCGAGTTGGGATGCCTCTCGTCGGCCGATGTTCACGGCGCCAGCGCCGGCGAAATGGTTGTGCGGCCGTGGGGCGAGCGCTCCTTCTATGTCGCTGACCCCTGGGGCAACGGGCTTTGCTTTGTCGATGAGAATACGTTGTTCACTGGACTTTGATCGAACAGCATAAGAGAAATCCTTTGCTACCTTCAATCATGAATCAGGGAAGTAATAAAACTCGCGGTTCCGGCCTGAGCCTCAGGGTGTGTGTGGTCGTCTGTCTCCTGTTGGGAGCCAATGCTGTGTATGCCGCGCGCTGCGAACAACTGAAAGCACAACCCGACGCCTGGGTGGCGGCCAAGGTCGATGCTCTCGTGCTAAACGCGTTTCGCGCGTATGAGAGTGACAAAGCACTGGACGCGTATGAAAAAGTGCTCGACGGAATCATGGGCACGCTTCGCCAATGCAAGCTCACTGAGGATCACAACTTTGTTAGCCGCTTTCGAACTTTTGTCGAGTACCTCCAGGTGGTTTCGCTTGATCGTCAGTCTGATCACGAACTTGGCTTTCTCATTCCGGACGCTCAATACTTCGCCGAGACTCGTTCCCTGGTGGACATTCCTCAGTATCTGCTCGACCCGACCTTCCTCCGCAATGTCAGCCGCTTCGAAACATTGGGACTCGCGAAGTCCTATTTGCAGCAACTCAACTCAAGCAGAGGCGCCGAAGACCAACTGATCTTTTTCAGCTACAAGTCCCGGCACCTGGGCACTCCTGATAGAGATAAGAGTTTTGGCCGGTTATTAATAGTCGTTCCCGGCAATGCGAAAAAAGGAACGCCCGACAAGTGGGTGCAGTTCGGCGTTCCCGATCCGGGAGCGCGCGCGCTCGTACGCAATGTATCAGTGGTGACAGCTGTGTCCGGCGCAAATGGGACCTTCAACGCTTACTTCAAAGACTTTTACAGAACCTACCGTCGCGACGGTTCGATTACACTCGCCGGGCGTTGGGAGGTGGGAGAAGGCGACGACAACTGCACGATGTGTCACAAGAGTGGCATCCTGCCAATCTTTCCCGTGCGGGGCAGTGTGAGCGTGAGCGAGCAGGAGGCTTTACTCGCCGTGAATGAGCGCTTCAGAACTTATGGTTCGCCACGGTTTGGCGGTTACCTCGACGGGCGGAAACTGGGACCCGGACTCAGTTTCGCCAACCCGGAAGATCGCCAACGGCGTTTCGGTCCCGGTTTTGATGTGACTCCCGTTGCCAAGGCGATGGTCTGTTCGTCCTGTCACAACTCTGAACGACTGGGCGCGCTCACCTGGCCGATGGATAAAATTCTGATCAAGTCGTACGTTACCGGAGGCCAGATGCCTTTCGGCCATCACCTCAACGTCTCCGATCGCCGTGAGTTGTATACCAAACTCATCCAGGAGTATTTCGCAATTGACCAGGGCAATCCCGGCATTCTCAAGTCGTGGCTGCTCGGCAAATCTCAGGAAGGCGTCGCAGCGTTCAAGGAAGCGGGCGAGCCCAGCCGTTCCTGGGAAGATTCTCCAGAACATCAAAGATGACTACGAATAGAATGGAGGCGTTCAGTGATGGCGTGATCGCGATCATCATCACCATCATGGTGCTGGAGTTGCGAGTGCCGCACGAAGCAAGCCTCTCTGCCTTGCGACCGTTAGTTCCTGTGTTGCTCAGCTATCTGCTCAGTTTCATATACCTGGGGATCTACTGGAACAATCATCATCACCTGTTACAAGCGGTCGAGCACGTGGACGGTCGCGTCCTGTGGGCAAATCTTCACTTGCTGTTCTGGCTGTCGCTGGTCCCGTTTGTAACCGCATGGATGGGTGAAAACCACTTTGCGCACGTACCTGTCGCTATCTACGGCGTAGTGCTGGTGGCGGCATCCATCGCCTACTACATTCTGACGAGGGCGCTTATTGCTCTACATGGCCGGACATCGACTCTGGCAACTGCAATCGGAAAAGATTTCAAAGGCCGGCTATCAACAGCCATCTACCTGGTGGGAATTCCGCTATCGCTTTTGAAGTGGTGGCTTGGTTTCGTGTTATATGTGCTGGTCGCGATCATGTGGCTGGTTCCGGATCGTCGCATCGAACGAACCCTCAGCGAATGAACTCAGATGAAAACTCTAAAGCAGTTCCTAACACGGCTGGCGCGTTTCCTCGGATTGGTTACTGTACCCGAAACATTGGATCAGCTCACCGCTCTGGCGCGAAGGATTGAACCGCGAGCTACTGGCGAGTTTCTTAAGTTAGCAGAATCTCAAAAGTTAATCCTTAAAGACATCTATGCACGTGCTCGCGAAAGTCGCGGCCAGCCGGGCGGCGAAACCGTCACGCTATTTGCGGGCCTCAACAACAGTGGAAAGACCAGCGCGGCAGAAGCAATTGCGATGGATTTGCACCGAGATCTTTATCGCGTCGACTCAAACAGAGTCATTAGCAAATACATCGGCGAGACTGAGAAAAACTTGACTCGGCTCCTAAACGCAGCGGAGTTAACCAACGCGATCCTATTTTTTGACGAAGCCGACGCTCTGTTTGGAAAGCGAAGCGAGGTCAAAGATGCGCATGACCGATACGCCAACATTGAAGTTGACTACCTGCTTCAGCAACTAGAGGCGTTCAAGGGCGTCGCGATCATGGCCACGAACAGTGAAGAGGACACCAGTGATAACTTTCGGCGAAGGATTCGCTTCGTCATAGACTTTCCTTATCCGGACTCAGATGAAGAGGAAGACTTACAAGGCTGAGTTGCTATCGGGTCATCAGGAAGATGCCGTGGAGGTTCTCGGGTGCATAAGTAAAAAGATTTCTTGAAAAGAACGCGCGATTAGTGGCATTCTCTCCACGCAAATCCGAACCGGCTCCAAAAACCGTTTACCTTCACTCAAACGAAAGGGTCCCCTATGAAGATATCAAGAGCGTTCACGATGCTGCTGGCAAGTTTGCTGCTGACGATGATCGCCAGTAGCAAAACATCTCACGCTACTCCGCCAGTGCTCCCCAATCCCATACTTTACTTGACGTCAATCGAATTCTATTCAACCGGCGGCAAGGATTTCATCCGCTACCAATACGACGTGCTCAACAAAGACGCTTACCCAGACACAATGTTCGCGCCGGCCCCTGCCCTACCACCGTGCGGCAAAAACACGAAGGCTTCACGCACCTGGGTAGACATCTTCGATTCGCGCGGCAAACGGCTGTATGGGTTTTGCGCCCTGGGAAAGGCTGCGGATCTTGGCAAGATTTGGTTTGCCCTCGAAGACGGCGTTATTCCGCCCAGTTATATTTACATCGAGCTGAATGATCGCGAGACAAACACGAAATATAAATCCAACCTGGCCGATACCACTCTTTGACGGCGAACCCTTCCCGTCGAGCTGAGGCTAGCGAATCTCGAGATCAGTCACCACCGGCAAATGATCTGAAGCAAGCGTGCTCACTACCCACGCTTGCTTCGCTCGAATCCGATCTGACCGGCGAGTGAATACATGGTCAATCCGCTTCACGGGCTTGTCCGCCGGATAACTAAGTCCCTGTTCTTTTGCCTTCGCTGTGACCCAGGCATCTCGAAATCCCGTCAGCATTAGCTTGTAGGCATCGCCGGTCGGCTCGTCATTGAAATCGCCTACAACTATGAGCGGCCCCTTGACAGCTTCGAGAAACTTCAGCAGCTGCTCAGTTTCAAAGACTCGCCCATCTGCAAATTGATAATCGAGGTGGGTGGTCACAAAATTTACTGTTCGGCCGGCAAGCTCAATTTCAATGCGAATCATGCCGCGGCGTTCAGCCTCTCTGCGGTTCTCGTATTTGCGGTGATCAATTTCTTTAATGGGAAAGCGGGACAGAATCGCAACGCCGTATTGCCCGCCCTGATAGTCGAGGTTGTGAGCGAAGGCGTAGTTCATCGCTGTTAGCTGCGCCAGTTCGACGATTTCATCCTTGCCTTCGGTGCGCTTAACTCCTCGATCGACCTCCTGCAAGCCGACCAGGTCAGGATGCTGCGCGTTTATTACTTCGGCGACGCGCTGCAGATCGAGCTTCTTGTCCATGCCCACGCCTACATGAATGTTGTAAGTCATCACGCGTAACGTTTTCTTTCCGGCAGAAAACGTAGACAGGCGCGCGGTGGGGATAGCCAACGAGAGCGTTCCCAGCAGCGCAATAAAGCAGATGAAAAATGCCAGGCGACGGTTGATCATCAGACAATCATTCGACACTCAGAGGGTTGACCGCCTCGGTAGCTTGAAATCCAATCACGCTATGTGTGCCATCGCAGAAGGGCTTGTTTGATGAAGCGCCGCAACGGCACAACGCCAGACGCGGCTTCTCAACCGTTATCTTGTTTCCGTCGTTATCGAAGAGATCGACGGGACCTTCGACGATGAGCGGACCATTCTTCGTCGGACGAATAGTTACTTCTGCCATGATTGTCTCCTCAAAATTAGTTTCGAGTCTCGAGTTTCAAGTTCCGAGTTCAGCCGTCATGTTAGAATGAGCCATACAGTTTCACAAAACCAGAACCCTTTGAGCTTTAGTTTCGGGTTTAGGTATAAGGTATGCGACTCAAGATTTCGGGTGACACGTACACTCGAAGGCTTGGACTCGAAACTTGAAACTCGAAACTCGAAACTAATTAATGTCCCTCCCAAACATACTCATGATCTTTGCTGCGGCCTTTGCCGCGGGGGTGATCAACTCCATCGCCGGTGGTGGGACGCTGATTACTTTCCCGGTGCTCATCTGGCTGGGACTCGATCCTAAAGTTGCAAATGCGACCAGCACCGTAGCTCTCTGGCCCGGACTGTTCGGCGGACTGTTTGGCTATCGCCGCGAGCTGGAGAATAGTTCGACAATTCTCCTGCGCCTCGGGATCACGAGCGTTATTGGCGGCGCGCTTGGGGCCTGGTTGCTTATTTGGACACCATCGCCCACCTTCGCTCGGCTGGTTCCCTTCCTCATTCTTTTCGCAACCATGCTTTTCATGGCCGGAGGACCAATCAATCGCCGGCTGCGGTTGCAACCGATTGTTAACGAGCCAAAAATGTCATGGTGGTTGGGCGCCATCGTATTTCAATTTTTCTCAGCGATGTATGGCGGCTACTTTGGTGCAGGCAACGGTATCTGGATGCTCGCCGCGATGGGAATTCTTGGCCTGCACGACATCAACCGCGCCAACGGGATAAAGAATTTTCTTGGTATTTGCATCAACAGCATCGCGGTGCTGAGTTTCGCTTTAATGGGTCTGGTTGTCTGGTATGACGCCCTGGTGATGGCCGGGGCCGCGTTGATTGGTGGCTATTTTGGAGCGCGAATGGCGGTGCGAGTGAATCAGGTAAATGTTAGGCGCGCAATTGTCGTGATTGGCTTCGTGATAACTTTTGTCATGATTTGGAAACTGTGGCATTAAGAAGTTGGAGCGACTAAAGCGCCGTTAGGCGCTCAATGTTTATAGGTCAGCGTTACATTAAATGGGCCCTAAAGCTCCGTTAGGAGCGGAACATGTTTCGCACCTAACGGAGCTGAGTTTGTTTTTGCCGTGTCAGCTATAAACGTTTAGCTCCTAACGGAGCCAGGGGAGTTGCGGTCGAAAATGGTCCAGTCTGAATATCTCAAGTCCAACCTAAAGCTTCCGCGCGAGTTCTACACGCGTCCAAACGTGTTGCATGTCGCAAGAGATCTGCTGGGAAAGGTTCTTGTTGTTCCCGCGAGCAATGGCAAACGAGTCTCGGGCCGAATCGTGGAAGTCGAAGCTTATCGCGGGCCACAAGATCGCGCCGCGCATTCATACGGTGGGCGTCGCACCAAACGCACTGAACCGATGTACGGAATAGGCGGAACGGCTTACGTCTTTTTTGTTTACGGCATGTACTACCAGTTCAACGTTGTGACGAACGCTGTAGACGCGCCTCATGCGGTTTTGATTCGTGCGGTTGAGCCGGTCGAAGGAATCGAGTTAATGCGCAAGCGCCGGCACGGCCAGCCAGATCACAATCTAACGAATGGCCCCGGCAAGCTCTGCATCGCCCTGGACATCGATCGCCGGCTTGATGGCCTCGACCTGTTGGGTAACCGAGTTTGGCTTGAAGAAGCCGAGAAGATTCCGCGCTCGCGAATCATGTCCGGCCCGCGCATCGGCATTGATTACGCCGCCGAGTGGAAAGATAAGCCCTGGCGATTTTGGCTTCGCGACAATCCGTTCGTGAGCCGCTAGACCCACGCTTGTTTTAGAGTGCGCTTCCAGAAACTGCGTCCGCTTACTATTTCAATCTCAGTCTTTCTCCTAACGATTCGTAATGGAAGTTCCAAGGTCAAGAATGCATTCTGCACGGAATGGCTTGGTAAGGCGAGGACGATAGCAATCGTCGCAGGCCTAATGGAAAATTCGGCCGTCATACCAATTGAACAAATCGAACGAAGCATCTTCTATCTTCGCGGAGTTAAGGTGATGTTGAGCGCCGATCTGGCTCAGCTTTATGGCGTGCCGGTGAAGTCTTTCAACCAATCAGTTCGACGCAATCGCGCCAGATTTCCGGAAGACTTCATGTTTCAGCTCACGCGAGAGGAATTCGCCGTCTTGAAGTCACAATTTGTGACTTCAAGTTGGGGTGGAATAAGGCGAGCCTTGCCTTATGCATTTACCGAACAAGGCATCGCTATGCTTTCGAGCGTATTGCGGAGTCCCCGAGCAGTTCGGGTAAACATTGAGATCATGCGGGCCTTCGTAAAGCTCCGCGAGCTGCTGGTCTCCAACGCTAAACTAGCTCGCAAACTGGACCAGCTGGAGAAGCGATACGATCACCAATTCAAGATCGTCTTCCAGGCGATCCGCGAACTCATGACTCCGCCGCCGCCCGTGCCTAAACGGATTGGCTTCCGACCGGGGGCATCGAAGAAATGACGGCATGTATTATCGGTTCAATGTGGTAACAAATGTTGTAGACACGCCTCACGCAATCTTGATTCGAGCAATTGAACCAGTCGAAGGAATCGAGTTGATGCGCAAGCGCCGGGTCCGCCAGCCAGATCACAACCTAACGAACGGACCCGGCAAGCTCTGCATCGCCCTGGACATCGACCGCCAGCTTGATGGCCTCGACCTATTGGGTAACCGGGTTTGGATCGAAGAAGCCGAGAAGGTTCCTCGCTCGCGAATTATGTCCGGCCCGCGCATTGGAATCGATTACGCGCAGGAGTGGCGCGACAAGCCGTGGCGATTCTGGCTTGAAGGCAACCCATTCGTCAGCCGCCAAAGTTAACCCGCGTTACAGTGCACCTCTAAAGCATCTGCTTCCCGTTCAGCCCGGATCCGAGCCTGTTAACTCATGTGTTATGACATCCCGCGTTTACTTGAACTCAACCCACGCCAGGCCCAGAAATTCCACATCATCAACCCAGTCCCAAAGTCCTACCTTGGTTTCTACATGAGCCTTGGCGGTTTCGAATGCAGTTGAGGCATCAGGAGGTGTGCATTTGGTGCCCACGTTTTCGACGGAGACTCCGGTCACGGCTAGTTCTAGTAATTCATCATCAACCATACCATCCGGAGTCATGAATACTGGCTGGAATTGAAACAGACACTCGTCGCCGCCGTCGCGGGTTATTCGCTGACGAACGATGAAGACAAATAAAAAACCGGAGCGTCCAGTAAACTCCGGCGACTGAATATGACGGATCGCGGCCAGCCCGCCGAAGTTGTACGAGCCAGCATATGACAGCATCGCATCGACGAAAGGATGCCCCAGCGCGAGGAACTCTGCATCAGTACGTTTTATCGCCAACTGACGGTTGAACGTCGCGCTCTTATATCGCTCCGGCAAGCCATACGATTTCAAAGCGTCCGGTACAAGAAACTCAAGAAACGAATCCTTCTGCTGCAACTGTCGGCGATGCTTTGTCAAGAACCGTTCGGCGAAACTGCTCAAATCCGAAAGCGTCAAGTCCGACGCGAGCTCGCGCCGATAATTATCAAAGGAGTAGCTGGACACGTCGCGAAACAAACTCTGAGTGGCGATCTGGTAGGCTTGTTTCGCTCGGTCAACCGCTTCCTTAATCTCCTGCTGCGTTTGTTTGTTAAGGTCGCCTTCGACGAGGGCGCGCTGGTAAATTTTGCTCGGGTCTATCTCATTCTCCAGGTGACCGTTGAGAGTGGCCTTAATGTCTTCCGGGTCTTCGTGAGTAACGTGCGCGATTGCCTCGGCCGCTCGCTTCAGACGACCCTCGAAGTATTCCTGAACTTTGTCTTCAATCGTACCCTGATTGAAGAAGTGGTAAACCTGGACGACCTTGTCCTGCCCGTATCTGTACACGCGCCCGACGCGCTGCTCGACGCGCATCGGGTTCCACGGCAAATCGTAGTTAACGCATATATGGCAGAACTGAAGATTGATTCCCTCGCCTCCGGCTTCGGTTGAAACCAGAAACCGCACTCTTCGGTGATCCCTGAAAAGCCTTTGCGTTGTTCGCTTCGTTGTCGCGGCTACAAGCGCGCCATCTTTTGCGAACGGAGCCCAGATCGCCTCAATGTCCTGTCGGTCTTCAACGCGCTCCAGCTTCATGCCGCCGTGAATGACGACGACGGAACCTTTGCCGTATTTCTCCTCGAGTTGTCTGACAAGATGATTCTGCGTCTCGCGATACTCGGTGAAGATTAGAACCTTTTCTTCGGCTCTGCGGGGACTCTCGCTTTCTATTTGATCGACCAGCTCCAAAAGCTTGGTGCGCTTCTTGTCTTCCTTTACAGACAAGTCGAGGAGATGCTCGAGAATTTCAATCTCGTCTTCACGAATCTTCCGATCATCCAGCAGAACATTCTGCTCTTCTTGTTCGCCTTCGTAGCGCTCGTCGAAGAAAACGTCTTCCTCTGGATCTCTCTCAGGCATATCTGCCAGCTCTCCACGCAAACGCGCCAGCCTCTTCGCGAGAGCGGATCGAATCGCTGCGGTCGAACTCGCATTTAGTTTTTGGAAAGTTGTCAGCAAGAATCCCGCAGCCCGGCGATGGGTTTGATCTGCCAATCGCTCAACCATCTTGTAGCTGTCGCGAATATACTCCGCCACCGCGTTATAGAAACGCGCCTCGTCGGGATACATCTTGAAAGGCATCCGGTGCGTCTGTCGTCCGCGAAAGACCTTGTGACCGTGCGCGTCAGTAACATCTTTCTTCGGCGTGCGAATGACAAAGTCGGTGAACTTCTGTCCGTGGCCCGAGAAAAGCGTTAGAGCATCGAGTCCGCTGAAATCCATGTTGTCGTCGAGCAGGAGCAGCAGGTTCTTAAAGCGGCTGTGGTTCTCTTCGCCCTGATGCGGCGTCGCGGTCAACAAAAGCATCGCTTCGCAGTAATGCTTGTGACGAATCTCTTCGGCGAGGCGATAGTTCTGCGTCTTGTCAGTCTTGGCGCCTCCATAGTTGACCGCGCTCAACCGATGCGCTTCGTCAAAAATGATCAGGTCCCATTTACGATTCTCCAACAACGCGCGCTTGTGCTCGGGCCGCTTGAGCGTATCGATCGATGCGATGGCCGTGGCCTTCAAATCCCAGATGCGCGGATTGACCGCCTGAAAATCTCGCTTGAAGATTTCAAAGTACGCGCCGAACTTGTCCTGCATCTCTTCCTGCCACTGAAGGGTCAGGCCGGCTGGAGTAAGAATTAGAGTGCGACGGGCCTGGCCGCGTTGAGCCAGAGCTTGCCAGACCATTCCCGCTTCGATTGTTTTTCCGAGGCCAACTTCGTCCGCAAGTAGAAAGCGGCGTTTTGGACTTGAGACTACGCGATGTGCCGCGAAGATTTGATGAGGCAGTATCTCAGTGCGAGCATTAGAAAGCTGACCGCCTTTGTTGCCGGTGAGGAAGCGCGCCGCCGCCATCTTTAATTCAAACCGCCAAGGCTCGTCCCATTCACCTCGCGCCGCGCGATCAAGCGGCGAATCAACCCGCTCAAGTTCCTTCAGATGAAGGATCTTATTTTCGGAACGATAGGGCGGTTGCATGAAGACCGAAGGATTGTATTCAACCTTCGCCTGCTCGCCGCGAATCTTCTGGATGTAGCCGACGCCGTACGATTTGTAGAGGTCGTTCGTGCTGCGGACGAGATCGCCTTCTCGCAAGGTCAATTGTTGTTGGTGTAGCTCGGCAACCATCGCTTAGTCTCAATCGCGCTTCCGGACGCTTCCTCAAACTCAGGTTCTATTTTCTAGAGACGCGCCCATGTCGGCGAGTTCATCAGTTGTAACGCCCCACAATCTAGCTGCGGCATCGTTAACCTCAGCTTCCAGCGAGTCTCTCTTACTGTCATCTTGCTGGGTCGCGGCATCATGGCACTTTTGAGAGAGACTCGCCAAATCCAAATGGAGAGGATCGCGACTGCTGAAGTTTGGAATGGCTACATGTGTCAGCACGTGAGGCGATCCAAAACTTCCGGTGCTTTTGGAAGAGTAATTCTCGATTACGCTTCTGCAGGGCACGCTGTTTATTAAAGCTGCAAAATAATGCGCCTCTCTCGCCGTTTTGAAAGGCACGAAAGTAGCGGTTTCAATGGATAATAACGGTTGCAGATCCTTATTAGTCCCGGCTACTGCTGCATTTATTTGAGTTGCCACTCTTGTCCAGTATACCTTCCACGGCGCTAGGGTGTATGGGCCGACGTTGTACATCGAATAGAAAGGATCTACCGGCTTGAAGTACTGTCTGTAACCGGACCTCTTACGCAATTCCGGTTCAAACCTCTTCAGGTAATCATAGGTCTTAGGGTACTTCCTTCTCATTTCTGCCTCAGGAATCCCTCGCCGAGTTTGAGGATCCTGTACCAGAAGAATATGTGCAGAGGGTTCAGCTCCCCATCGGATCACATCACGCCCACGAAGCAGCGGATAAACGAGATCTTCATCGATCAAGGCTTCAACCCGATTCACCTTAATCTTGCCTATGTCGTGCAAATTCTCGATGAGAAGTGACCCATCACCAGGTCGCTGGAGAACGCGGAGACAGTAGACACCATTTAACCAAGTGCAGACTCCAGCGTATGCGGTGTAATCACTCTGACCCAGAACCTTTTGAATGCCCTCTAAGGTTTTGCGAGGGGCTGTGAGCCAAGGCGAACTCGCATTACCGCGTTCAACGGGTACAGCACCGAGCCTTTTTATTTCAGTCAGTTCTTTCACATGACGCAACGAAGCGTCCTGTTCAACTCTCGAGGGACCGTGCCACATGAAATATGGGACCGGGTATGAAAAGTCATTCTCTTGCTTAGTACAAATGAAAACGGATGTTCGATTTGTTGCTCCCTCGAAAACTTGCATGCTGCTAAGATCATGAACGGCAATTGGCTTCACAACAACTGAATCGCGGTTGCGCACAAAACGAAATTGACGGAAGCCGTCGCCAGCCCCCTTAGTCTTAAAGATAGATAGGGTAATTACGAAACCAAGACGCCCGCCCTTTGGAAGATAATTGTCAACGCTTGTGTAAACGAAAAGCATCGACAAGTCCTTCTTGCCACCGCCTAATCGACCGGCAGAGCCCGACAGGCTAAAGAGTCCGTAGTCCTGCCACATCGGCTTCAAGGCATTTCGATAGTCTTCTGGTAGGCTTTCCCAATTTACCCACGGTGGGTTCCCTGCAACATAGTCCACTTGACCAACGAACAATGGCGCGAAAGCGTTCTTAATTATCCGCGCCCAAACGCCGTTCTTGTTCGCTTTGTCGAGTTGTACGAGTTCCTGATAAAGATTGGTATGAAGCGCCGCCTCGCTGATTGGCAGTCCTTCATCTCGGCACCGCTCGACAAATTCTTTGGGTGAATAAGCGTTGCGGACGCAGAATTCTAATTGCTCTGCGTACTTTGCTACGTCGTCCCGGTTTGTCGCAATCTCCGTGGGAATGATGAAGTTTGTCGCCGCCGTTTTTAGCTCTTTGGCTTTTCCGAGTCCGGCAGTGAACAAACCGCCATAGTCCGACGGCGTCATGATTGAGTCGCATAGGTAAATTGGAATCTCTACTTTGTCCACATGTCCCACAAGATCGCGAATCGCAATAAGGTAATTTGTTCGCGCGGCCATGACTGCAAGAGGATTGAGATCAAAGCCAATGACATTCGAAAGAATCTTGCGGCAGAGATCACCTTCATCAAAGCGGGCCTGTTCCCGGTTCTCGTCGTACCATTTACGAATCCGATTAATGGCCATAACCAGAAACGTGCCCGAGCCGCAAGCGGGATCGAGCAAACGCTTGTCGGGATCGCCGACGTACTCAAGCTCATTCAGTACGTGTTCAGCCAACCAGTCGGGCGTGTAGTATTCGCCAAGATCGTGGCGAACGCTCTTTGGAAAAAGCTGTTGATAAAGCTTCTTCAGTAAGTCGCGACTGCTGTCGGGATCTTCTGAAAGAGTGCCGGGGTTGTAATCATCAAGCCGCGCCACCATGGCACGTACTAACTGTTCAATCGGCTCGGACCAAACGGACGTGTACCAAGCAAACAGATCGCCCTCGAGAAAGTTTGTGATGTTGAGGTGCCGGAAGACGCTGCCAGCTTCAAGATCCTCCATCTCACGTTTCAACCCGTTGCTTGTTGTTGCCACTAGCATTCGGTCAAGTGGAGGCGAGATCCATTTGTTAAAGAACGCCACTATCTCTGAAGCCAGCAGCTTCATGAAGATTGCGTAATACGAGTGAACGGCGAACAACAATTCGGCAGGCTTCAGTTTTCGGCGATGTTCTATTCCGTAGCCCTCAGCCAGCTTTTTGATTTTGTCTGACGGATTATCAACATCGTAGCCACAGACTTCTCCAAACAGAATCTTCCATTGATTGAAGAAGACTTGAGCCTTCGGATGCGTCGTCTGCGAGATTGCTTCATAAAGCGTTCGTACGCCATCCTGCGCCAGCTTGTATTCTGCGCCAAAGTCGAGAGCCAGATATTCCGACGAAAACGGCTTTCCTTTTTGGCCCAGGTTATAAAGCGCCCAGAGAAATCGCTCGGCTGAATACTTGTTAACCTCGACGGGTTCCTGTACCTGCCACTTGCCATCGCGGTACCGAATAAAGATGAAGTAGTTGCCGTCGAGTCCGACGCCGAACATCGTGTTGAGCGGGTGACCCAGTTCGGTTTGCATGTCATAGAAGCGGCCCTTGAGCTGATCAACTACTTTCTTGCTGCCGGGTGAGTCGGCTTTCGGTCCAATGCGGGCGCCGGGACTCTTCGGATTCTTGTACTCGATGATAACGCGATCATAGACGGAATCAGCACGGCCACTGGCGACGGTGAATTCATGTTTCCCTTCCAGCTTGATGCCGGTTTGTTTTTCGATGAAGGCGAGCTGCCGCTCAGCCTCGATGCGAATCTCTTCTTCCTTGTCCGCCATCTGAGCCGCAGCTTTGATCTGATCGGCAAACTCCGCTGCGTTCTTCGCAATCAGTTCATCAAGGCTTTCAGTCTTAGGCATAGTGAGGCCACTGTTTAGCAAATCTTCTGCGAATTACAGTCCCGGAAAAGGAAGCGGCACAATCGGCTAAGTTTAGGTGATGCGCACTGATGATAACACGAGGGAAACTAAATGTCGGAAACTGTCGGCCTGGGACCATGGCCGTGGATTTGAAGCGCACTCGCGTGCGGCGGCCGTTTTAGTGAACGCGCGTATTTTGCACTAGTTGATGCAAGAATCCTAGTAAGGCGCTGGAAGGGATAAACGCTGAAGCGCGCTACTGTCATGAGGCGTCAGAGCAAGAGCCGCGAGGAATTTGGTTTAGGCGAGGGTAAAGTCAGTTGGAAAGGGCACGCGCACCGAAACCGCAACCGGGAAACTTACGCTAATAACCCGGAGCGGAGCTGGAGAAGCAACTAGCGATAACTACTATTAACGATAAGTATTGGAAGGTCTGATTAAGTCTTCGGCCCTTGCCTGCCCTCTTTCCGCCTCGGAGAGGCGCAATGTTTATAGCCCTGGCGGGTTTATTCAAGCCCAGCTCCGTAGGAGCGCAATGTGATTTCGTCGTGCTCCTACAGAGCGCAGGAAACAAATGATCCGGCACGGGCTATAAACATTTCGCTCCTACGGAGCCGGGGCGAGGGCTTCCTATTCTATTCACTATCCACCGCCACTCTTACTCGTTTCCGTAGCGGATTTCCATGCGGCGGATGCGGTAGCTGGCGATGATCAGGACCAGCGCCGTGACAATAATTAGGCTAGGCACGGCGATCCAGGCGGGCGTCGGCTCGGCGACTACCGCGAAGGGTCCTTCCGAAACCGGCACAGGCACCAATGAGTTGAGGTAGTGGATGACACTTATTTTTTTCAGCAGCGGCGGCATCAGAAAAATCAATTCGTCAGCAGGTAGGTGCTTCTCAGAAACTGAGCTTCAGTGCGAATTGGACGATTCGCGGGTTGTTGCTGGTTGCGATGATGCGTCCAAAATCACCCGCCCGGCCGGGAGTGATCTGTCCGTTCGGATTGAAACTGCCCCCCGACGATGTCACCGCACTGAGATTGCTGATCGGGTTGGCAAAGTTGACGTTGTTGAAGAAGTTGAAAATGTCGGCGCGGAATTCGATGTTCTGTCGATCCCGAATCGCGATGCGCTTGCTGACGGATAAGTCAACGTCGAACTGTCGTGGCCCGCGCAGGGCGTTGCGACCAACATTACCGAAGTCGGTACATAAAACGTTCGGTTGGCCGCATGTTGCGCCGGCAGTAGCGCCGATAGTTGAACTGGGAATCAACTGATTGGCCGGCACGATTGGACGCGCAAACGCGAACGGGTTGAAGAAATAGCCCGCCGGGATGTTGCTGGTTGCGGTCTGGCGAGTTGCGCCGGGCGCCCAGTTGGGACGCCCGCCGGCGCCGGCGCCCGACATGCCATAGAGCGAACCGGCGTTGGAATCAATGATGTCAATTGGCAACCCCGACATGGCCGTGATAATGCTCGATACTTGCCACCGGGAAAAAATTAGTCGACGGGCAGCAGAATGATCTGCGAGCTCTGGTGTCGGCAGTTCCCATAAATAACTTAAGACAAAACGATGCGGGCGATCGAAGTCAGAGACCCCGCGATTACTGTGATTATTCAGTTGATCGCCGATAACGCCACTCGTCTCGCTGGTACTTCCGGAGTTTATTAGTCCGGTCGTGCCAGCGCCACCGCCTTGCCCCGACGCATTGTCGATTGATTTCGAGAGAGTATATGAGGCTTGAATTTGTAATCCGCGCGCGAGTCGCCGGGTGAAGCTTAACTGAAGCGAATTGTATGAAGACTGCGCCGTGGTTTGATCCTGGACAAAGCCTGCCTGCCCGCTGTTCGTTGCTACTCCTTGATATGGCGCCCGCAGACCAGCGTTCCCCAGCGCGCCGGTCGTATTGGTAGTAGTCACTTCTCCGGTGACGTCATTGATAATCGGATGTTGCGGACTGGCAAGGCGCGCCTGGTTGATGGCCACCTGTCGAAGAAGATTGAGACCGCGCGTGCCGACGTAGGCGACCTCCAGCAGCGTGTCTTTGAACAGCTCGAATTGTCCGCTCAGGTTGTATTGCTGGACGTAAGGCGTACGCATGTTGCGGTCAAACGTCAAACCGCTAAGTGGGACTCCCAAAACCAGTGCGGGGAACCGACTCTGCGACACGAGGGAGGAAAACGGATCGTTAAAAGTAGCAGGCGGAGAAGACTTCAGCGCCGCAAGATAGAAAGGCGGCGAAAAAAGACTATTGTTCACGCTGGTGAAGGATGTGCGTGAATAGAAGATGCCGTAGCCGCCACGCCAGACCAGGCGTTTCGATCGAAACGGCGAGTATGCAAAACCGACTCGCGGAGCAAAGTTGTTCGGGTCGATACTCCGAAGCACGCGCTTACCAACGTTGGGAACTTCCGCCAGGTCGTATTCCGGGATGGCATTACCTGCCTGGACGAATCCCGCGATCGGAGGGCCAACGGGAGTCGCGACGCCACTAATTACGACGAACTGCGGGCGCGGCTGGTAGAGCGCGGGATCAAATGTCGCTATGCGCCCGCGCGTGTCATAGGGAGGCAAATCCAACTCGTATCGGAGGCCAAGATTGAGTGTCAGTTTTTTCGTAAGCTTCCAGTCGTCTTGAATAAAGAGGTCGTAATCATTGGCTCTTAGATTGCGATCGGTAATGCCGTTGGCGATCACAGCAGCGAACTGTTGGCCAATCAGGAAACTATTGAAGCTCGCGAATGTAATAACGCCACGCGTCAGCACCGGGGCAGCGAAATTAACCTCGTAATAGCGAAGCTCTCCGCCGGTACGAATCGAATGCGGCCCGCGGGCGATCGAGAGAATGTCGGCGAAAGCAGCTGAAGGCAGCGTCGAGTTTATGTCTTGCACCGCGCCGGTCCCAAATTGGATCCCTCCGGCATTGAGCGCGATTTGGATTAGCGGTAGGCCTGGAGAACCAACCGCGGTAGATCGCCTAATGCCCACATCTGAGTCGTGCAGAGGCTGTCGAGTGGAACTATCAGCGCGAATGAAGTTGTAGCTAAACCGCGCCTCATTCGTGACGTCGGGATTGAAAATGTGGATGGCTTGAATCGAGAGCAACCGGTTGTCATTCACACTGTCAACCGGAAGACCGGGAACATTTGCCGCGCCGGATAGTGCCAGCGTCTGCGGCGCATGGGCGAAGAAAAACTTTATCGCCAGCCAGTTTTTTGGACTGATCTGGTAGTCCACGTTCGCGTTAAACTGGTCCTCTCGAAAAAGCGAGATGGCAGAGCCGGAATAACGGCCGCCGGCTTGCGGCGTCGGAATCAGGAACTGTCCTGACGGCAAGCGCGCATTCAAGAGCGCGAGAGCGGTTGGGTCAATCGAGGTCGCGGGCTGTCCGTTTCCGAGCGTCGGTCTGAATGTTGTAAGCAATGTCGCAGCGGAACGATCACCCGTCAGCCCCGGTGCGATGAGAACGTTGGACGAGATGCTGTTCAGCCGCGACGCGCCGTTGCGTTCGCGCGTTCCCTGATACGAGCCGAAGAAGAAAGCTCTACCTTTCTGAATTGGACCGCCGAGGGTCGCGCCGAAGATGTTTCGCTTGAGCACCGGCCGGCGTGCACCCGCCGCTTTCAAGAAGGGATTGTTGGCATTGAGCACATCATTGCCGAAGTATTCATAAGCGACTCCGTGAAAATCATTCGTGCCACTCCTGGTAACAATCTGAATATTGCCGCCGCCCGACCGGCCGAAGGTCGCGTCGTAGAGCGAAGTCTGGATCTTAAACTCCTGAATCGTTTCTGGAGCCGGATTAGCAAAGCTGACGCTGCGAGTAACGCCCGCGTTGGCGTCGATGCCGTTGATCTGGAAATTGTTCTGGGTGACCCGCGAGCCGTTGACCGAGACGTTTTGTGAGTTGCGTCCCACCACCGTATTGTCAGGCAGATAAACTGACGTGCCCGGCGAGAGACCCAGAATTTGGGTGAAGTTGCGCGTTGCCAGTGGCAACTCACTGACGGCACGGGAATCAACTACAAGGCCAAGCTCTGGCCCGCCCGTTCTCACTAACGGTAAT
The DNA here is from genome assembly GCA_050747225.1 of Pyrinomonadaceae bacterium. Classification (GTDB taxonomy): domain Bacteria; phylum Acidobacteriota; class Blastocatellia; order Pyrinomonadales; family Pyrinomonadaceae; genus PSRF01. The sequence continues at coordinate 38,429 of JBOGOP010000011.1, forward strand.
TCGGCCATAACGAAACTATCAGCCATGCCTGGTCCCGCAACGGTCAGCGTCACGTCGATTGAGGTTGTCTCCGTAATCGAGACCGGTGCGGTTATTGAAGCCGGCAGGAAGCCTTTAGCGTTAACACTGACACGATAGTTGCCCGGCTGTAACAGCGCTAACGAATAACGGCCGTCGCCGTCGGTCGTGGCACTTCTTCGCTCGCCGGTCGCGTCGCTCGTGGCGGACACTTCGGCGCCGACGATCAGTGCGCCATTCTGATCTTTGACTGCACCGGAAATACCGCCAGTGGTTTGGGTTTGAGCAGAAGCGATTAAGGTTGACAGAAGCAGGAAACAACCAGCCAACGGCAAAGCAATGCGCCTTCGAGGGATCATCAGGTTGTACAGCTGTCTTATTTCAACTTATCTGTTCGTGAAAACTCACGCCGGTAGCTTCATGCGCTGGAGCAGGTCGGTAAAACGCGGGTCAGATCGCAGTGGGTCGAAGATCGGATCCGTCTTGATTTGTCGTAGTCCACTCGAACGCTCGGCAAAGGCTTTATCCAACCAGGTGAACGCCTGGTCTTTGTCTCCAAGGCCGGCGTAGATCCAGGCGACGCCGAACGGATAGATGTATTCGCCGCGACCGCCTCTTGCCTGCAAGCGATCGAGTATTTCGAGGGCCTCGTCTCTCTGTCCTGACTTCGCGTAAGCGTAACCGATCGCTTCCCACGTGACGGGCGAGTCGTCTAACAACTCTTTCGCTTTGTTTAATTCAGCGAGGGCTTCTGGGAACATTCCCTTTTGTACGTACACGTTGCCGAGACCCCAATGAGTCCAGGCCGATTCAGGACCAAAAGATGGCTTGCCGTCGACGGAACCCAGCGCGAGCGTCTTCTGATACTGCTCAATGGCGGCATCATACTGTCGCGCGAGCACCAGCGTGTTGGCATGAAAATAATTCATACTGGGATTGTGCTGGTCAAACGACAGAATGGTGTTCTCAAAAGCAAGCTGCTCGTCCAGGCGGCCCGCGGCGATCAGATAGCCGCCCAAATTAAACGAATAGCCCAGGTGTCGCCGGCCCTCCTTCTCGATCTTCTGCCAGTCCCAGGCGCCCAGCTCTGCTATTTGCAGGCCGGATAGAGCTGGTCTCAGGGTGTTATCAATCTTGAGCGCCTTTACCGCAAACTCGATTGACTTGTCATTGGCATCCTTCATCGGCATGTCGCCGATGACCCCTAGCAACGAGTAGGAAGCACTTATACTCGTGTAGGCCAGTGCGAAATTTGGATCGAGATCGATCGCCTGCTGGCCATACTCGATGCTTTTCCGGTAGCCCTCCGGCGAGCCCTTAAACCACGAGGCGCGGCTCTTCAGAAAAGCGTCGTACGCTTCCGGGTTTTGTGTGTAACGCCTGGTCAACCGTTGTAGTTCTTCACTGCTCAGCCTCAGCGGCAGGTTCGCAGCAACCTCACGGGCGAGGTTGTCCTGTAGTTGCGGAAACCCGGAACCGAGTCGATTTCCGATCGCATACTGCTTGCTCCACACTTCCGAACCGTTCGCAACGTCAATCATCTCAACCTTGATGAACCACCAGCCGTTCTGCTCCGTCATCTGCGACGCCAGTACCGTGTCCACTCCCAGCTCGCGGCCCACGCTGCGAGGTTCCCTGCCCTTGTAGGCAAAAACGGTATTCTGGGCCGTGACCAATAGTCTGGGAGTCTTACCTGGGGTGTTGATTTGCGCCAGGCTCCGGATGACGCTTTCCGTCAGGCCGTCGGTGACGTAGTCGTTGTTTGGATCACCGGTGGCATTTGCGATGCGCAGAATAGCGATCGAGGGAGGCTTGAGCCACCAGGTCAGGACGGGCCTGGCCAGACCTGCAACTGCGACCACGACAAATGCCAAACCGACTGCCGTTGCTATCTTGTGGCCCCAGATCACTCTGGTGAACCGGCGCGCAGTCGACATCTTCTCTGCCATTAGGAACTGCGGTTTGACTGCAGCTATCTCGGTTGCCCCATGTTCATTCGTTTGCTCTTCGATGATGACCTGGACGCCCTCAGTCTCTTCGGTATAAGTCGTCAACGTCGCGGTCGGAGCGTTCTCGGTTACCTCCTTGTCGAAGATGTAGCCACGTCGCTGCACGGTCTTGATAATTTGCTGCCTCTCATCGCTCAACGCACGACGCACTTCAATCATGCACTGCACCAGCGAGTCATCGGTCACAGCCGTGTCGGGCCAGATTGTTTTGATCAATTCCGTTTTGCTTATCAAACGACCCGGGTTTTCAACCAAATACTTCAAAGCCGCAAAGGGTTTGGGAGGTAGCTTGATCTCCTGGGCACCCCGCAGCAGGCAGCCCCGAGTCAGGTTGAGTGTGAAGTCGGCAAACGAATGTGTTTGGTGGGACAGCTTCTGCATAGGAAATGACCGGTGGCCTTGAAGGGCCTTGCGACACTTCACTGCACGAATGAGTAAGAGAGGCTGGGAAAAGGCGGGGCGGCGTGCTTTCCGTCTCGTGCTGACATGCCCAGCAGCGCGGTGGAGCGACCCTCCCGGTTCGTCGTGGCCGCATCATAACCCCACTTAATCAGCCTCGCAATAGACTTCGCGAATCTTTCGGCGTTTCCTCGCCACTTCTTCGCCACTAACTCGTTACAGCCCGCCACTATGAGCGTTATGGTCCGCCGCATTCTCGAGCGAGTTCAAGCTCGTATCGAGAAAACAAAACGACGGAAGAGGAGAAAAATAATGACAACCAGGAGAATCAAGCTTGCTTTAGTTGCTGCCGCTCTCATGCTCGTTTCGATTGCGGCGCTAAGTGTGCCGTCCAGTGTTAGAGCAGGAGAGGAGTCCGGCCCGGGGTTGGAAGGTTCATGGGTTGACGATGTGACAATCGTCTCAGGATTCAACGCCGGGACTACGATAAAGAACCTGTCTACCTATTCCCAGGGTGGAGGTCTGCTGACGCTCCCGGCGGCAGTCCCGCCTCCGCTTCAATCCAGCGCTGGTCACGGAAGCTGGATCCACACACAAGGTCACAAGTTCAGTAACACCATCGTGAACTTTATCTATGACCCGACCGGACAACTCGTCGCCGTGTTGAAGATCCACCAAAACCTCACCCTTGGTGAACAAGGAGATGAATACAACGGAAATGCTTCCTTCGACGTTTTCGATCCGGCGGGAAATCCGATTCCCGGATTTTCAGGCTGCTCAACCTTTCTCGGCAAACGCATCAGGGTCGAGCCACCAAGCACCTGTCCATAACCGAAACGCTTAATCCACGCGTTCAGTTTGGCAGCGGAGTCAATACCACTTTCAGACTGAACGCGCCGGGGTATCCCGTTTCTCATAGTCAGGAGAAGAGATGAAATACCGCCGCATCGAGGTCAACGCTTTTCGCCGCCGCGTGACCATCGTGTCGGGCGAGTGGCCGCGTCAGGCTCGCGAGACGGAGGTTGCGCCGGTTGACGGCGTTTCGCTTAACGATACCGATTCATGTGAACCAGTTGAACCTGAATCTCCAGAAGGCCAACTGATCCTCCTCGAAGCGGTGCGTTCCTTGGAACAACGTCTCTCGCCGGAAGCTCGCGCGGCGATTCGCTCCGGCCTGACTGCTCCCAGTCCAAATGGCTCAAACCAAAATCGTTGTTATCTCAAGTTGCAATCCCTTTATCGACTCATTTGCCCAACCGCTCTGCGCTTAACGCGAAAGGAAAAATGAAATGTTTTCCCATAAGCACCAAAAGAATCTCTCACGGCAACTGCTCGGCCAAGTGCTCGGCCTGGTGTTGGCTGCGAGTATGTTGACAACCCTCCTTGCCGTCACAAGCTACTCTCAATTCCGCCCGCGTTCTTCCGGTGTCGCCAAAGCGAATGGGGTCGCAAGCCCACTCATTCAACCGCAGACGTCCGCGCTGGGTGCCAATGGCAAGATCGCATTCGTGAGTAACCGGGACGGCAACGCCGAGATCTACACCATGAACCCAAACGGCAGCCATCAGAAGAGACTTACAAACAATCTGGATGGCAATTCCTCTCCCACCTGGTCACCGGATGGAACCAAGATCGCCTTCCAAAGCTATCGGGATGGCAACAACGAAATCTACGTGATGAACGCCGATGGCGGTAATCAAACCAACCTCACGAATAATCCAGGTAACGATTTCGGCTTCGCCTGGTCACCCGACGGCACCAGGATAGCTTTCACAACAAATCGTGATGGCAACTCCGAAGTCTACTCAATGAACGCCGATGCCAGCAATCAAACGAGACTCACCAACGACGCTCGAGACGATTACTTTAACCAGTGGTTTCCCGACGGCGCCAAAATCATTTTTGGCAGGACCGAAGGGCAAGGAACTGGCGCTAGGTCCCAGATCTACACGGTGAATGCGGACGGCAGCAACCAGACGAACCTGAGCAGCAGTACGAGCAGCGAATACGGGCCTGCCGTCTCACCCGACGGAACGAAGATCGCCTTCATAGAATCCAGCAGCCTCTTCTTTCCGAGAATCGATGTGATGAACGCTGACGGCAGCAATAGGACGAGCCTGGACAACCCCGGTAGTGACCTTTTCGGGTACGAGTACGATGTCAGCCTTCAATGGTCGCCTGACGGCACGAGAATCTTTTTCACACGTGTTTCCGTTATCACTTTCATTGATATTCCTAGTTCGTTGTATTGCCTTGTGATGAACGCCGACGGCAGCGGACAACAGGCAATTGACCCTTTCCTATTTCGACCATTCACATTCTCGCCCGACCGCGCCAGGTTCGCATACACCAGCTACGAAGACATAATCGATTTTTCTGCCAGGTTCAATGATGTCGCCGTGGCGAATGCTGACGGTAGTAATTCAAGGAGGATCACTAACTCAGGAAATGATTCGCAGCCCTCCTGGCAGCCAGTGGCGGCGCCTCTGCCACCATTTCCCAGTCCGATAGACGACGCAGACTACTTTGTGCAGGAGCATTACCGCGACTTCCTTGACCGCAGTGCGGATGCGAGCGGCCTGGCGTTTTGGACCAACGAGATAACTTCGTGCGGTACCGACCCGGGCTGTATTGAAGTCAAGCGCATCAACGTCTCAGCAGCCTTCTTCCTCTCCATCGAGTTTCAGGAAACCGGTTACCTGGTTTACCGCATGTACAAATCGTCTTACGGAAATCTGGCCGGTGCGCCCGTGCCGATTACCCTCAGTGAATTTCTGCCCGACACGCGGGAGATTGGTCAGGGTGTGATCGTGAATCAGCCTGGTTGGGAACAAGTCCTGGAGAACAACAAGCAGGCCTTTACGTCTGAGTTTGTACAGCGGTCGCGCTTTACTTCCGCTTTTCCAACATCGCTGACGCCAGCAGCATTCGTTGATGCACTTTTTACGAATGCCGGTGTCACGCCCGCAGCGACTGACCGCACGGCCGCCATAAACGAGTTTGGTTCAGCGACGAGCACCAGTGACACAGCCGCGCGCGGACGAGCGTTGCGACGAGTGGCGGAAAATTCGATGCTGGCGCAGCAGGAATTCAATAAGGCCTTTGTGCTGATGCAATACTTCGGCTACTTGCGACGGAACCCAGACGATCCTCCAGAACCGGGCCTCGACTTTAACGGCTACAACTTTTGGTTAGCCAAACTGGATCAGTTCAACGGCAACTTCGTGCAGGCGGATATGGTCAAGTCGTTTCTGGTGTCGAGTGAGTACAGATCGCGCTTTGGACAACCCTGACGACATGCAACACGCGGAAGATTGGGCCGGGAAACCGTGGCGGTCTAAATTCGAGACAACTCTTATGTCAGCAGGAAGTGAGGCTCCATCTCCCAACATTTTTCCGCCGGAACGAATTGCAACTCTCATCGCGGAATCTTCAGGTTTGTCACAGTCAGAACCTGCCAAGCTCAGTTTGTCTTGGCGTCCGCTGCGACAGAAATATCAACTGACTGCCCCCGATCAATTGGTGCCTCCGGCAGTGGCGACTGAGCTATCACCGTACCCGCAGGCTTTCCGTTAGGCTGTGGCACTCGGGAAACTTCTCCCACTTCCAGATTCGCAGCCTGGAGACGGGATATCGCAGCCTCTTGCGGCTTCCCTGTAACATCCGGCACTTTTTCTGTTACCTGGAATATCTTGTGGACTTTGTCATCGAGCCAGATGAAGACATCCTTTGAACCGTAACCAGCCAGCGCACCCGCGGTAAAGTTAGCCAGCACCTGAGTGTTACCGATATCGCTTGAGGCAGCATTACCGCCCAGAACGGCAATGCTGCTGCGGAGCACCGCATAAACAATCAGCGCCAGGGTGCTGCCCATCCAAGGGGCTGCTAAATACTTCCACTTATGCTTGCGGTTAAAGGAGTCGCAGAAATTTTGAATGCTGCGAATTCCGTTAACTGCCCCGCCAAAACCACCCGCAATTACCGTGAACGCTACCAGGCGGAAGGCGGGATGCTCAAGCCGCGTGACATCGTAACCAAGAATATGAGCAAGGGTGTGTTTCCCAATCCAGCAATCAAAGAGTAGCCAGCCGAAAAGGGCGATGGTAAACAGCAGATAAATAGTGCAGGTCACAGCCGTTCGTCGGTCGGCATTCCCCTGCCACCTCTCAATGAGTTTGAACCGACCACTGCCATTCGTATCTTTGTTGCCGTTGCCATTCAGACTCTTATTGCCATTGACATTCAAAGTTTTCTTGAGGGCCACGATTCCACTCCTTTACATCGAGGTGGGCCAACAGCCTGAAACCTTCCTGTTGAATTGAAGTACCGCCAAATTCCGGATTCGCGAGGTGTCGTACTCTCGAGGACATCTGCGTGCTTACTAGGCAACACGCGTACCGCTTAGCAGTTTCATATAAGTGGCGTAGGAATTTGCGGCCCAGAAGGATTTAGGAAGTGACCAGACCAGCAGGCTGGATATTGTCTGTCTACAAACGGCGACACAGATCTCGGGGTGTCCTAACCTTTTGTGCTATCCGCGGATCTCTCGCTAGTTAAGAGTGAGGACGAACAACGACGCTGGACGTTCAGTCGCTGCCGTATTGAACTTCCATGCGGCGAATGCGGTAGCTGGCTACGATCAATACAAGCGCAGTGACGATTAGCAGGCTGGGCACGGCGATCCAGGCGGGCGTCGGCTCGGCAACCACGGCGAGTGGTCCTTCCGGGACCGGCACGCCGCAGAGTGGAAGGACAAGCCGTGGAGATTTTGGCTTAGGGACATCCATTCGTCAGCAAGTGATGCTGTCAAAAGCTTCGCTTCAATGCGAATTGAATAATTCGCGGATTATTGCTCGTAGAAATAATCTGACCGAAATCACCCGGCTTTAATGATCCTTCGGGTGTTCGAATCAAAGCTGCTGGATGCAGTTAGAGGTTTTCGTGGCATATCCCGCGTTCACAGATGGGATTCAGAGACTCGATGGAGCCATAGTCGAGCGTCCGGTGCTGAAAAGCTAATGCCGTTAGCTGGTGGGATTCGCGCCGCCTCGGTAAATCTTTGCCTTGGTGCGAAAGTCTCGACCGGCGCTCCAACCTTTCGCTTTTATTCTTGAAGGTAGTCCATTTAGTTGCTCAACGAGAAATGCACTGCCAGAATCGCACACAATAAGCCGCAGTTGGTGCAGGAGCTATCTCGAATGGATTGCGCCCTCGCGTCGTTTTACAGACTCTCTCGCGCCGCTCGATCATTGGCATAGACTCTGGCCAGGAGTTGCCACTGAGGCGAGATCAGCAAGGAACGAAGGATGAAAGCAGAACGATGGCAGCAAATTGAAGAACTGTTCCATGCTGCTTTGAATAGTGAGCCTGCTGGCCGCGCCGCCTTCCTTGCTCACATCCGAGCGACCGACGAGTCTTTGTTTAGCCGCGACACGTCTGTTGCCTGCGGACCCACCTGCTACCGAGAGCAAAGTAGTAGGAGTCCGGGAATAGAAACGCCTGGCCTCGTGCAGGGAGCGAAAGCGCTTCCTGCATTTGTTTTTATGCTACGTTCAGTTTCGCACTGCTTGCGGGTTAAAGGCGTGTGCGTTCCGCAAAAATTGGCTTGTTCTCAACAAGCCATCAGGATTACTCATTTCCGTAGCGGATTTCCATTCGGCGGATGCGGTAGCTGGCCACGATCAAGACCAGCGCCGTGACAATGATCAGACTAGGCACCGCGATCCAGGCGGGCGTGGGCTCGGCGACTACCGCGAAGGGTCCTTCCGAAACCGGCACCGGCACCAGTGAGTTGAGGTAGTGG
>JBOGOP010000012.1:0-45796 GCA_050747225.1 Pyrinomonadaceae bacterium
CGCGGAACGTTTCTGGGCGCAGAAGCCCACGGTGGCTCGTGGACCGTCCGCATCGCCTACCCACCAGAAATCGCGCGTTATCTGGTCTTCAAAGGCTCAGTTTCGGTGGAAGGGATTAGCCTAACAATAGCCGAGCTGACCGACGATTACTTCGCAATCGCTATCATTCCCAAGACCTGGGAAGTCACAAACTTTTCTCACCTGCAGCCGGGCGATGAAGTGAACCTCGAAGCCGACGTAATTGCCAAATACGTCGAGCGCATCATGTCTTTCTCAGAGGCCGACAGTCGAAAAATCTAAGGCTTTCGGTTAACATAAGGCCCACAGCTACTGAATCTCAGATTAGAGATCTCAGATCTCAGGATAGGGATAACAAACTTCAGAACCGATGACTTTTGCCTCAATTGAAGACGCCGTCACCGAAATACGCGAAGGACGCATGATCATTATCGTTGACGATGAGGATCGTGAAAACGAGGGCGACCTGGTATGCGCGGCCGAAAAAGCGACCCCCGAAATGATTAACTTCATGGCCCGTCACGCGCGCGGCTTGATTTGCCTGCCGTTGACCGAGGAGCGCTGCGACGAGTTGCATCTCACCACACAAGTTGCCGACAACACTTCCTTCCTGGGGACAGCCTTCACTGTTTCCATTGACGCTCGCAGGGGCGTGACAACCGGAATCTCCGTCGCGGATCGCGCGACGACAATTCAGGTTGCCGTCGATCCCCAGACACGCCCTCAAGACCTGGCACGACCCGGCCACATTTTTCCGCTGCGCGCGAAAAACGGTGGAGTGCTGGTGCGCCCGGGCCAGACTGAAGCCAGCGTTGATATTGCGCGAATTGCCGGTCTTTATCCGGCGGGCGTGATCTGCGAGATCATGAACGAAGACGGCACAATGTCGCGGCTGCCGCAACTCCAGGAATTTGCCGAAGCTCATAACCTCAAAATGGTCACGGTTGCTGACCTGGTCAGATACCGCATCAGCAAAGAGATACTGGTGAAGCGCGCGGTCGAGACGGTTTTGCCGACGGTGTACGGTCGCTTCCGGGCTATTGCTTACGAAAACATCATCAATGGCGATATGCATCTGGCGATGGTTATGGGTGATATTCGTCCTGGGGATGAGGTCCTCGTTCGCGTGCATACAGAGAATGTTACCTGCGACATGTTTGGCTCGCTAATGGACGACACCGGGTTTCAGTTACATGCAGCATTGGAAAAAATTTCCGCCGCCGGCCAGGGTGTGGTTCTTTATCTGCGCCAGCGCGAACAGAGTCTTGATCTGGTAAATCAGCTGCGTACTTACGCGTTGATGCAGGAGAAAACTATAGGCAAGCGAGAAGCGAGCCTTGAAACAGGTTACGGAACGGACCGGGATTACGGAGTTGGCGCTCAGATACTTCATGACCTGGGGCTCCGTCGTATACAATTGCTGACGAACCATCCCCCCAAAGTCGCAGCCCTTGAAGGTTTCGAGCTTGAGGTTGTGGGCAGCGTCCGATTGGGCCAGCCCGCGCATCTCAGAGACTTGGCAGCGCCGGAAAAATAACCGCTTCCGGAGAAAGAGAGCAACGTACCTGGGTCTCAGGCATGAAATCTCAGACTGAAATTTGAGATTGAACCAACATGATTCTGGTCGGAAACTCTCTCTAGTTCAAAGGCTGATTTTAGTTTCGGGATTCCCTCTCCCAAATATAGGCATTAGGACAGACATTCGTGTCTGTCCGTGTTTTAAGCGAACCAAGGACAGTCTGGAAAGTCTGTCCCACAAGGGCGGCTGTTTGTTATGAGTGTAGATGATCGCGATAACGGTCCGGGCAAGGGAACACCTGCGGGCGACACTCCTGCTCCAGATGGTTCGAACCCGCCAGCTCAACAGAAGGGGAGCCAGGACATACGCGATGCGCTTCGGTCCAAAACTGATGAGCCACTTCCACCGCTTGCTGAAGCAATCGCTGAGCGCGACGCGAAACGCAAACACCCCATCACTCCGCAGGGTCGTCGTCGTCGCTTCCTTAACCGGCGCAACCTTTTTATCGCCACCATAGCCGCAGCCATCGGGATAGTTGCTCTGATTTTACTGACACTGATTCTTTACCGGTTTGGCTATGTAGATCGCTATGTGGCCGGTCAAATCAAAGACACTTTTGCGAAGTATGGCATTCGCGCGGAGATTAAGGACTTTCACGCCGGCTTCCCACCACAGACTGTGGAGATGCTGGGTGTGGAACTCTACGACGCACAAACGGGAGAAAAGCTGGGGCAGATTAATCGCCTGCTCGCAACCATTCGGATCGAAGACCTCTATGCCCTGAATCTGCAACGCAATATCAACCTGAAGGATCTCAAAATCGAGGGTCTCGAAGCCTGGGTCACATTTGACGAGCAGGGCCGGTCGAACTTCCGCAACATCCGTATTCCTCCTCCCGAAACCAACCGGCGCATCCTTTTTGCCTACACCGCTGCAAACATTGAGATCAAGAGTGGAGTAATCCATTACGGAGACGCGCGGCATGAAATCTCCGGTGAAGCGCGGAATCTGAGCGCAATGATTCTGCCAAAAGATCCAAACCTTCCGCTCGAGAATCAACTACATCCAGTCACCTTCGCTGTCTCGGATTCAACGTTCATCTACGATGGCCGTCCGATTAACAATATCGACATCCGGGGGCAGGTTCGTGCGAATGAAACGCGCGTTGAGATCCAGGAACTGGTGCTGCGCTCACCCGTTGCGGAAGCGAAGTTATCCGGAACGATGGACGACTGGCGCGCGCTGCGCTACCAGATGGACATTACTTCCTCAGTCGACCTCACCCAACTTTCAGATGTGCTTCAGGCCGGCACAACTTTACGCGGTGCGGGAAAGTTCGCCGGCAAAGTCTCCGGCGAAGGTGACAAGTACAAAGTTGAAGGCACTATCAATTCTGACGCGCTCGCCGCGGACAACCTGCGTCTCCAGGGTCTGAATGTAACTGCCCGTGGCAGCGGTCAGGGCCGTAGTTACGACATTAACGGCAAGGCAGTCGCTGCCCTCCTGACTGCCGGAGACTTCCAACTCAATAACGTCCAACTGGTCGGCGGCGTGATGGGGACGGGCTCGGATTTCCGCTGGCTGGGAGAATTGCGCGCGGCCGCGGAGAAGAGTTACGGCACGACGATCACCGGGTTGATCCTCCAGGATGCTCGCGCGGAAATGAAGGATGGCGTGCTCACTGCTTCAGCTCCACAGTTTAGTGCTAACGGCCTGTCATCTTCAGGTACGCGGGCAAACGGAATTACCGCTACCGATCTGCGGCTGCACAATGAAAAAAGCGTCACAACTGCGAGCGTCTCTAAAGTGAAGGCCGGGACCATCACGGCTTCGGGTGCCAAAGTCGAGGGCGTAACCGCCAACAATGTAGACATCACGAGCCGCGATGGGGTGACGAGTGTCGTTGTTAAAGACATACAGGTTGGAGCTACCCACGCCGGCGGCGCCGAAATCGCCACGATTAATATCGCCGGCGCGCGACTCTCGGTGCGCGGCGGTCGCATGGAGGGCTCGACGGCTGACATCGACGCCGGCACCGTCAAGCTTGCCGATGGCCAGGTCGAAAATGTGAAGCTCACCAAACCTGTATTTGTGGTTGAACCTTCCGGACGTTATCGAGCGAGCGCTGATTTAAGTATCGGCGGCGGTGTGCTTGGACAGATGAATATGGGCCAGGCACACGCTCAACTGGTGGCAACCAACACAGAGATACAGCTGAACAACTTTACTGCGGATATATTTAAGGGACGCGCCAACGGCAACGCCAGAATTGCGATCGCCAAAGGCGGCACGTCGCGGATCGCTGCGACGTTTGATCAGGTGGATGTCGCCGGCCCGCTGACCGCGCTGGCTGGCGCAGCTGTGCCACTCTCCGGTCGAGCGACTGGCAAGATTGATTTGGCGTTTCCGGGAACAGATTTCCGAGCCGCCTCGGGCACGCTCACCACAAACTTCACTGCCGATAACCTGGAGGCGGACACTGGACGCGTTCCGCTTTCGGGCGTCGTTGCAATCCGCGCGGATCATGGGTTGTTCAATATTGATCGCGTCGATCTACAAACCCTCGCTACAAAACTTAAAGCGACCGGACAGTTTTCGTTCTCGGGTGATTCCAACCTTCAGGTAGATCTGAATTCGTCAGACGCCACCGAGTTGCAGACAGTTCTTATTTCCTCAGGTCTGCTTCCTGATATTGAAGAACAGATGCGAACTTACGGCTTAGAACTCGCAGGCCAGTTGGCTTTCAACGGAACGCTAAGGGGAAAACTCAGCTCTCCGGATATCGACGGCAACGTCTCACTCAGCGCGCTGCTTGTTAACGGCGTCGACCTTGGCTCGTTATCGGCATCGCTAAAGATGAATTCGGCTGAAATGCAGATCGCTGACGGGCGATTAACTGAAAGAGATGGCGGCGGCATGCAGTTTACGCTCAACGCCCCGCGCACCGGCAAAGACAACACCACGCTCAACGCCACGCTCGACCGCGTCAATGCGGGCAATTTGCTTGCGGCGTTGCCTTTTAGCAAGTCAACGCGCGCTCAGTTTGCCGACACTCAATCCGACGCCTCGGGTGAGATAAGGATAACCGGGATTCCCAACGCCATGAGTGGCAGCGCCGAATTGCGTTTCGGTCCAGGGCGTCTGGCTGGAGAGCCCCTCGAAAGCATGGTGGCGCGCGCCACTTTTGCTGGCTCGCAGGTGAAAGTAGAAAGCGTCGACGCGCGCCTGGCCGCGGGTCACATCGTTGGCAGCGGGACGTATGACACAACTAACAAAGCCTTTGATGTTCAGGGTCGCGCGGAGGGAGTACAGCTCAGCCGGCTATTCGCCCTCACAAGTCAGCCGCAACTCTCAAACGTCAGCGGCACGGCAGACTTCAACGCGCATATTATCGGCACCTTCCCCTCGTCGGACTTCTCTGCCTATCAAATTACATTCGACGGTCAGGGGAAAGACGTGGTCATCAATGGCCGGGCTGCGGGCACGCTCGCGCTGGTAGGGAGAACTGAGAACAAGCAACTAAACATCACCCTGACCACCGGAATCTTTGGCGCCACGCCGCAGGTCGTCGCTGCGCAAATCAACCTTGGCAGCGAGAAGTTGGCGGCCAACGTAGAGACCACGCTAAATAACGCGGATCTGACGAGCCTCATGAAAATGCTTTTGCCGCAGGCCACGGTGGAGATTTCCGGACTGGCAACCGGAACTCTGAACGCGAGCGGCAACCTGCTGGACGAGGATGACAACCTTTCCATTGGCGGTTTACAAGGGACTGCAAACTTCACCAGCCTTAGTTTCAAAGTCGCAGATGTTCAGCTCAATGCAAACTCGCCACTCGTGGTGCGCTTCTCGCCGCGCGAAGTTACCTTTGAACAAACTCGGTTCACCGGTCCAGGCACCAACATAGTGCTCGGTGGAACACTCGCGGTCGGCCCTGAAGGTCGTCAAAACATGACGGCAGACGGCCAGCTTAACCTACGAGTCCTGAACGGACTCAGTCCTGACGCGTTTTTGTCCGGCACCGCCGAAGTCGCCGTCAGAGTAACGGGCACGTATGAACGGCCCCGCCTTAACGGAACTGCCTCGGTCGCGCAAGGTTCGTTCTCTTTGTTAATCGGGAATGAGCGCTGGACTATCGCCAACCTGAAAACGCTGGTGAGATTCTCAGCCAACCAGGCCCAAATTGATTCCATGACGGGACTGCTGGGTGGCGGCCACATCTCCGCTACTGGCGGCGCGCTGCTCGATGGTTTCACGCTCGCGCGGTTCCTGTTCAACGTCAACGGACAAAATGTTTCTGCTCCCTATCCTACAAATTTTCGCACTACCGGTGACATTGACCTGGAAATCAAAGGGACTTCTCGCGAGCAACTGATTGGCGGCGTAGTGAATGTTAAGCGGAGCGAATACACCGAAGACATCGAGCTCGCGGATCTAATCAATTTCAGGCAAACAGAATCCATCGAAGAGGGCACTGAAATTGAGTTGACTCGCACCGCTTTGTTTAGTGACTTGCGGGTAGAAGGCCGCAACGCGCTGGTGGTCAGAAACAATCTTGCGGACCTCGTCGCCTCGGTTTCGCTACAGGTAAATGGTCCCGTGAAGGACCCGTTGGTATCCGGAAGAATCACTGCAACCAGCGGCACGCTGAATTTCCGCAACGATCGTTATGAGATCACGCGCGCTTTGATGGACTGGCCCGCCCAGCGAGGAGCGGATCCGATAATAAACATTCAGGCGGAGTCGCAGATTCGCGGTTACCGCATTAACGTTGGGCTCAACGGCCCGCTCTCTCAACCGCAAGCCGTCATCAGTTCAGAGCCGGCCCTACCGCAGGCTGACGTTGTTTCGTTGATTACAACTGGCCAGCTCGCCACGGGAGATACCAGTAGTTCAATTCTTTCGCAGTCTGGTTTGGGAACAGCCACCAGTCTCTTGACCGATGCGCTCATCAACGCGCCGGCGCAACGCGCCACCAGCAAGCTCTTCGGATTGAGCCGCTTTGAAATCAATCCGGTGATTGGCAGCAGTGGTTCGACGCCGGCGGCGCGCCTGACGCTGGGGAAGCGAATCAACAAGGACCTGTCGGTTACCTACTCGACTAACGTGACTTCGGATCCCAACCAGATTTTGGCCATCGAGTATCGTGTTTCCGATCGCCTTTTCTTTACTGCGCAATATGAACAGGTATCGACGCGCAGGTTAACTGCGCGGAACAACAACTTTAGTTTTGAGATTAGGTTCAGACGACGATTTTAAGGCGGGTGCTGGTGCGACGGTTTCTCAAGATAGTGTTTCTGACAGCCATGGTGCTGCTCGCTTTTGCGAGTGCGCAGGCAGGTTCGACTTTTGACGAATACGAAGGGCGCACGATCACCTCAGTAGAAATTGCCTTTGAAGGATCGCCCGCCGATCCGGCGGCCGAGGCTGAATTTCTTTCCATAGTTAGAGTTGTTCCCAACACCGAATTCTCCGCGGTGAACCTGCGCGATTCGCTGCAAGCCTTATTCGATTCCGAGCGGGTGGCCAATGCGCGTATCGAAGTGATCGAACCGGGCTCGGTGAAAACGGGACCGATCCGTCTGCGTTTTGTGATCCAGCGGCAGGTGCAGATCGGCGACGTCAAGTTTGAACTAACCCCAGCCACCGGCACACCGATTACCGAAGACGAGTTACGCGCTCGCGTAAATCTTACCCAGCCGGGCACGCGCCTCTCAAAACAGATCGTTCTGCACAACTCGCAGGAACTGCAAATCTTCCTCCATGATCGCGGTTACTTCAACGCGGTGGTCGAGTCGCGCGAGCAACTCGACCCGAGCGGGACGCGCGCCACTGTTACTTACCACATCGTGCCCGGCGAGCAGGCGCGGATTGAAGCCTTCAACATCAATATCAACGGCTTTGACGCGTCGGCGGTCAAGCCGAGGTTGCAGCTCCAGGCCGGCGCGCCCTTTACGCGTGAAGCGTTGGGGTCAGATACGAAGGAGATTCGCCAGGCATTAATCGACCAGGGCTATCTCTCTCCTTCGCTGGAGGACGCGAGGGTCGAGCGCGATCCCGATAAGAATTTGATCGCGATTAACTTAACCGGAACCGTGGGGCCGAAAGTGACGGTGCTCGTTCCGGATCTCAAGTTAAGCGAAAAAACGGCGACGGAGCTTTTGCCGGTAAAGCGTGAAGGCAACATCGATCAATCAGCGATCATCGAGGGCGCCAGGCGCCTTCGCAACAAGCTCCAGGAACAGGGTTACTTCTTCGCCGAGGTAACTCCGGTGTGTACCGTCACGCCGCCTACCCCTGAGCTGGGACCGAACGGCGAGGCCTCAACCTGTGAAACTTTGAATCCCGAGAATCTAAGCGGGCACAACGTCGAGATACGTTACGACATTGAACGCGGACGGCGCCTCAAGCTCACCGACATTCGCATCACCGGTACCAACAAGCTCACTTACGAGGATGTCGCTTCTTTTCTAAGAACTCAGAAAGCGAGCGCGCTGGGGTTAATTCCGTTGCTCGGCTATGGCCGGGGTTACACCAGCCTGACTTTGCTCGAGCAGGACCGGCGGACCATTAGAAACTACATGCGCAATGACCTCGGTTACCGTCGGGCGGAAGTCGATGTACTGCAGGGCGTGTCGGTCAACGGCGAAAGCTTGATCATAACTTTCCAGGTAACCGAAGGGCCGTTGACACGAATTGCCGGAGTGGAACTTCGCGGCAACAAGATTTATACCGACCAGCGATTACGCGACGAGTTGAAAACAGTAGTCGGCGCTCCTTACTCGCGCTCGCAGGCCCGGGCCGACGGCGAGCGCATGATCCAGCTCTACTCCCACGAGGGTTATGTAAGCGCGCGGGTGGATTTTTCAGTAGTCGAGCTTCCGAGAAAAGGTGACGAAGAGCAGATAAGGCTGATCTATACGATAAGTAACGAAGGCGACAAAGTCTTTATCAACCGAATTGTCGTCAACGGTGTAACCGGTAACACTAAAACTCAAGAAACTAAACGCTCGGCGATCCTTCGGGTCATTCCTATCGCAGAGGGTGACGTACTCCGTTCGGACCGCATCGCTGATAGCGAGCGCGAGCTTTACATTACGGATGCTTACCGGCAGGTGATTATTCGCACCGAGCCGGCCGGAGAAACCGCGTCCGGTTTCAAGCGTCGCGACGTCATTATCGATGTGGAAGAAAAGAAACCGCGCGTGATGGACTATGGCGGCGGCTTCTCGACCGATACCGGCGCGCTCGGCCTGCTGGAGATCAGCAACGTTAACTTGATGAACAAACTGCGGCAGGGCGCAATGCGTCTGCGCGTCAGTAGCCGGCAGCAACGGCTTAGATTTGAATATCTGGATCCTCGCTTCAAGCGTTATGGCGAGAAACATTTCGCGCCGCTGGGGTTATCACTTGAGTATTCCCGCGATTCGACGGTGACGCGTTTTTTCCGTTCCGCGATTGACCGCGGCACGCTGGGGATCGTGCAGCGACTCGACGAAGATGGAAACGCGCTGGACGACAATCTCGGCAGGGTACACGAGCCGACGATCAATCGCTTCACCGCCGCGATTGAAACGAACCGGGTACTAGATCCTAAGACGCATTCGGCCGTGTTCATCCGCTATAGTTACGAAGATGTGCGGCTCTTTAATCTGCAGAGCTTGCTAATCAAGCCTGTGCTGCAACCTGATCGTGCCGTTAGGCTCTCCAAGATTGGCGCTTCTTATGTTCGAGACACGCGCGAAAGGTGCGAGCGAGGTCTGTTGGGCACGGTTCGCAATCCGGACGAGGAAACGGGCGCCCCCGGTGAAATCTGTCGCTACAATCAATTCGACGCCACCCGCGGCGACTTCTTCAACGTTGATTACGCTCTTGCCTTAAGGCAGCTGGGCGGAAACTTTTCTTTCAACAGACTACAAGCTACGTATCGCCGTTACTACAAGGTAAACGCCATGCGCGGGACGGTGTTTGCGGGTAATGCCACGCTGGGATTGGCGAACCTATTCAACCCGCGCGATCGCGGCGGCAACCCTGGAATAGATGAAATCGATCTGACGCTGCCGATCAGTGAACGATTTTTCTCCGGCGGTTCTACAACGCTGCGCGGTTTCAATTTCGAGGAGGCCGGTCCGCGCCAGGTCATTATTCCCACCGGAAGGTTTATCGATCAAAAAAAGAACATCGTGGTATTGAACCCTTTTACGGTGCCAGTTGGCGGCAACGCGCTTGCGATTGTTAACCTCGAGGCGCGCATACCCTTATCAAGATCGTTGCAGGCAGTTCCTTTTTATGATGGGGGCAATGTCTTCCGGCGCGCCGGGGATTTGTTTGGCAAACACGACGACCCGCCGGTGCCGCCTGGCGATGTGGTGGCCGCCATAAACGCAGCCAACCTGCGCGCGCACTGGACGAACACGGTCGGCCTGGGATTCAGAATTCAAACACCATTCGGCGGCGCCCTGGCGGTAGATTATGGCTTCCTGCTCAACCCGCCGGAGTTTCTGATTCCGCAGCGAGGCCCGAGCGGTGCAGAGAATGATTTCAATGGCACGCCGGCAATTTACCGTCTGAAGCGAACGCAGCTCCACTTCAGGTTTACGCAGACGTTCTAAAACAGGAGGCAGGAGGCAGGAGGCAGGAGCAGGAGGCAGGAGCAGGAGGCGGGAGCAGGAGCAGGAGGCAGGAGGCAGGAGCAGGAGGCAGGAGCAGGAGGCGGGAGCAGGAGGCAGGAGGCAGGAGCAGGAGGCAGGAGCAGGAGGCAGGAGTAGGAGGCGGGAGAAGATGATGTTGTTTAGGATGTTAAGTACGAGATTCAAGGTTGAGCGAACACTGCGGACTGTCCTGCCGTCTGCCATCTGCCGTCTGCTGCCTTCTGTTTTACTGCTCACTGCCCACTGCTCACTGCTCACTCGCGCTGCGCGCGGTCAGCAAGTTGTCGACAAGATGGTTGCCACCGTGAACGCCGGCGTGCTTCCTGATTGCCGGCAGATTTGTCTGATAACTTATTCCGACCTGCTTTGGCAGTTGGCACTGCAACCAAACACGCCGCTGGACAACCCCTCTTCAGCTGAACTCAACCGCGCTTTGCGTTTGATTACAGACCAGAGACTAATTCTTCAGGAGGCGGAAAAGCTGCCGTCCATCGCGCCAACTGCAGATGAGGTTTCGAGCGCGCGCGATGAATTAGCCAAAGCGTTTCCTTCGGTGTCGGAATTTCAGCAGAGACTGCGACGCGTGGGCCTGACTGCGGAGAAGCTGGGAGAGATCCTGGAGCAGCGGGTAAGAATCGAGAAGTACCTCGACTTCCGCTTTCGCAACTTTGTCGTAATTACTCAGAAAGAAGTTGCCGACTATTACAAAGACGCCTATGTGCCTCGTTTCAAGGCGCGTGCGCCGGGTAAGATCGTTCCCACTCTGGAGGAAGCTCGCGCCGAAATCGAAAAGACGCTAACTGAAGCGAAGATTGAATCAGACACCGACAGCTTTCTCGACAATGCCCGTGAGCGTGCCGAGATTGTCATGCTCAATCCTGTGTAACTTCGTTAAGCTGGACGGCGGAGGTAAGTGCGCAATTGGGGTGGAGTGGCTTTACGCAATAACGCGCTCTTGGCTTTCCACTCAAGCGTGCGGCTGAGTTCGACGAGAAAGCGCGCCTCACCAGACTCCAGCACAGTAATTGGTTCGCCATTGCGATAAAGGATGCGGTTGGAAGTGTGCGCGGTGACGCGTCCACCGGGCGTAATGATGCCGACAAGATTCAGAGGGTCGGCGGCGCTTACCGAAACCAGGCTCTCTATCTCAGTGTTAGCTGAGTCCGAAACCCGCTCTTCTGTTTCGCGGGCGGGTGAGCGAAAACCAAAATCAATGACTCCGGTGCGCGTGCGGCGAATTGCTCGCAACATCCCGACAGCCTCGGGAAGTGCAAACTGTTCACCTGAAATTCCTGCTACAAAGCGTCCGCCGCGAATCTCGCCGCGCGCTTCCAGACGATGATAAATTCGAAGCAAGATACGCCAGGGAAGCACAATGCCTTCGCGTTCGAGCAGTCGCTTGAAAACTACTCCATAGCGTTTGAGTAGAATGCGCGCGGTTTCTTCGGCAGCTTCGGCGTCAAACTGTGAGTTCATGCCGGCTGGAGAACGAGGGTGCTGAATATCATCATGGACAGCTACCCGGTCGAGCAGTGACCAACGTCCTGCGCTCGCCATCTCGTAGACAGGTTGGCGGTGCTTGCGTCGAGCCGCTGCCTGCGTCCGCCGGCTTGCAGGGGTTAAGAGTGCACGCAAACCGGCGAAGCTGTCCGAGATCACGAGCCCATTCGCTACCAGTTCCGCTAGAGATTCCTCAACCTGCGCGCGCAGCAGTTTGGTGCCTTCTACAATATCGGTAAAAAAAGAGGCGCCGCGAGTCGACAGGTAATGCTGCACGGCGCTCGTAGTTGTGGAAAACTCGACTTCGCTTAACGAAGGCTGCGGAAAAACCGAATTCCAGACAGCGAAGTTCTTGCGCCGCAGTAGTGCGATGGGCGTGTTGCGAACCGGCGCGGCGCCACGAGCGCGTTCGTTCCCAGGTTCGGCAGCTGCTGCACGTGACGCTGTCGGCGGAGTTAGCCGGGCCCACACAACTTCGCCAGATAGACATAGGGCGTCGAGCCACGCGGGATCATATTCCGCTAAACGCGCCGGTAACAGCTCTCCTTCCCAGGCGGCGGCGGGAGCTTCGAAACCTTCCAACTGTTCGATGATCGCCCGTACGCTCTCCGGTCCTTCCATCTGATGATCGGGGGCTACCTTTTGCCAGGCGAGCAGATAACGCATGAAATCAGCGGTCGAGACAGGTTCGATCTCCTGCCGCAAACGGTTGAGCGTGTAGCTGTGAATGCGCGCAAGTAGACGCCGCGCACACCATTCGGTTTCGCTGCCGCCGGGCGTGAATTGTCCGCGAATAACAAAGCCTTCAGCTTCAAGCTTGAGCAGACCTAATTCGATTTCGCTGTTGGTTAGTCCGAAAGAGTTGGCGAGCTGCACCACGGTTGACGGTCCCAGCCCTTCGAGTCGACCGCGCAAAACTTCAACCAGCGCGTTTTCAAAATTCCACGACGTGCGTGACAAACTCTCGGGCGTGACGATGGTGGGTACGAGTTTAGCCGATGGATAGATAGCGCTTAATTGGGGCAGTCGCTCCGCCGCAACCCACAAGTGATTTGCTGGAAGCGCGGGCGTCTCGCCCGCATGCGTCGCGTTGCCAGGCTCGGTTGAGTTGTCGGAGTTTTCGCGCTGCGCGCTCATTGCGGGCGAGTCGAGCGCCCCAGCGGATTGAAAAACATCCGCCGGGGACCCCGCCACGCCCGCGCTCCCAGCAATCACCTGAAGGACTGCGGCGCGGCGATCATTCTTCAACTCGGTAAAAAACTCGCCCCATTCAATCGCTTCCGCCCTTGTTACAAACCCTAACTCAACCAGCGCATCGTGGAGTTCATCAGCATTTTCCACGCGCGGCCACGCTTCATCGCGCACGCGGTCGATCGCGCCCTGATCGAGTTTGCCCATGTCCTTCGCAGTCTGCGGATCCAGCCAGCGTCGCTGCTGCACCGCGCGCGTACGGCGTTCTTCCAACGGGGCATCGTCGAGGTAGGCGTAAGGGCGAGCGTTCAGGATTTCCTGAGCTAGTGGCGAAGCTTCAATCACGTCGCGGGCAAACAGATTCTTTTCGTTGCGCTCAATTGCGGTCAGTAGTCTTTCCAAACTATCGATGTCCATTGCCTCTTCCAGGCAATCCTTCACCGTTTGATCCACCAGCGGATGAACCGGAATCTCGCGTTCGCCACCACCAAGATTCTCCTGACAAGCCACCTGATCGGGGAATATAGCGGTCAACAGATCTTCTGCATCCATGCGTTGCAACTGCGCAGGAATCTTCTTGCCGCCGCGCCGGCGCAAGACCGCCAGGGAGCGCGTCACGTTCCAGCGCCAGCGAATGTTCCACATCGGCGCGTCCAGCAGCGCCTGACACAAAAGCTGGCGCACCGTTTTGGAGTTGAGATAGTGAAACACTTCGTCGAGGGGAAAACTGTGCGTCGGCCCAAGTGAAAGCACAACGGCATCTTCGGTGGCCGCCGCCTGAAGTTCAAAATTGAATTTGCGGCAAAAACGCTTGCGCAGCGCCAGACCCCAGGCGCGATTAAGGCGGCTGCCGAAGGGCGAATGCACCACCAGCTGCATGCTGCCGCTGTCGTCAAAGAAGCGTTCGAGCACGAGATTGTCCTGCGAGGGCATGACCCCGAGCACCATCTTTGCGCCGGCGAGGTATTCGACGATCTGTTCGGCCGCAGCTCGCGAGATGCCGACCTCGTCAACCAGGTACTTAATCGTTGGCTCGAGATTGATTGAAGGAGCAGCTGACTCGGGAGTTGACCCATTCTCAACTACGTCCACGTTTTCGTAGTTAGTGATAACCTCGATGCGGTTTGCTACTTCCTCACGCAGTCGCGAAACCGAAACCGAAAGTTCATGCGTGCGCGCCGGAGCTTCACCCAACCAAAAGGGAATCGAGGGTGGTTGCCCATGCGCATCTTCCACACGTACCTTTCCCTGCTCGACTCGCAACACACGCCACGAAGCGTTTCCCAGTTGAAAGATGTCGCCTTGCAAACTCTCAATCGCGAAGTCTTCGTTGACTGAACCAATCACGAGTTCGCTCGGTTCGAGTACCACGGCATAGTCCGCGGTGTCAGGAATCGCACCTCCGGAGGTGATCGCTGAAATCCGCGCGTTCCGTCGCCCACGAATGCGTTGGTTAACGGCATCGTGGTGCAGATACGCGGAGCGCTTGCCACGCTTGGTGGAAAAACCTTCTGCAAGCATGCGAATGACGGAGTCGAACTGCTCGCGCGTCAGATTGCGATAAGGATAAGCCCGGCGGATCATTTGCAGGAGTGCGTCTTCAGTCCATTCTTCGGCAGCTGAGGCCGCAACGATCTGTTGAGCAAGGATGTCGAGCGGCAATTCCGGTATTTCGAGACGATCAAGTTCGCCACGCCGCACCGAATCGACGATCGCAGCACACTCCACCAGCTCATCACGCGAAAGCGGGAAAATTCTGCCCTTGGGAAACCCAGCGACTGTATGGTTGGATCGCCCAACGCGCTGTAAAAAGCTGGCAATCGAACGAGTAGAACCCAATTGACAAACCAAATTGACGTCGCCTATGTCGATGCCGAGTTCGAGTGAGGCGGTGGCGACAAGCGCATTCAGTTCACCCGCTTTCAATCTCTGCTCCGCCGCCAGACGCTGTTCACGGGCGAGGCTGCCATGGTGCGCGGCAATGTTTTCATCGCCGAGGCGTTCGCCCAGATGACGCGAGACGCGTTCTGCTAAGCGCCGAGTGTTAACAAAGACGAGCGTCGTTTTGTGTTCACGAATTAACTGAGCAAGCCGGTCGTAAATCTCCTCCCAAACTTCGCCGGACATTACAGCCTGCAGCGGTGATTCAGGAAGTTCGATAGCCAGATCCAACCTGCGCGCGTGACCACTGTCGACGATGGTGCAGTTGGGCGTGTTATCAGAATTGATGTTTGCGTTGCCGACGAGGAAACGTGCGACTTCTTCGATGGGACGTTGCGTGGCCGACAAGCCGATCCTGGTCAGTTTCGAGTTTCGCGTTTCGAGTTTCGAGTTTTCGGCTTCGTGTTGCGCGACAAGTTGTTCCAGCCGTTCGATGGAGAGCGCCAGATGGGAGCCGCGCTTGTCGCCGACTACCGCATGAATCTCATCAACAATAAGCGTGCGCGTCGTCTCCAGCATGCGGCGTCCGCCTTCGCTGGTGAGGAGGATGTATAGTGACTCCGGAGTGGTTACGACAATGTGAGGGGGGCGCTTGGTCATCGCCGTGCGCTCGCCGGCCGGTGTGTCGCCCGTTCTGACAAACGTTCGAATGTTGACTTCCGGCAAACCCAGTGCGCGCAGTTCCTCCTGAATGCCTGCCAGGGGAATTTGCAAATTGCGTTGGATGTCGTTACTGAGGGCCTTGAGCGGAGAAACGTAGACGACATGAGTGGTGTCGTCGAGCCTTCCTTCCATGCCCAGCCGCACCAGGTCATCAATGGCGGCCAGAAAAGCGGCGAGCGTCTTACCTGAGCCGGTAGGCGCCGCTATCAAAGTGTTCTGGTGCTCTTTGATTGCCGGCCAGGCTTCTGCTTGGGGCGGCGTCGGCGTGGGAAAGCTCTTCCCAAACCAACGCGCGACCGCTGGATGAAATATTTCAAGATTCATTGGGACGGGAATTATAACTCAGTCGCCCGGAAATTGCACAAATGAAACACTGGCCTAGGGCTGAAAACAACAAGAACTGTTAATCCGCAGATTACGCAGATTCCACGGATTCAGGAACGGAACGGTTTCTTCACTTTAACTTGAACCCAGCTCATTCAAATTGCTTTTTGAATTCCTCAAACTGTTGCTGCAGCCTTCGCACGTCACCGGTCAACGTCGCGACTTCATGCTCGAGTTTTTCAACTCGCTCCGAGTCGCCGCCTTTTCGCCGGCCTGCTGACGACGAAGTTTCGGCTTCGGCGAAGGCCTCGATGTTTGGTTCACCTGACAACAGATGAGCAAACCGCGCCTCTTTTTGGCCAGGCTGGCGCGGCAAACGCACCACCAGCGGATCAGGCTCGCGCGCAATTAATGAATTCAGAGTGGACTCAACTTCTTCCAATCCGGAAAACTCATACAGCCGAAAAGCACGGGTTGCGAGTTCGCCGGTTGTCTGGGGTCCCCTGAGCATTAGTACACACATCAAGGCGAGTTCCGGCGGATTCAGGTGCATTACCTCGGGAAGCACATGTTTATACTTTGGCACTCGGCTGGTGCTGCCATAAAACACGTAGGCAAGGTTCTTCTCGCGCAAAGTTTCCAGCGCTTGCGCGACAGTATTCTCGTCGTAGGAAGTGACTGGGGTGCGATTGTTCTTCTGATTGCAGGCGAGCGTGAGCGAGTTTAGGGTCAACGGATAGTATTCCGGCGTAGTCACCTGCTTTTCAACCAGCGAGCCCAGAACTCTCGCTTCGATGTCGGACAGTTCAGTGATCAAGATTTCTTTCTCCAGACTTACTCGCCACACAGGAATTCTTCGAAGATGTCTTTCAGTTGTGACAGCTCCCGGTACTCGCGCACGGTTACTGCGCTGCAACCCGCAATCATCGCCGAAAGCGAGCGGCTGTTCTCCGGTCGATACAAACAAAGCACGCGCTTACCCCATTCCGTCGCTCTGGCGATTTCATAGCCGACGCCCAGGCTGGGAGTTGTAACTTCTACAACAAGGTAATCGCAAAGCCTTAGCCACTCAAGATCGCGGTCGTGAATTTTTTGATCGCCGATATCCTGGCCGAGTACGCCGAGGGTCGAATCGGCTACGTGTTCGGTTAGAACTTCGCCGTGTTTGCGCAGCAGCCGAACGATCTCATGGTACAAGGCGGCATCCTCGCGTCCACCGCGGATTGCTCCCGCAAAATAGATTTTCATTTGTCAGAACTGACGGGCTCGCGTTTCACAATCCTAGATTCGCACGAGGCTGTACGGCTACAGGCGGGATCAATTCCCCCAAGCTCCACGACAACCGTAATTGAGTCACCCGGTAAACCTATCGCTTTAATTTTCAGCTCCGGTCCCTCTTGCCCGGGTATAAGTTTGCCGTTGGAAATCCAACGATAAGTAAGCTTTTCCGGCGGATCTCCCCCCACAGTTGCTGCAAACGTGGGAGTCTCGCCTTCACTTACCGTTTCTGGGCAGGTAACGCTCACCGTATTGCAAGGCGGATCGCAACTTGAAGTATTTAATACGACGCTGATCTCGACCTCTCTTGAGGTCTTGCTGCCGTTACTATCGGTGACTTCCACTACCGCCTTCTGCTGACCCAGAGCCTTTCTCAGATCCCAATCTACAATAGGACCCTGGCCGATTATCGTGCCACCGGTGACCAGGTAGTGATAGGTGAGCACATCACCATCCGGATCGCTTGCCTTCGCTTCGAGCTTGACCATGTAGTAATCGGAAAAGAAAGGACATAGAAATAACTCGAACGTGCTCGGCGTAAACGACTCTATTGATGGAGGAGCATTCCTTTGATGAGGAGCTCTTTTGGCGGTCTGGGACTTGAGAGCAGGCACGCTGACGATTGGCGAAAGCAGCAGGCAACCAATCAATACTATCGTTTTCGGGTTGGCGCTCATCAGAATCACACATCTTTCGCGCAGCGGAAGCCGGAGGTCATCCAGCGTTCGTGGGCGTGAAAGAAGTTGCGGTAGGTAGAACGGATGTGCAATCGGGGAGTCGCGAATGAACCACCGCGCAGAACTTTCTGGTTAACGAACCACTTGTCGTTGTATTCATCAAACTCGGATTTGAAACCGGGATAGGGAACGTAATCCGATGTCGTCCACTCCCAAACGTCACCAATCAGTTGTTGACAGCCGTAAGCATTCTGTCCGGCGGGGAAAGCGCCAATCAGCGCCGGCGCCCAGATTCCGTTCTCAAACAAATTAGCTTTTGACTCGTCTACGTCGTTTCCGCTCCACGGGAAATCCTGGCGAGCGCCGATCTTGGGGTTAAAGGTCGCGGCTTTTTCCCATTCAGCTTCGGTCGGCAAGCGCTTGCCCGCCCATTTTGCGAAGGCAGAAGCTTCGAAGAAACTAACGTGACAAACCGGCTGGTTGGCGATGCTTTCCGCCGAATGTAAGCCTGCGAAGTCGCGAATCATCCAGTGGTCATCGTGCTGTTCCCAATAAAGCGGCGCGCGCCACCCGTCTCGGTTAACCGTTTCCCAGCCTTCAGAAAACCACCAGCGAAAGTTTTGATAGCCACCGTCGCGAATGAACGCGAGAAAGTCGCTATTGCTGACCAGGGCGCGGTCGAATGCGTAATCTTGAAGGAAGACCTGGTGAGCCGGCTTTTCGTTGTCGAAAGCGAAAGCATAGTTGACGCTGGCGGAGCCCTCCATAACCGCCCCACCCCAGCCGGGCTGCCCGGCTGGGGACCCCGCTGTCGGGCTACTGCCCCGGCGTTCGTAGCCTAATAGAAAGAGGCCGCCTTCTATTTCCGCCATGCCTTCGACTTTTGCTGAGACTGCTGGAGCTGGCTTGATCGGGGCGTTGTATTGATCACACAGCAGATGCTTGATGTCGTAAACCAGCAATTCCTGGTGCTGCATCTCGTGTTCGAGCCCAAGCCTGACGAGCGATAGCACGGTTTCCCGGTCGGATTGCTCATTCAGGGAATCCAGGAAGACGAGCATCTGTTCGTCAATATGATTGCGATAGGCAACCGTGTCCTTGACCGTGGGTCTTGACCGGGTGCCGCGTTTCGGGCGCTCGATGCGCGCGCCGAAGCCTTCGTAATAGGAGTTGAAGTAGAAGAGATATTCGTCGGAATAGACTTTGTAACCGGGTTTGTAAGCCTGGAGCACGGTCTCGAAGAACCATGAGGTGTGGCCGATGTGCCAACGCGGCGGACTCATGAACTCCGCGGTCTGGATTACGTAGTCTTCTATCTCCAGCGGCGCCACGATCTGCATCGTGCGCGCGCGGACTTGGCGGTACAGGTCAACCAGCGAACGAGAGTCGGAAACAGGTGATTGTTGAATCGACGAAACCATAACGCTTCGAAGTAGTCCAAGTACAAGTTCGTTTCTTTAAGGATACCCGACCAGGTCTGGCTCAATCAAAGCGGAAGCATTCAACGAGCCCGCGCCAGCGAAAGGAAAAGCGCGGGGAAGCCCACCTTCCCGAGCTGAGAGCTTCTAAAATTTGGACCGGCAACCTAAATTTGAAAGCCTTTCATTCGAGAATCAGCAAATCAACTCTGATCAGCTCGTGGTTGGGAAGGTGGGCTTGCCCCCGCTCCGGATCCGCGAACTCAGAAGATGGCTAGCGAGTGCTCAACCCGATCCCTTATTCGCCCGATCACTTCCGCCCGCGGATAATTCTCGCGGAGTTGCGCAAGCAATTCATCCGCACGACTGGCCGGAATCGCAATCAGCATCCCACCGGCGGTTTGCGGATCGTAAAGCAAACGCCTCATTTCCGTGCTTACTGCTTCGGCTATTGAAATGTCCTCGCCGACGTACTCGCGGTTGGTTTTATCAGCGCCAGTGACCACGCCGGCGGCCGCCAGTTCGAGAGCGCCGTCGAGAATCGGCACCTTAGCGGGATCGATCTCGATGGTCACATTGCTCGCGCAGGCCATCTCCCAGGCGTGGCCGAGCAGGGCAAACCCCGTGACGTCGGTCGCGCCCTTTACCTCAAACTCGCGCATTGCCTCAGCAGCATGTTTGCCAGGCGTCAACATCGTTGCTACCGAGGATGCGGCAACTTCAGCGGCAGTCTTCCCAAACTTGATTCCGGTCGAGATCACCCCGGTGCCTATTGGTTTCGTCAGGATGATCAGGTCGCCCGGGCGCGCCCCTGAGTTCGTTGCGATCTTCGCCGGATCGATTACGCCGGTTACTGAATAACCAAACATTATCTGCTCGCTATCGACGCTGTGACCGCCAATCAGCGTCACGCCATACTTGTTCAAAGTCTCAAGTCCGCCGCGCATGATCTCGCCGAGTATCGACGGATCGACGCCTTTCTTGGGAAAGCACGTAATCGCCAACGCCGTCAGCGGCGTGCCGGCCATTGCCCAGACGTCGTTGATCGAGTTCAGCGCGGCAATCTGGCCGTAGACAAATGGGTCATCAACAATCGGCGTGAAAAAATCGAGTGTCTGCACAATCGCAAGGTCATCGCGCAGCAGGTACACTCCGGCGTCGTCGGCTTTGTCAAAACCAACTAAGACATTCTCGTCCCTGGGCTGTGGTGGTAGCCCGCTCAACACCTGAGCGAGTAAGCTCGGTGACAGCTTAGCCGCTCAACCAGAGCACGAAACCATTTCGGTCAGACGCATCGCGCAACCTCCCTTCATAGATTCGGAATTAACAATCAATGCAAATGGTTATATCACCGATGAGGGAAGTTCGCATCGTAACAAGAATTGGAGCAAAATGGCCGCAGATTTGCGCGGATGAACGCGAATCAGATTTCGCTTGGCGGCGGTCTAAAGACAAACCTTTTCAGATCCGCGATCATCGGCGTTAATCCGCTGCAGAAATCATGGCTAACAAAACTCGCATCGGACCCGCCGGCTGGGCTTACAAAGACTGGGAAGGCATTGTCTATCCGCAAAAGCCAGGTGCGAAATTTGATCCACTCGAGTATCTCGCGAAATTCTTCAACACAATAGAAATCAACAGCACTTTCTACCGGCCGTTCACTGCTTCAACTGCCGAATCCTGGGTGCGCCGCGTCGTCGCAGCTCGTGATTTCATGTTTACGGCGAAACTTCATCGGGTTTTCACACACGAACGCGGCAAAGCAACTGCGGCAGACGAGAAACAGGTGCGGGAAGGCATGGACGCGCTGCAAAACGCGGCGAAGCTCGGGGCATTACTGCTGCAGTTTCCCTGGTCGTTCAAGAATACTGACGAGGACCGCGTCTATCTGACAAGTGTACTCGAGCGCTTTAAAGATTACCCATCAGTACTCGAGATCAGACATTCGTCCTGGAACAATCCCCAGATTTATGAGTGGTTAGAGGAACTAGAGGTCGGAATCTGCAATGTCGATCAACCGCTCTTTAAGAGATCGATCAAGCCCGGCGACGTGACGACCTCGCAAATCGGCTACGTACGGCTTCATGGGCGGAACTACCAGGACTGGTTCAGGGAAAAGGCGCCCCGCGACGATCGCTACAACTATCTCTACACAGTCGACGAGTTAGAACCCTGGATCACGCGCATCAAGGAGATTGCGGCGAAGACGAAGGAGTCTTACGTGATCACGAACAACCACTTCCGTGGCCAGGCGGTGGTAAATGCGCTGGAGATTAAGGCTACTTTGAGCGAGGAACGAGTACCTGGTCCGGCGCCGCTGTTTGAGAAGTATCCGGCGCTGATTGATTCGGCGGTACCGGAAGCTGCGGCCGCCGAACCTAAGCTCTGGTCCGACGAACTTTAGCGTGTCTACGTGACGGGCAGCGCCAACCACCGCAAACTAAAGTTTATCGGACACTTGGTTTCAACTCGCAGCTGTTTGTGTAATCGTCTGGGCAATTGCGATTGGTAAGCCATCCGGGTCAAGGCAGACCGACAGTTTAATGCCGTCGCCTTCTCTTTGTGTGGGCGGCATCACGAACCGAATACCCTTAGCTTTCAATTCCTCGAAGGCTTTGTCCACGTCCGCGACATTGAATCCGATAGAGCAACTGCCGGCTTGCTTTGTGGGGTCCCAAGCCGGACGCTCAGCTGGCAACACCCCACCCCCATGCAAGGCGAGCGTCGTTGTTCCTGTTTGAAATTCAGTCCAGTCTGGCGATTGAAACTTGAGTGGTATCCCTAGTTTGTCCCGATAGAATTCCACCGAACGCTGCATATCGGAAACAACCACCATCGTATAGTCGATCTGTTTAAACATTTTGCCTCCACCATCCGACTCGATAATCGTCTTCAGTTCACTTAGTCGCAGCTTTCTTTTTCGTCTTGCCGTCTCCAGTCGCCACGATGATGTCAAACTCGTCTTTCGTAAGCGACATCACGGAAAGCTGCGATTGCCTGATTAACGGCAGCTGACTTAACCGCTTGTCGTAACGAATCGCGGCCAGGAGAACCGGGTTCTTTAGGGCCTTAACAGGCTTAAGATCGACGGCCACCCATTGCGGATCGGCGGCAGTTGGATCTGCGTAAGCGCTCTTGACGACTTCAGCCAGGCCAACGACTGCTTTTTCTTTCCCCGAATGATAGAACAGGACGCGATCGCCTGTCTTCATTTCGCGCAGGTTGTTGCGAGCCTGATAATTTCTGACTCCAGTCCAATCCGTTCGGCCATCGCTGACAAAATCGGTCCATGAATAAGTTTCCGGTTCTTGCTTAACCATCCAAAAGCTGCTTCTTGAAGTCTTTTTCATTTGCTTTGCCTTATCAATTCTTGCCGGGTGGGTGACGCTGGCTTAAGATGTGCGCTCGCGAAATTGTTCGAACCCGGTTTTGGAGAAACAACCATGCCTAAAGAAGGAAGTATCGCGCCCAACTTCGCCGCCAAGGACGCTAACGGCGAAACCGTCCGGCTTAAAGATCTGCGTGGCCAGAAAGTAGTGCTCTATTTTTACCCTAAGGATGATACGCCTGGCTGCACCAAAGAGGCTTGTTCGTTTCGTGACGCGTTCGCCGACTTTAAGAAACGGGACATCAAAGTACTCGGCGTTTCCGTAGACAGTGAGGCTTCTCACAGGAAGTTTGCCGCCAAGTATAAACTCCCTTTTACCCTATTGGCCGACCCGGATCATTCAATCGCAGACGCCTACGGGGTTTATGGCGAGAAGAAGTTTATGGGCCGCACCTACATGGGTGTGAAGCGAATGACCTTCCTTATCGATGAAAAAGGCAAAGTAAAAAAGGTGTTTGAAAAGGTCAAACCCGAGGAACACGCCAGCGACGTCCTTGAAGCCTTTAAGAACTAGGCTTTTGCGCGACGGCTTCCAATCTCAGATCTCAAATTTCAGATCTGAGATTTGACATCTAACGGTTAGGCTGCCACCCACCCGCCAAGTTTTTCCGGCTCTTCCCCTTCCGGATTCCTGCCCGGCATCAAACCCTGAATCGCGCTAAAGGAACTGGGTACGTCTCCTTTACGCTGCGGAATGTTGAATCGCTCTTCACGAATCGGTAAGTCCGCCGATTCGTTAATAAAATACAACCTCGTGTTCTCAACGATCTGGGTCTTTATCTCGCGCGTCCAGAGCAACAAATTGGCAAGGGCATCGCCAATTTCGTCTTTGCCGAGTCTCGTCTCCTGGGCGATCTCCTTTTGGGTGCGCGCGCCTTTCCTAATTGCTTCCCGTACGCGTTCAACCGGCGAAAGCTTACTCAATAGTCGTGCGTAGTTTGCCGAAGATGAATCGTCGCCTGTCTGCGCTGACCAGGAATTCTCCGGAAGCGGTTGACTTACGTATCGTTTGCGAGCAGATCTATATTCTTTAAGAGCACGACGGCTATCGGTTACTTTTTTGCGGATGCAGCCCTTGCAATAGAGATTGCGGCCATCTTTTCGTGCCCGGCAAACTCCAAATTCGGATAAAGGCAGATCTTGTGAACAAATGGGGCAGTTTTTGCGGTTTACTGCAGCTTCTTCTGTCATTTCAACGCTCCGATCAAACGTCCAACTCACTGGGATTCTGCGCTGGAAGGAACACGATTCCCCTGGTCCGGGTTTTAGAGTTATTAGCCCGGCCGAAGATCGGCGTTGAGTTTGATTATTGGCGAAGGGTCCCTACTGCAATAGGGAAATCGCCATGGATTGCCTGAGCTTCTTCACTCTGGATGAAAGGGGCTCACAATACCTGATTGGAGTCGCGTAGCAGGCCAGCGGGGGTCATCGAAAAACTTATAAGAGCGAGTAACCCGCAAACGCAATCAATCAGGTCCGACTTCAACGCTTCACTATCTGGCAATCATCGCTTCCAGCGAGGGAGTCGCATTATAGTGATCGAAAAAGTTTTTGCAACCCCTAAATCGATTCCTGGTGGTCCATTACTTACATTGTTGCAAATTTGTTTTCTGCGAGAGGTTGAATCTGCTTTTTCGAAATGCAAACAACTCTGTTGCGAGAGGATATCAGATCACATAAAGAACATTCTCAATCGTCGAATAGATTTCGTTTACCGCGATTTTGTATTTGCCGACCTTGCGAAATCTCCATAAAAACAGCGACCTTTCTTCGAAGTTACAAACCGTTCGCCATCTGTTTCGCGCAATACTTTCCACTTGCGCTCGCATGGTCCTACCATAAGTAGGTACAACGCAAAAGTTCTCGACGTATAACGAAAATAAAAATGTGCCCAAGTCGAAGAAAGAATCCGCTATGACTGCAATCGTACACAGGAAAACAAACTTCGCGTAATGCGAATACAACTTTCTTGGTTGAGCAGAGAACTTGTCCGGTGAGTATTGACTAAGTTGAGAGTTATTTTCGATCTGCCAAACGATAAACAAACTTTAGTCCCGACCAGACGTCGTTTATCGCGCAAACCTTTACGTCAACCAGCCCGGCATCGAGCCCGATGTGGCGGACACTGTTGTCGGAGAGGTCAGTGGCCACGCCCGACGCTTTTTTTGGCCAGGCTATCCAAAGCATTCCATTCTGCGCGAGTTTCCGGGCTGCCTTGGGAAACTCCGACTTCAGCATTTTCTGTGAATCCGCGAACAAGATGATTAGATCAAGAGGTTTGGTCAGACTGCCGGCGCTGATTCGCACGTCATTTGGCAAGGGCGCTAGTTCTTTTTGGAATCCTTTTGGCGGATTCACGAGGCCGGTTCGAAAGCCTTCCTTGAAGCCGAGTTTTTTGACCAGGGGCGTTCCTGAATAACCTGCCATTCAATTAACTCCTCAAGATCTACAGCGTGCTGTTGGCCGATGACGCAGGTTAGGTCTTTTGCTTGCGCGGATTTTTTAAGCCTGTCTTTAGCTTGCTATTTACTTCTCTGACCACGCGCGGCGCCAATACGCCTTCGTGTTCTGTTATGAATTTGTGCACGGATTCGGGATCGCGCTTTGAGAGCTCGCGCAACGCCCAGGATAAAGCCTTTACCACCATATCATCGCGATCTGCGACCAGGAACTCGCAGATGGTCAATGTTCTCTGGGTATCGCCACTGCCGCCGCGGGCTTTGTTATTTAGCGGCACAGTACTAACGACCGCGGTTCGTCTCCACCAACGGGTGCCCGAACGAGCCCAACCACGAAGCAGCGCATCTGAAACTTGCCGCTCGCGCCACGCCGGCCCTGCAAGGTAACAGGCAAACGCGTCCACCTCTCCCCAGCTCTCGTTGCCAGCACCCAAGTCTTCTAATGACTTTGCTTTCAAACTATGCAAAGCCTCGCGGTGATACAGAATCAGTTCGTAAGCAAAGAATCGTGGAACCGTGACGCGCCGAAGAAGTTGAAGAGCCAGCGCCACAACCAACTGCGGCTGAGCATCCGCAAGCTGACTGGAGAACCGGCGCCGGACGTTCCTGATGGCCTCGGTGGTTGGACTCCTCAACGCAGAAAGCCGCCTGACAATCTGATTCTCCAGATCGTCAATCACTTTGCTTTGAGATAGCTCGCTGATCCGGTGCAAACCTTTCTGACTCGAACCTTTGTTTACCACAATTTCAAAATCTTCCACCAAAGGAAGCCGAAACCAACCCAAATCGGGATGTTCACCAGTGACGCAATCAAACCCAGCCACCACCACTTACGTTGACTTACATATCCACTGCCAAAATAGATCGGTGCGGAGGTTGTGCCAAAGTGAGTCAAAGAAGCATCGAGGTTTGAAAAGTAGGCTAACGACAGCACGGCCAGGTATGGCGGAGCGCCGGCAGCGAGAATCACCACCAGAAACGGTGTGTACATGGCGGTTGAATGCGCAGTAATGCTGGCAAATCCGTAATGCGCATAAAAGTAAATGAGCAGCAGAACCGCCAGCGCCGCTCCCCACTTCCAGCCTATGGTGAAACTTGCAGCTGTTTCGGCGAAGCGTTTTGTAATTCCGGTCTCGCCGAGGCTTTCCGCCATCCTGACCAATCCGCCATACCAGATGAAAACATCCCATGCCCCGCGTTCACTCAGAATGTCTGCCCAATCCAGTACACGGCTTATTAACAGCACGCAGACGCCAAGCAATGGCGGAACTGAATAATCGAGGGCTGCGAGATAGGACAGAGTAGAGATAAAGGGAGGAAAGGGTACAACCCGGGATACGAACGGAATTGCACCACCAAGTCCGCGCACCAGCCACAAGCAAACAACCCCGACAAACACAAGCAGCAGTAACTTCTCGGCGCGTGTCAGTTTACCCATGAGTTGAAGTTCTGCTCGGGCAAACTCGGCAGCGGCGGGCGTGTGTTTGATTTCCGGAGGAAAGATTCGGTAAAGCAATTGGGGCACAACGGCGAGGGAGATCAAACCAGGGACGAGCGCGGCCAGCGCCCAGCGGGTGTAAGTCAATTCAATCCCGGTGGTCTGTATTGCAAACTTTGCAATCAAAACGTTTGACGCCTGACCCGTTAGGAACATCGCGCAAACGATCACACCAGCCTGATACAGCACCACCATCAGGAACGCGCCCAGCCGCCGAGCAGTAGGGCCCGGCCGGGACTCATAAGCCTCTGACAAGCTCTTGGCAATCGGGAAGATAACTCCGCCGGCGCGCGCGCCAGTAGATGGGATCATTGTCCCAAGCAGCACTTCGGTTGAAATCAGCGCATAAGCGAGCCCTAAGGAGTGATGGCCGATACTGCGGATAAAAATAAGCGCGATGCGTCGGCCAAGTCCGGTCTTTACCATTGCGCGGGAAATGAAAAACGCGGCCAATACGAGCCAGACGATCGGGTCGGCGTAGCCTGCCAGAGCGCTGGCGACCGGCAAGGTCCCGGTTATTGCCAGCGCCGAAACTCCGATTAGCACCATTGCCCCGCCGGGCACCGGTCGCACGATTGATCCAACGATCGTCGCAACGAAGATCGCGAAGAGATGCCAGGACTGTTTAGTGATCCCTGCCGGAATGGGGACGAGCAAAACGGTTAAACCCGCGGCCAACACAACCGCCCATCTAATCAGCCGGCTTCTTAAAGAGAGGTGTTGGTCTGATACAGCTACCGGCGGCTCCACATTCGGCGCGGGTTGGGGAATTTCTTCCAAGTTGGTGAATCCTTTGAAGCCAGTGCAGCCTCTAAGTTTCAGGCAGCCGCTTATGGCGTTATTTAGGACGTTGTTTGGAAGCCTCGTCCAGAGTGGGCGATACTATTACGTCAATTAATCAGTTAACTCAAGGCTTTTGCTTCTTTGCGAGGGCCGGAAACGCGTTCAAACCTTTTGCCGGCGTTGCCTCGTAGATATAAGCGCTAGATGAAGCGACCTTTTATGGAAAACGATATTAAGTCCAGCGAAATCACTGACAAAAAGGTTTATCTGAACCGTCGTCTCTTCATGCGCGGCGCCGCCATGTTTACGACCACTGCTGCGACCGGTCTCCTCTATCGAAAACTTAATCCGCCGTCGGTGGAGAAGCGCAAAGGTGAGACTCTCGTAACCGTTGCAAAATCCCTGACGGAGGGTGCGCGCGACGGCTTTACTACAAACGAAAAACTGACGGCTATTCAAGACATAACCAACTACAACAATTTCTACGAATTCTCTACCAGTAAGCAGGGAGTAGCTATTGAATCGGCCGGTTTTGTGACTAAGCCCTGGAATGTTTTGGTTGGTGGGCTCGTAAACAAGCCGACCAACTTCGGTTTGGAGGAGCTCTTGAAGTTTCCCCAGGAGGAACGGATTTACCGCTTGCGTTGTGTCGAGCGTTGGTCGATGGTGATCCCCTGGGTTGGATTTCCGCTCGCAAAGCTCCTGGAGAAAGTGGAGCCGACTTCACAGGCAAAGTATGTTGCTTTCCAAACGCTTTACGATCCCAAGCGAATGCCGAATCAGTCAACCGGGGTGCTTGACTGGCCTTACGTTGAAGGGCTTCGTTTAGACGAGGCTATGCATCCCCTGACCCTCCTGGCAACAGGCCTCTACGGCGAAACTCTGCCGCCGCAGGACGGTGCTCCCATCAGGTTAGTGGTGCCCTGGAAGTATGGATATAAGAGCATCAAGTCGATCGTGAAAATAACACTGGTTGCTGATGAGCCGCCAACGACCTGGAACATTCAGGCGCCAAACGAATACGGGTTTTATTCCAACGTGAATCCGAATGTTTCGCACCCGCGCTGGAGCCAGGCGGAAGAGCACCGGATCGGCGAATCGACCTTCAGCGCGAGAGATACGCTGCTTTTCAATGGTTACGCGGAACAGGTAGCGCACCTGTATGACGGAATGGACTTAAGGAGATATTACTAAACGGGCTTTGGTCTTGGGTCTTGGGTCTTTGAACTTTGTACTTGCTGTTTAGCGCTAGAGGCATGTTTAAGTTCAAAGGACAAGACTCAACGACCTAAGACCAGAGACCTAAGTCCAAAGACTGCTCTATTCCAATGAAAGACGTACGCTTTACCAAATTCCTTCTATTCACAAACGCGCTGGTGCCACTAGCGTTGCTGTTGTGGGATGTTTATCACAAGCGAGTGGGCGCCAACCCCGGCGAGTTCATGACGCGGACGACTGGGATAATGACTCTGGTCTTCCTGATGATCACGCTCGCCGTCACCCCGGCGCGAAAAATTACAGGCCTCAACTGGCTCGTCAAATTCCGTCGTATGTTTGGACTCTTTGCGTTTTTCTACGGTTTCCTACACCTCCTGACTTATATCTGGTTTGATCGTTACTTCAATCTCAAGAGCATTCCGGGCGATGTGGTAACGCGTCCCTTCATCGCCTTCGGCATGACAGCTTTCCTACTTATGCTGCCGCTGGCCATCACCTCGACCAACAAGATGGTTAGGCGGCTCGGCGGAAAGCGCTGGAGCAAATTGCACAAACTTATTTACCTTGCAGGTATCGCCGGCGCGGTGCATTTCTGGCTGTTCGTGAAATCGGACACCCGGCTCCCGCTGACATTCGGCTTTATTCTCCTGCTCCTGTTGGCACATCGGCTCTTTGTGAAGTTTTACCCGCCAAGTGCACCTACGCCGGAAACCACGTTGATCCCACGCAAGTAATTTGGAGTGCGGTGACCTGTCACCGCTTTGGCCGGTTGCGACTTGTCGCGGCCATCGTGGATCTCAAACCAACCCGAGCTTGGGGCGTCAAGCCGCCCAAGATAAAAGCGGTGAAGCGGGGTCCCCGGCCGGGCAGCGCGGCTTTGGTGCTTGTCAGGTCATCGCACTCCAAAGAGTTGCCTCCCGCTCAGCCGCTTCGGCTAGAATCCTGCCATGAGTGATCCGTTGACGCGGTTTTCAAACCGTTCGGACAACTACGCCAAGTTTCGGCCTGGTTACCCAGCAGGTGTAATCGAGGTTCTTAGGTCTCACTGCAAGCTTAGCGAAACCTCAGCAATCGCGGACGTCGGCTCCGGCACCGGCATTTTGTCTGAACTGTTTCTGCAAAACGGGAATTCGGTCCTGGGGATTGAACCAAACGATGCCATGCGCCACGCCGCAGAAGCTCTTCTCAAGGGATATCAGAAGTTTAGGAGCATTAACGCTACGGCCGAAGTGACTACTCTGCAGGCCGGAAGCGTCGACTTTGTCACCGCCGCGCAGGCGTTCCACTGGTTTGATCGCGTCAGGGCTAAGAGGGAATTCGCGCGAATCCTTAAGCCCGAAGGTTGGGTTGTCCTAATCTGGAACGAGCGCCGCCTGGAATCAACTCCTTTCCTGCGTGCATATGAAGCTCTTCTGCTTCGTTACGGCACGGATTACGAAAAAGTGCGCCATGAGAAGGTGACCAGCGAGATTTCGCAGTTCTTTTCGCCCGAGAGTTTCGAATTGCAAACTCTTGAAAATGCGCAGCACTTTGGTTTCGAGTCTCTCAAAGGCCGGCTGCTATCGTCGTCCTACGCGCCGGACCAGGACCATCCGGATTTCGCGCCGATGCTCAGCGAGCTTGAAGTCATTTTCAACGCGCACCAGAAAGACGGGATCGTCAGCTGTGAATACGAAACAAAAGTTTATTACGGGCACCTCAGTCACTCGTTCTGAGAGCGACACTAAGGTCTTGCGAGCAGGTTTGCATCGGCAGACGACTTTGGTATCTTTAGCGCGCTTTCCGGTCGCAAACCGCTGAAGCACAATGATCCGCCCATGGAAATGAATTTAACCAAAACGGCCCAACACTACGGCGGTATTATTGAGCTTGCCCTGCAAAAGTTCAGGTACTCCCTCCGCGGACGGTTTTCCCACGCAAACGAGCAAAGCATCCTGGCTAAATACATCGAGCAATTGCTTCCGAAAGATCGACCAAAAACGGTCATTGACATCGGAGCGGGAAACGGCGTGCGCTGGTCAAACAGCTACGCGCTCTTGTCGGCGGGCTGGAAAGCGTTAGGGGTTGAGGTGGATCCGCAGAAGTATGCTTTGTTGTCGAAGGTCTATGGCAAGTTTCCGCACGCTCAGGCTTCTAATTCGCTGGCGGCGCCGGATAATATTTGCGGGTTACTACGAGATTTCGATATCGAAAAAGACTTTGGTGTACTCTGCGTCGATATCGATGGGAATGATTACTGGGTCCTCGATGCAATTTTGACTAACTTCCGCCCGGGCCTGGTGGTCACGGAGATCAACGAGAACATCCCGCCTCCACTCAGGTTTGTGGTTAGGTTCGATCCTGACTTTCAACTCCGATATCATTTCTACGGTTATTCCATCGCGGCTCTTGAGGATCTTTGCGACAGCCATGATTACGGCATCCTGGAGTTGGAATATAACAACGCTTTCCTGGCGCCTCGGGAATTTGGAGAAGCGCAATTTCGCGATGCCGAAACCGCTTATCGCGAGGGCTATCTCAATCGCCCGGAACGGAAAGAGCGATTTGCCTCCAATCTCGACATGGAGCCGCTGCATTCTTTGAGTCCGGAGGCGGGTATCCGGTTTTTGCAGGAGTTTTACGCCAGTGACGAGGGAAACTACTATCTGGCCGCCGACAAAGATTCGCTTACGGAGCTTGTAACGCAAACTGTTAGGTTGTAATCGTGACGCTGATAACAAACGCGGAGCGATGGCTTGCGATTTTGGGGACAAACCTGAATGACTGATAACAGACGCAGCGACGAACGAGTTGCGACAAATCTCGCGGCAAAGTGGGGCGGCGTGATAGGCAACCACGAAGGCCGCGTTGAAGACCTGAGCCTCGGGGGCTGTTTCGTGAACACAACGGGCAGAGTTGATGTTGGGGAAATCGTCGGCGTAGAAATCAAGCTGCCTTCGGGAGAATGGTTGCAATTACGCGGTGAAGTCGCTTCCTACCAGATCGGAATCGGTTTTGGACTCCTGTTTACTTTTCTGACCGAGGACGAGGAACAAGCCCTGCGCGACTTCATTACTTAAACCACGGTCCACGAAAAGACACGAACTAACACGTAATGCCGTTCGTGTAGTTTAGTGTGATTTCGTGGATTGTCGTCCCTGCCCCCCTGCGCCCTGCCCTTCAAAACCGCAGCGACAAGCAACTCAAGCCGCCGTCCATCTTTTGAAACTCCGTCATCTCAAGTGCGATGGTTTCGTAACCCAGATCTTGCAGGGTCCGCTCAAACGCAGGATAACCCGCGGCCATCAAAACAGAATCGTTAACTCGCACGCAGTTCGCCGCATACTCTTCATCCGAACTTACTGGCACCAGCTCATAGTCGCGAAACTCCTCGCGGTTGGCCAGCGCCTCGATTACCACCAATCGGTTATCTCCTAAAGACGCCAGGCCGCTCTTCAAGTGAAGAATGTTTTTCACGCCGCGTATGTCAATGAAGCTGGACGTGTAACCGTAATACAAAAGCAGGCCGGCCAACTGCTGTGCGCCAGCCTCATTCGTGCGTTCTGAAATGCCGATGAAAAAATGATTTCCAGCTTCGCAGACGTCACCACCATCCAGCGTGGCCGGCGGCTCGAGGTGATGAAAGGTTGGGGAAAACCTGGAGAGTCCCGCCATGATGCGCTCGACCTCGCCCGCGCGGCTGGCCGCTCCCGGCCGCGTGAGAATGGCGATGGCGGCAAACGGCTCTGAGACAGGAGCCGGGCCGCCGGAGCGGTACTCGATCATCACCGCTGTGTCCTCAACAAAGGTTGAGTCGGGATATTCTTCGTCAGCCTCTAGACGCGTTAGCTTCAGCCCACAGGCCTCGAGCGCCTCGCAGTACGCCGCATGTTGGTGCAGCGCGCGTTCATATTCCGGCACGCCCAGAGGGACGCTGGTAAGCCCGTCAGCATAGTTTGCCGCTGGAAGTCGAACGATGGCCCTAGTTAACATTGTCTGCGGATAACGACAGCTGGTTTTTTGTCTGGAGATGAGGTTAGCACACTGATTTGCGGGAGGAACATCCGGAACGTGAGGTCAAGCTGCTGCTAAACTTCTACATGTCCGGTTTCTTGCGGGC
Source organism: Pyrinomonadaceae bacterium (assembly GCA_050747225.1). Taxonomy (GTDB): domain Bacteria; phylum Acidobacteriota; class Blastocatellia; order Pyrinomonadales; family Pyrinomonadaceae; genus PSRF01. The sequence goes on from JBOGOP010000012.1 coordinate 32,626, forward strand.
CTTGACGTCAGTCATCACGATGGTGACAACCAGAGCGACGCCGGCGATGGCGGCGAGCAGAAAGAAGATCATGGCGAATCCGGGATAGCCGAGTATCGTGAACGATGTCTCCACGCGCATCAGCATCGACGCGCCAACGATCAGCGCCGCCAGGATGAGACCGAGGCTAATGCGGTTGGCAACTTTCTGAAGTCCCTCCAACACAATCTTCTCGTCGATAGCATTCACGTCAACCTTAAACTCGTTGTTGCCTATTGTGTCGAGGATCTTGTTAACACGCCCCGGCAGTTTTTCAACAAACTCTTTGACCTCAACTACGCCGCCGATCAAGTTTGTCGGCGCGATGCTCTGCATCAAGTTGCGCTGCAGTATCTCCATGGCGCGTTGGCGAATGACGGCGGTGGGTTCGAAATTGGGGTCGAGCGTAAACACGACACGGTCCAGATTCAACAGTGTCTTCGCAACCATCGTGAACTCGCTGGGAAGGCGAAACCAGCAGTCCGCAGAGATCTTCGTTATTTCCAGCACTACCTGGCCGGAGTTGAGCCTGCTCAGGCTGGCGTCCGCATGCCCGGCCACGAGCTCGCCAGTGCGCTTTGTGAAGTCAGCTTTATCAAAACGAGGCTTCGGCTCGCCCATCCGAATGGTGATCTCAGCCGCTTCTTCCCCTCGTCCTTCGCTGATCGCCAACAAGAGCCGTAAAACGTTGTCGCGAAAACTGGGCAACAGACGTAAAACCATGCCCAGGTCCAGGAGCGCAATTTGATTGTCTACAGTGAGAAAAATATTGCCGGGGTGCGGGTCCGCATGGACAAACCCGTCCAGCAGAATCTGTTTCAGGTAGGCGCGAAAAAGCTCACGAGCAAGACCGGGTCCGTCAATCTCCATCAAGCGCAGCGGACTCAATTCCGTGATCTTCTTACCCGGAATGTACTCCATTGTAAGTACGCGTGAAGTACAAAAATCCTCGACCGGCTCCGGAATGATTATCTGTTCAAACTCCCGTAGATTTTCGCGGAAGGTAATGAGGTTGCTGGCTTCGAGTTTGAAATCCAGCTCGTGCAACAAGCTGGTGCGGAGTCCGTTCAGCATGTTCTCAAAATCGTAGCGCTTACCGAGTTCAGTATGGGCATCGAGGAATTGGGCGATCTGACCAAGCGCTTCGAGATCCTCAACTATCTGCTCGCGAATGTTCGGTCGCTGCACTTTGACTACGACCTCCCGGCCGTCGCGCATGTGCGCCCGGTGCACCTGGGCCAGGGAAGCGGCAGCCAGAGGCTGTGACTCGAAGTCTAAAAAAGCCTTTGAGAGACGCACGCCGAGTTCGCCGGAAACGATGCGGTCGACTTCCTCATACGGGAATGGTTCGATGTGATCCTGCAAACGCGTCAGCGCTTCCAGGTAAGGAGCCGGCAGGAGATCCGCCCGCGTCGAGAGCAACTGACCTAACTTGATGAAGGTCGGACCAAGCCTCTCCAGATCGGCCGCTAACTCTTCTGCCTTCGGCGAGGTTTCGGCAAGGGCCTCTGAATCGAGTTCGAGATGACCTTCCAAACCTGCCTGCATGACAAGATCCGAACGTCCATACTTCACGAGCAATAGCGCGACGTCTTTGTATCGTTTCAGTCGTTCGGGTTTCAGCGAGACCATAACTGCATTCCCTTAGTCTGACCCTGGCTTAGTTTCGGAAGCTTCATTGTACTAAAGCTTGCTCTCTCAAGCCTCAGGGTTTATGCTCCGGGCCGATTTGCCTGAAAATGTTTGTCAGAGAAAGAACAGAAGTCTTACTTAAGAATCACGCCGATTGAGGGTGGTTGACCTTCAGGTATCGAGGGAATAGTTTCCCGGTTTAGAGTAGGACAGATGGGAGTGCCCCTCCCTCAAACAGAGACAGGCAGGAATGCTGGTCTTACCTCGCAAAGGAGTCTGCAAAATGATTAAGAGAATCGCACCGTTGATTTTGTTATTGGCCGGTCTGGCAGTGCCGGTGTTAGCGCAGCAGCCCGCTGCCTCTCCCGCCGCGCCAACGCCCGCAAAGCCGGCCACCGCGCCACAGCCCGCGCCACCTAAGACGCATTTGAAAGTGGGCCAGCCCGCTCCGGACTTTACCCTCACCGATACTGAAGGTAAGCCAGTCAATCTGCATGACTTCAAAGGCAAGCAGAACGTGGTGCTCGCGTTTTATGTGCTCGCCTTTACTGGTGGTTGAACGAAAGAATTGAAGGCGTATCAGGCTGATATCGCCAAATTCGAAGAGACGAACACGCAGGTCCTGGGAATCAGTATGGACAGCTCTCCAGCCAATCGGCGCTTCGCAGAAGATATCGGGGTGAAGTTTCCGTTACTCAGCGACTGGCGGCGCAAAGCCGTGAAGGACTACGGAGTCTACAACGAGGAGACTGGATACGGGACTCGAGCGACTTTTGTCATCGACCAGGACGGCATCATCAAACACATCGAGGAAGGGCGCAGCGCAGTGGATCCGACCGGCGCTTACCAGGCCTGCAACTTATTCGATAAGAAGAAATCTAACTGAGAAGACTAGTTTGACGAAAGCTTAGGAGCGGAATTCGCAGCAGCGAGTCCGCGATCAATTAAAGCGCGCAGGGCTTCGACCGTCATCTCTCGAAGGGCCACGCCATTCACAAACACAGCAGGCGTGCTGTCTATTCCGTACATCTCGCCGTCGGCTACGTCATGCTTTACTTCCGCAGAATATTTTCCGCCGTCAAGCTCGACGTCGAAGCGCGCGCGGTTGAGACCTACCTCGCTCGCATATTTTTTCAGAGAGGGTAGGTCGAGCTTATCCTGTCGTTTGAAAAGCAAAGCGGTGTATTCAAAAAACTTCCCCTGCGCGTTCGCCGCGTTGGCCGCTTCCGCGGCCTTGCGGGCATTCTCGTGCCTCGCCAACGGAAAATCACGGACCACCAGCCGCACTTTGTTACCGTAGGATTTCAATACCTCTTCAAGAATAGGCTGAAGTGCGGCGCAGGAAGGGCATTGGAAATCGGTAAACTCCACGATCGTTATCGGAGCGTTAGCATCACCGCGAACTGGATCGTCATCGACACTTATCGATTGCACCGGAAGCGCCGGTTCGGAGAGCAGCAGGCGAATGTTGGCGCCGGTTCGCAGACGTTTTGAGAGCTCGGCTTCCAACCGCTGCCGATCCTGCTCCTGCAGGTACATGGCGATTTGGTTGCTGGCTGCTGCCAGCTCAGTTGGGATTTTTTCCTTGTTATCAGCATAGAACTTAGCGATCTCGGCTTCAGTGGGTGCGTGGATCTTTTCGGTTATTTCCTTACGCACAATTTCTTCCGGTGGCACATTGCGGCGGTTTGCTTCGGCAATCAACAGCAAATCGTTGATAGTCAGATCCAAAGCCTGTTGCGCGAGTTGATAGCTGTTCAGGCGCAGCTTGTAGCTGATTGGTTTGAGCCTCTCATCTATCTTCCCGGCAGTTATCGGGCGGCCGCCGACAGTTACAATCACAGCGCCCGGGGGCAGACTGGAGCTGTTTGCCGGTGCGACGTTAACCACTGGATTTGAAAGACGCACGCGCTTAAGGAACGAATCCGTGAGCTGAGCTTCGCGTTCACCCTTCAAATAATTCACGACCTGTTGCCGAATATTATCTGGATCGGTTTGCGCGAGCTGATCGCGGTTGCTCTGAATGAACTGATCGATCTCCGTCGCTGTCGGTTCAGTTATCTTCCTGGCAATTTCAAGGTTGTACAACTCTTGCGGATCCGTCTTCCGTTTAGCTGCTTCGCTTTCCAGCAAAAGCGTATTGATCTCAAGTTCCAATACCTGTCTACGGGCTTCGGCGATTCGCGCGTCCAGCGCCTCCACTTCCTGTCGCACTTTAGGATCGATGTTGGCGGTGGTAATGCTCTCGCCGTTGACTGTCGCCAGAGGAATTGGAGCGCGGGGCCCGGGATCCACAACAGTCACGACTTCTGGCATCGGCCTTGAGACCGGCGGATTCTCCGCGGGCTTTGTGATTACGGGGCGCTTCGTTCCTCTTCGGCGCGGAGCCTGCGCACTGGCTTCCGCTGAAAAAGAGAACAACAGGACGACCAGGACAAGAGTTTTGATAGTGTTCATTGATTAGCTGTCAAGCACAATTGAATCCGAATGATATTTGCAGCAACGGTTTGAGCGCAAATAAACCAGCGGGGTTGTCCCGGCCGTGTGGCTCCGACAGGCTTGAAAACCAGCAGGAAGGTTGAACGTGGCTTGATTTGTGGCCTCAATGATAGCGGATGATGCTCCGCCGGCGTGGCTTCGCGGGCTTTCGCGAAGATAACAGGTTCTTTTGCCGGCCATTGAGAATGAAGGCGAGTCCCTGATGCGTTACTCCGAGTAGGCGCGCAGCGCGCGTAACGCTGCCATCAGATGCTTGCAACGCGCGCCTGATCAGTTCTCCCTCGTAGCGAAGGACCTGTTCTTCGAGCGAGATGCCAGGAGCAGCGGAATCCGTCAACGATCCTTCTGCGCCGCGACTCTGTGTTTCCGCGTTGAGCACCAACCGGGCACAGGCGTCGAGGCGGGCTTGTATAACAGCTTGAGAATCCTTCAAGACCGATTCCGCGCTCGTGTAATAGTTCCGCAACTCAGCGAGCGAAACAATGGATGCCAGTTCTTCAATGATCGTAAGGGCAGCGAGACCTCCCGTCTCAGGATCGCCTGCTTGCCCGGCAACTCCAATCGCTTCGTCGAGAATTGCAAGAGCTTCGCTGTGCCGGCTCAACCGGGCGAGAATAGTCGCGTGTGTGGTAAGCGCCGCGGCAAGATGGGCTTGTTCGTCGCCCTCTCTGTAGCTCGTAACGGAAGCTCGAGCTGTCTTTTCCGCATGCTCGAGTAGTCCCTGGGTAAGCAAAACTCGAGCGCGCGTATCCTGGGCCTGGGCCCACACCCCTTTGTCGTTTACCTTCTTACTTACCAACAGGGCACGATCAAGGTGCTCGTGCGCCTCTTCAAATCTTTCCAGGTGTGCAAACAAGAAGCCCAGGTTCGTCTCAACAATCGCCAGACCGCGTACTTGATCAACCTGCTCAAGTTCAAGACCTGCCGCTGTATATTGCATCAGCGCCCTATCAAAATAGTCTTCCCGCCGCTCAGCTAAACCAAGATTTTTGAGTACGATTCCATACTCGCCGTGAAATTTACCTTTCAGCGAATGATTACTAGTTGTTTCAAAGAGCGACTCTGATTCAGACAGGAGTCGAAGGGCCTCCTTCGGACGGGAACAAACCTGTTCGACGATCGCCTTATTAAGGATCGCCCGCAGCCGTTGTTCGCTTTGCAGGTCGTCAAGCTGCACCAGCGCGTCGTCAAACGTTATCCTCGCCTCGTCGAGCGCACCTTCGCGCCAGTAACAAATACCCAGATCTACCCGCGCCTCGGCCACTTTTTCGGCCATTCCTAATTTTTCGAATATGGTGGCGCCCTCAGAGATGAGGTCTTTGGCAATTTCCTGAGCACCCGGAATTTGACGCGCACTTCCAATCCAACCTGATAAGGCCCCGACCCGTAAAAGCAAATCCGCTTGAACGCCCTGTTCCAAGCCTTCAAGCTTCGGACGTTCACCGACGCGCTGCCAGAATTCACTTAGGGCCAACCTGGCATCCTCAAATCTCTGCTCCTGCTCCAGTTCCCTCGCGCGAGCGCAAGCCAAAGTCGCGCGGTCGTTACTGGTCACAGGCGCTGCTGCAAGTTCCACCGATTCCAATTGATTTATTTTCATGTGAGGTCGCTCCTTTTATTAACATGCAAGAATCCTTGCATGAGCCTTAGGAGGCGGTTATTATGCGCCTCGTCTGAGACCTTGCAGTTGACTTCCGTCTTTGTGCGCAACTGTAGTTTTAACACCCAAAAACCAAAATTAGGAGAAAAAATGAAGACCTTTAAAGTGATTTGCGCCGCGACAGTTCTCGCGCTTTCCCTTAGTATTCCCGTGTATGCCGACGATACGAACCCTGGTGACAGCCACAATCCCGGCAGGCCGTCCTCCGTCTCTGAAATCCCTAATGACGAGGAAAAGACCGAATCAACAACAACCGATAGCGATTTCAGTCTTTCGGCAGTCGTAGACATGCTTTGGACTGTGGCTTCGATTTTCTAGGACAAGCAAACGCCTAACCAAGTACAGATTTCAAATCTGCCGTCACCCAGGTGACGCACGTTCTAAGTTAGTGGGCGACTTGCCGGACTAGTGTTTTTGAATACCGGCAAGGAGGCGCTATTCACGGCGCATACTACCTTCATATGCACGTGAGAGCAAGAGCCAATTGACTTAATCGCTCTTGCAAGTGCTGCTGCACCACTGCGAATTCGCCGGGAATCTCTCACAGGCTGAGGTGGGATCAATTGGTATTCGCTGCGACGAGCTTTTGCACCGTCTCCAGCGTGTCGACCTCGCTTGCCTTTTTGTCAGGCCGCAATCGGAGGATCCTCGGAAAGCGAAGCGCATAGCCACCCTTGTGCCTTTTCGACTCCTGAACTCGGTCAAACGTAACTTCAATCACTATTTCCGGTTGAACCAGTCGAACCCTTCCGTGAGCGAATTCCTTGATTGTGTTTTGGGTAAACCATTCGGTCATCATCGCCAGCTCGGCGTCAGTCAAACCTGAATAAGCCTTACCAATATTCAGCAGCTCGTCGTCCTCCTCCGAGCGACGGACGGCAAAGGTGTAGTCGGAAAGCAGATTTCTACGCTTGCCATGACCGACTTCAACTGAGGTGACAACTACATCGAGCGTGGCGATGGCCCGCTTTAGTTTCAGCCATTCACGTCCGCGTCGGCCAGGCCTGTAGAAGGACTCGGGACTCTTGATCATCAAGCCTTCGTTTCCGCGAGCCCGTGCATCGTCAAATTCCTGATCGAGAGCGGCTACTGCCTCGAATCGCTTCGCTTGCGAAACTCGCACGGTCCCCTCAATCGGAATAATTTCCTCGAGGAGTTTTCGGCGCTCCTCTAGTGATTTATCCGTCAACACTTGCCCGGAGGCATACAGCAAGTCATAGGCGACCAGAATTACTGGAACTTGTCGCAACAGTTCTGCGCCAATAGTTTTTCTTCCCAGCCGTTTTTGTAGCTCGCTAAAAGGCAGAATACGGTCGCCACGTGCGGGCACAACTTCGCCATCGATTACGGCCTCGACGTTGAGAGCAGTAAGCGGCGACACCAGTTCCGGAAAGCGATGTGTGATCTCATCCATGGTGCGGGAGTAAATAGCAACGTGGCCATCTTTGATGTGTGCCTGCGCGCGGATCCCGTCGAATTTATCCTCTACAAAAAACTGATCCGGCATGGTGCGCGCGATGTCGGCGAGGTCGGCAGCAGGAGTTGCCAGCATGAACTTGATCGGGTGAAAGAGTCGCATGTTGACGTCATGAAGGTCGTCGGATCTGGCGCGCACGGCCGTTTCGCCCAGATCGCCAAGCAGCATATTTACCCGTGAGACGGTTGTAAGCGGACGCTCAAAGGCCCGGGCGATAGCATCCTCGACGAGTCCCTCTCTAAGGCCAATCCGCAGATCGCCCGCCAAAAGCTTGATCAAGTATTTGGCTTCGAGCGGTGTGGCCTGGCTTAGTACGGCTACCAAAAGGCGGGTCTTATTCTTGATTCCACGCGTTTCACTGAGCCTGGTAATAATCGATTCTGTTTCAAAGAGACTGATGGTGGGATCGTGGAAGCGCCTGGCCGCCTCCACCGCCTCGTGCGCGGTTTCGCCTGCATCTCCGAGGCGGACATAAATAGGCGCCAGCTCCTGCTGACTAAAGCCGGTCGCTTCGCCCAGGGCCGTGCTGATGATACTGCCGCCGACGTTGGTTGTGCGCGCGTCGTTTTGAGCAAACTGGTGGCCGGCGAAATAACGGGCCGCGCGTGCCAGGTCTGCATCGCTGAGCTCCTTGAGGTAGGTCCCGACGAAGGCAGCCTTTTCGAGTTTCTTTGTGGTAGAGCTAACTTGCTCCGCAACCTCCGCGAATCGCTCGAGGAGAGCGCGGGTAGGATCGGCGAGTGACAAATTCGCAACATCGGATAGCTGAGTCATAAAGCGTGCCCGGATAACCCGCCGGAGTTGTAATGCGGTCGATCTATGTTCGGGCTAAAAGGTTGCGAGACGGCAGAGCGGTTGTCAAGCAGGCGAATTTATGGGTATTGACCTAATTTGGAGTGTGGTGGCAATCCCGACCAGTCGGGAGACACCACTTTGCATTTGCGACGATAATCCGACTGGCGAAACAATCCATAGCGCCGTCGCCGCTTCGCTCTGCCGGCGCACTCCAAATTAAGCACTACCAATTTATGAATTTCCGAGCAGGTTCAGGTAGGAAGTTGAGTTTGCGTACTTGCTAATTTCGGGTTTGTCAAAGCACGGGTTACAATCATCAACGCGAGCCGACTTTTCCCAACGAACTTGTTGAGAGGTATTTTGAGAAAGTGTTTTTACTGATTCTAGAGTCGCTTGGCAGTACCGAGTTAGTCTTCATCTTAGTGATGGCGCTGGTTTTTTTCGGACCGCGCAAGCTGCCGCAAATCAGTCGCTCGCTGGGTAAAAACCTGGCGGAATTTCGGCGCGCCTCTGAAGATTTCAAACGTACCTGGGATCGAGAAGTAACTCTCGAGGATGGCTCAAGCACCGGTAGCCCGGCACTGCCCGCCGAGAGTTCCATTCTGAACCCTGAAACGACCGGTAGTCCGTTGCAGGCTCCGAGTATCTCGAGCGTGCCTCCTGACCGGGTAGTCGCTCGTCATACGCCTGGTCCGGATCAGCTTCATTCTTCCGACGAAACAGACCTGGCCGCCGACCGACATGATTTTGAAAGTATCACTGACGAACCTACACACTCGCCCAAGAATGATTGGTTGTGAGCTAGTTAGATAAAGACAATTATTGATGTCAACGTTTCAAAGAGCGCTCGGGACCGGGAAGCCCAGGGAAGAAGATCTCGGTGGCCAGATGTCTTTCCTCGAACATCTGGACGAACTGCGCAGCCGCCTAATCCGGTCACTCGCGTTTGTGTTTATCGCAGCCACGCTTTGCTGGTTTGTTTCTGATCGAATCTACGCTTTTCTTGCAGTCCCAATCAATCGCGCGCTGGCTGAAGCCCAAAGACGTCAGGTACCAATCAATGGTCTAACGGGCAACGAGAAAATCCTGCCATTAAACGCCGTCAAGGAAAACGATCTCGGACGCTATATCTTCTCGGAAGAGACAAAGATCGGAACCAGCGTGATACCGCCAGGGTCTTCGGTGATGGCGCGAGTGGCCAAAGATTCGCAGGGACAGCTCGCGCTGTTTACCGAAGAGGCTTTGTACGCCGGCAACACGATCATACCGAAAGGCGTGCGACTGCCCGTGGATTTCAAAGCTTTGCCGGAAGACTATGCCGGGATTAGTGACAAGCTGGTAGTAAACAGTCTGATCGATCCCTTTTCGCTTTACGTTAAGGTCTCGCTCTATGCCGCGCTTTGCCTGTCGGTACCATTCCTGCTGTGGCAAATCTGGGCCTTTGTTTCGCCCGGGCTGTATCCGCACGAGCGCGGTTATGTCACGCCGTTTATTGCGCTCTCGTCGATTTCGTTCGTGCTCGGAGCGGCGTTCGCCTACAAAATAATTTTTCCACCGGCCGCGAGGTATCTGCTGGGATTAGGACAGGACTTCAGGCTCCTGTTAAAAGCCGACGACTATTTCGACTTCATCATCATTGTAATGCTGGGGATGGGCATAGTTTTTCAGATGCCGGCAATCACCTACGTGCTGGCCCGGATTGGGTTGGTAACAGCACGGTTTCTGGTGAAGATTTGGAAGACAGCGCTGATTGTTATTCTGATTGCCGCGGCCGTTCTTTCGCCCACAAACGATATCCCCAACATGCTGTTGTTTGCCGCACCGATGATCGCCCTCTACGTTGTGTCTATTTTTGTGGCCTGGATATTTAGCCGTCCGCGAACAGCTGTTTGAGCTGGGAAAAGGCAACTTAGCGCCGCATTTGCGGCATCTTGACTGTGTTCCCGGGGAAACCTAGAATCCTTTAGTTTCCGCAACGACTTAGATTCATTATCAGTGTCTCGGTTCGGTTCCATATAACGTCTGCATCAGAGTTATCAGGAGTTCAGTTATGTATTACCAGAAAGCCCCTTTTCGCCTGGCTGTTTTCTCGCTATTGCTCGCGGGAAGCAGCTTATTTGGGTTCGCGCAAGACCGAACGAAGAGCCAGGATCCGATGGACAAGCCGCGCAACGTGAAGCCCGAACTCAAGAAGGCTTACAAGGATTGGCTTGAGAAGGACGTCACTTACGTGATTACGGACGAGGAGCGGAAGGCGTTTAAGAAACTGGCAACCGATGACGAACGGGAACGGTTTATCGAGGAATTCTGGCGCCGGCGCGATCCTGATCCTGACACCGATGAGAACGAGTTCAAAGAGGAGTATTACGAGCGCATCGCCTACGCCAATGAGCATTTCGCTTCTGGCATTCCGGGCTGGAAATCAGACCGCGGGCGCATCTGGATAATGTATGGCAAACCTGACGAACGCGAAACTCATCCGTCGGGAGGCAATTATGACCGTCCTTCCTACGAGGGAGGCGGTAGCACAACGACCTATCCATTTGAAGTCTGGTTTTATCGTTATCTGGCCGGCGTAGGATCTGGTGTCGAGATTGAGTTCGTCGATCCTACGGGCAGCGGTGAGTATCGTATTGCGCGCAGCCCCGACGAAAAGGACGCGATGCTGAATATTCCCGGGGCAGGCTTAACGCTATCGGAGCAATTGGGCCTGTCTGATAAAGCCGATCGCATTAGCGGCATCGGCGGTGTTGGAAACAATAACTACAGGCGTGAACAAGACAGCCCCTTCTCGCGCTTGCAGTTGCTGGCCGATCTCAACCGTCCGCCACAAGTGAAATTTAACGACCTCGCATCGGCGGTCAACACGGGTGTTATCGAAGAGAACCCGCTGAACTTTGAGGTCCGGGTAGACTTCTTCCGCCAGTCAGATGAACGCGTCATCACAGCGATCACAATTCAGGTTGAGAACAAGGATCTGGTATTTCAGGATAGCGGTGGCCTGCAGCAGGCACGAATCAATATCTTCGGCAGAATTACCTCGGTGGCTGGACGTCGCGCCGGGGTATTCGAAGATCCTGTGATCACCACTGCGACAACTGAAGAACTGAATGACGCGAAGGACCGCAAGTCTGCGTATCAAAAGGCGGTGGCCCTCGCGCCCGGCACCTACAAAGTTGATGTGATTGTTCGCGACGTGGCTTCCGGAGCCACCGGCGTGCGCCATATCGCTCTGCCGGTTCCGAAGTATGATCCGCAGAAGCTTTCGACTTCCACTCTCGTTCTGGCCGCAAAACTGGAGAACATGGGCGACAGACCTGCAGTTGGACAGTTCGTCATTGGACAAGCAAAGGTGATTCCCAACGTTTCCGGAATCTATCGGCGCGGTGAACCGGTTGGCGTTTACATGCAGGTTTACAACGCCGGAATTGATCAAACAACCTTGCGCCCTTCGGTCGACGTTGAATATGCACTGATGAAAGATGGCAAGGAAGTCGGCAAACAAGCTGAGGACTGGCGCGGCATGAGCGATTCAGGTCAACGTCTGACGCTGACGCGCTTGATAGATACGCGGCAATTGAGCCCGGGTGAATATGAATTGGCGATTCGTATTCGCGATCGGGTTTCGGGCCAGGCCCTGGCGCCGGCAGCGAAGTTTACAGTCCTGCAATAAAACGGTAAATCGTGAATAGAAGTGGCCACTAGCGGTCGTCATGACTATTTACGATTTACGATTCACAATTTACTGCACCTGTCTCCCCGTCACGAACTAGTGTCTCACTCAAAAAGGAGTCCTGCCGTGTATAAGAGGCCAAGTCTGCGCTTCGTAATCGTTGTCCTGCCGCTGTTGTTGACTGGTTCCATCGCCTCTTCGCAAACTTCCCAAACCAAGCAGCCGAAGCAAGCGACGCAAGCAAAGCAGAATCAAACTCCGGACGATAAGCCTCGCAAGGTCAAACGGGAGCCGGACAATGCCTACACGCAATGGATCAAAGAAGATGTTTCGCTGATCATCACCCCTGCGGAGCGCGAGGCTTTTGCGAAACTCAAGACCAATGAAGAGCGTGAACAGTTCATTAGAATCTTCTGGCGCCAGCGCGATCCCGATCCGGACACAGAAGAGAACGAATATCGGGAACAATATTACGAACGCATGGCCTACGCGAACGAGCACTTCAGCTCTGGCAAACCGGGGTGGATGACTGACCGCGGGCGAATCTTCGTTAAGTTTGGCAAGCCTGACGATATCGAATCACATCCGTCCGGCGGCCCTTACCAACAGACGGGCTACGAAGGCACTGACTCAATCACCGCCTATCCATTTGAGAAATGGTTTTATCGCTACATTGCCGGGGTAGGCAGTGGAATCGAGATCGAATTTGTCGATCCCACGGGCAGCGGCGAATATCGTTTCGCGCGCAATTCGGGTGAGAAGAATGCCCAGGCACACCTGCCAGGTGCTGGGCGCGATCCGCTGGAACTTGGCTCCCTTCGCGAACCGGGCGGCCCATTTGCGATAATCGAGCGGTTGCGTGATCTCGAAAATCCACCCGAGATTGATCGCAAGAATCCAGGTGGTGGATCGATCCCAACGCCCATCATTGATGACAATCCGCTAGATTTCTCCGTTCGCGCTGACTTCTTCAAACTTTCCGAGACTCGCGTGCTGACCGCCTTCACTGTTCAAACTGACAACAAGGACCTTGTGTTCACGGATAGTGGCGGATTGCAAACTGCCCGTCTCAATATTTTCGGAAGAATCATTACTCCCACCGACCGCCGGGTTGGGGCCTTCGAAGATTCAGTGGTCACCACGGCCACCGCTGCCGAGCTTGCAAGCACGAAGGAAAGGGCATCTGCCTACTCGAAGGTGGTTCCGCTGGAACCCGGTCGTTACCGGGCGGACGTCGTCGTGCGCGATATCATTTCCGGAGCGACGGGAGTTAGACATTTTGCGTTTCAAGTCCCACGATACGACGCCAATAAACTCTCAACCTCAAGCATGATTCTTGCGGCAAAATTGGAAAGCATGGAAGGGAGGCTTGCGGCTGATCAATTTATGATAGGTCAAACCAAAGTCATTCCCAACT
>JBOGOP010000013.1:0-40381 GCA_050747225.1 Pyrinomonadaceae bacterium
CTCCTCAAATGATACGCGATGTTTGCGAAGATTCAACTTTGCTTTGTGCGTATCCCATTCAAACTTCATTTTGGAAAGTATAGGACTTAACGGAAGGCTGCTATAGACCTACGCTCACATGGGCACTAATTGTTCTTACATCATGTCTTGCATCGCTGCTGGGTTTATACCTAAGCCCCGGCTGATGTTAAGCTGGGTTTCTGTTTGCTATTCTCCTATTTCGCCATGATTTCATTGCCTTCCATCAGCCACTATCTTCTTGGTCTACCAAAGAGTGCTGCCGGACGAGCGGGCGGATTCTTAGTTCTCTTGCTCTGTATAGCGACTCTCAATTGCCAGACCAGTCCCACCGCAACTTCTGGCGAAAAGATTCCGACTTACGGTTACGAGGTTGTCCATGTTTACCCGCACGACCGCGATGCGTTTACACAGGGTCTGATTTTCCATGATGGCAACTTGCTCGAAAGCACCGGCGAAGTGGGTCGCTCCAGCCTGCGAAGAGTTGAAACAGACACCGGCAAAGTGCTCCAGAAAGTCGATGTGTCTCCTCCGTATTTTGCCGAAGGGATCACACTGCTAAAGGGCAAGATCTACCAGTTGACCTGGCAGCATCAGCTTGGCATTGTCTACGATGCCTTGACCTTCGAAAAGACGGGCGAGTTTAAGTACACCGGTGAGGGTTGGGGACTCGCGAATGACGGCCAGTCGTTAATCCTGAGCGACGGCACTAATCGAATTCGCTTTCTCGATCCCGAAAACTTCCAGGTCACCAAAACGATCGCCGTGCTTGACGGCAAGACGCCGGTAATGGAAATCAACGAGCTCGAATATGTTCAGGGCGAAATCTACGCGAACATCTGGCACGCCGATCGGATCGCCCGCATCGATCCGAAAACGGGCACGGTGGTTGGCTGGATTAATTTGGCGGGGCTACTCGCGCCCGGCGAAGTGCAGGATGAAGAGGCCGTCCTAAATGGTATTGCGTATGACCAGGTGAACGGCAGACTGTTCGTCACCGGAAAGCTCTGGCCGAAAGTTTTCGAGATTCGCTTGACGCGAAAGTAAAACATGGATTCGCCTAAAATACCTTCGCGCGAGCGATGAGATTTGACGCTATTCTTCAAGCAAGAAACGTAGAATTTCTCTCAGCACTGACGACTCCGACAGTCTCTGCACCAACGGCACTCGTAGAAAGCGACTCGGCATCTCTGGGTCAACCTCCCGAAACCCATGCGCTAGGGATTTCGAATTACCCTGACGCTGTTCCTCAACCGATTCTGCTTCGGTTTGCGACATGCTCAGATCCTCCGAGAACACCCGAAATCTTTGCAAGTGGTTGCCGGTCAACCCCAATCCGCTACTTCACTTCAAACTTGACCGTGTAAAAGAACGAGCGATCGTTGCCGACATAGAAGCTCAGCGCATATGCCCCCGCCTGTAGGCCCTTTGTCTTCAGATTGAAGATGTAACCTCCCAGGGCCGAGTCATAGCGGAAATCCGAGTCCGGGTTGGCATTCCCTGCGTCTGTCACAGTCGCGGTCGTGGCTGCGCCGAGCCGGACAAGGTTGCGTGCCTTCAACAGCGTCGTCGGCGCGGAGACATTTGCGCTCGAATCGTTGAGAAGCCGCAGCTTGATGGGCACGGTACTTCCTGCTTTGAAGGCCTTCGCCTGGTCGAAAAGCGGTGAAACCTTCAGCCCCACTTTTTTGACCAAATAGAAGGGGCTGAATGAGTAGGTGTAGGCCGTGATCGTGCCCGACTGGCTTTGCGCATCGTAGCTCCTGCCTCCAGTCACATCTTCCAGGGTACCGTTGTTGTTGTGCAGGATGCTGAGATTGTTGAAATCAGCTTCGGAGATCGGGCCAGGCACCGCAAAGTCCAGTTGCACGTAGTCATATAAGGGGACGGTGGTGGAGATTCGATAAGCAATACCGTTCGAGAGTGCGAACCCAGACGGCGTAGTGCCAATTGAAGCTGCATCGATCGGCGTGACAGTAGTCACACCAGGTGTATCCACATATGTGAAGGTGATGGCGGGCCCGTTAGCTGGTTGGAGCGTTACGTAATAACCATCAGGTGGAGTAAACAACTGATCAGAAGCGAGTACGTATACGTCAAAGCTACCAGTAGAAGTGTTATTCGCTTCATCAGTCACGGAACAATTCACGGTGGTCGTGCCGACGGGGAAGGTCGAACCCGAGGCGGGGCTGCACTGCACCGGGAGTTGTCCCGAAACTGCGTCGTCGGCAGATGCAAAGTATGTGACCTGCGCGCCCGCCGAAGAGGTGGCGCTGGTCGAGATGTACGGTGGGAGCGAGAGTTGGGGCGGCGTGTCCACGACGTTGACGCTGAAGGTCTGCGGCGTGCTCGTGTTGCCCGCGCTGTCCTGCGCGATGCAAGCGACGGTCGTCGTCCCAATTGGGAAGACACTTCCCGAAGGAATACTGCAGTTAATTGCAGGTGACACGTTGCTATTATCAATGCCGTAGGCAGAGTAGTAAGCGGGCGCGCCAGTCGAACTGGAGGCTTCGACCGTTAGGTCTGACGCGACCAAAAACGGCGGCGTCGTGTCTACAGGGTCAAAAACGGAAAGGAATTTAAACCTGTTGATAAAGAGGCGGTTTGTTTGAGAGTTTACGGCAATGCCAATAGTTTCGACGCCAACAGAATCTGAGAAAATCGTCCGCGAGACGATCGAATTCGTATTGCCGTCGAATTCTGAAAGAACGTAATAGCGCCAGGGGGAGCAGCAGTAAGGACCGTACATCACGTAAACACGGTTCGTCGTCGGATTGACTGCGATATCTTTAACTTGTTCTGAGTTTCCAATATCCAATGTCGAATGAAGTTCATTTGTATTTGTATCTACAACAGCAAGGACAGCAGAGTACGGAACGGCGGTACGGTGGTACGACAGAATATAGAGCTTGCCGGCGTCCGGATTGAGGGCCATTTGCACAACACCAGTCAGGTTTAGAGCAGCATAACTGACCCTCGTTTCGAGTACGTTCGTGTCGCCGTTAAAAACAAACAGCGCATCGTCTCCTGCCACATTCATTACGTAGAAGCGATTCGTAACGGGATTGACAACGATCTGCTGTCCCCAATTGCCTGGATAATAAGGCGTCGCGCCGATTACGCTATTGGTTGCTCCATCGATTACAAACGCTCGGAGCTGTTGCACTGACGTAGAATTGCTTTCGTCTGTAAAACCCTGCACGCCATAAATACGATTTGTTGCGGGATTCACGGCCAAATCGCGGGTGTGTTCAGGAACATCAATTACCGTTAGGAGTTGATTCGTGTCGCCGTCGATAACGATGACACGATTACTCTCCTCACGTGTGTATCCTTCAGTTGCGTAAACGCGGTTCGTCGAGGGGTTCACTACTATTTTGGCAATCTCTCCGGTCTCGATTGATGCAATTACAGCGAGAGTTGCGAGGTCAACAACTTGAATTGTTCGACGGTGGTTGTCAGTGTACCCGGTGCCTTCTCTATTAGAATGTGTAATTACGACATACGCGCGATTGGTCGTTGGATTTATAGCGACCTTGGCTATCCCGCTGATCGGGTCCTCGGCAACTATACCGCTGATCGGGACATTGCCAACGATGGTTTGGCCGGAAGTAGTCCCCGCGAAAACAACGAATATGGTTAAAGCTAGAAGTAATGTTTGCCACATCACAAAGCATCTTGTTGGATGAAACATAATGAATCTTCCTTTTAGGTCACAGCACGTTTCTTAACGGACTTAAAAGATGACCGTTGAAAAAAAGAGAGGCCGCCGCCGCTGACGATCTGCCAGCGGCGACGGCCTCCGAGTGTTTCGGTCAGCCGAAAATATTTGTGTGAAAACCGCTTCTTTGAGTTAAGAGTAACTCAAGGCGCAAACTTAACTTTCTTCCGCGTTACTTCCGCCAGGATGGGTAAGCCGTCTTGAATCTTCAAAACTTCGATCTCGCCATGCTGCAACTCTGCGCAGTAACGGATGAAGGCTCGCCAGGCGGAGTGTAATGGCTCAGTTGGAACTCTCAACTCCGTCGCGAGTGTGGGCGTTGGGTCTGCGAAACCGTTTCCATGCTTCATACGGTTCTCCGTTTTGGTTTCACTCACTTGGCGTCTTTACCAACCTTACCACCAGAAACGCGCCACTCCGATGTCGCCCGTGCTATTTACATAAATAGATCCGGTAACGACGATCTTGCCATCAGTTGGTTGCACGGCAACGGCATATGCGTAATCCTGATGTCCATAAAAATCTGTGGTAACTATTCCATTGCCCAACAAGCCAAACCCAAAGTCCCGCGTGCCGTTATCGTTGAATCTTACCAAGGCAAAGTCTTTGACGGTTTGGTCACTGCTGTATGCGCTTCCGGCTATCAGTAGTTTTCCATCTGGCTGGATTGCGAGTCCGTAGAGGTTGTCGTTGCCGCCATATATATCGACCGTCTGTTTGCCGCCGGAAAAGTTAACATCCAGGCTGCCATCTTGCGTATAGCGCACTATGGCAAAATCGATAACGTAATTTCCACAGTTGGTCGCCGTATTCGTGAAACCTGCGGCAACGATCCGGTTAGCCGAATCGATAGCCAGTCGCCTGAGTTGATCGCCGAAACCAAAGAAGCTTGTGGTCACGCGCCCACTGAGGCCGAAACTGGTATCTGTCGCACCGTTGGCTTTGAAGCGCATCATTGTCCATTCAACGGCCGCACCGGGACCAGTAGTAGACCATCCTCCCACAACAATTCTTTCCTCACCGGTCACGGCAGGAATTCTTTGAATGCCAAGAGTCCAAGCTTCTCCATGGCCGCGTTTTACGCTGCTTGGATTCACGACCACCTTTCCACCCGTGCCGAAGCTGGAGTCGAGCGTTCCATTTGGGTTGAGCCGGACCACCGCGAAGAAGGAAGGTGCCCCTCCCTGTCCAGCGAGGATTAGCTTGTGGTCCGATTGGATAACTATCTGTCTGATACTCGCAGCACTGCCGAAACTAATCACGACCTTGCCAGCGCTACCGAAGGTGGCGTCAAGTGTGCCGTCGGTGTTGTAGCGCGCCACCGCCATGTCGCCAGGACTTGACCACCCACCGACAACTATCTTGCCGTCTGGCTGGAGGACTACGGTATTCGCGAGATCCACACCTGTTGTAAATGGCGTTACAACATAACCTCGACGTAGCGATGGATTAAGAGGGTCGGGATCGCCGAACGCAATATCAAGGGTGCCGTCGGGGTTGTACCGCAGCACGATGAAATCCGTTCCGGTTCCGTTCACCTGGTTCGTTGTTTGACCCGTCACAATAATCTTGCCGTCGCTTTGGACCACTGTGTCTGCCGGGATATCAGAGTATGTTGGACCGTCTGGATCGGTTGTCACAAATCCACTGGTGCCGAACATTGTGTCCAGGCAACCCGCCGATACCGCATAGCACTTGGTGTCGCTGGTTGGCGCCGGTTGAATTGGCGGGCAAGACGCGTTGCCACCCTTTTCCGTTACTTTAAACAGCTCAGTCCCTTTGCCGCCGCGGCCGTCGGGGTTAGTGACCGCAATATCAAAATTGGCAATCGTAGCGGTGTCGTCCACCGTGATGTTGGCGGTGAGTTCGCCTGAGTTAACAAACGCTGTCGCATTCACGATCACACCGCCCGGATTTGTCGTGCCGGTAACAAACCATTTGGCTTGCGCACCGTTCTTGAAGCCTTTGCCGGTCACCTTCACATTTAGGTTAAGGGTTCCTTGCGCGGTTGATGGTGGGTCGGCGGCGGTAACTTGTATCTGTTGCGCCTGAGCGGTGGTGATAACTCCGCCCATGAGAAGAAAGGCAAAAAATATTACCAAAGAGATGGCGGTTGTCTCGCGTCGGGTCTCCATTTTGGGGTCTCCTAGTCCACTCCTGTGGGAGCAGTGTTTGTGAACTGACGCACCTTGGGCTGCGTGTGGTGAAATTCGCTTAACTACACGGACATGCGATTTGGTTTTCCGTCGTCATTGCAAAAAAATACATCTCCACCGTTACCTGGGGCGTTGCCCCAGGCTTTCCCATTTCGCGCCTTCAGCGCTTCAAAGTTCAATTCATGCTGCCTTCCATTAAGAATGCAGCCCAGTAATACGGATGACGATATACTCCGCTCCTTCGCATCTCGCGTTGCACCTTGGCCAGCGCCGCCGCTTTATCGCTTTTACCCCTATGACCATAGAAGCCTCGCATGAAACGCACAGCCGAAAGATCGTTTACTTCCCAAAGCGTCGCCAGCACGGATGGACTGCCGGCAAAAAGAAACGCGCGCGTCAGACCGACGATGTCATCCCCGGCAGGAACTTCGGCGAAATAACCACTGCCCAGCGCGGTGTCACAAGCGCTGAGCGTTACCAATTGCGCGTGAAGTTGCAGATCGAAGATTTCATGTACTTCGAGTCGACCATCGTTTTGAGAATCTGGCTCAAGCAATACGCCCGATAGCAGCGGGTTGAGCTTGTTGAAATAACCGTGAGTCGCAAGATGTATAACGTCATAGTGGCCGGCCAGATTCTTGAACGAGCTCTCCGTAGCTCGTGAGCCGAGCAGTAGTTGATGTTCCCTGGGAAAGAAAGTTGCGACGCTGCGCGATTCCTGCTCGGTAAATTGTAGCCGAGCTGTTGAGGGAGCCATTGCGAGGATTGAGTTGCTTTTTCCCGTTGAGCGGCCTCCTTTGACCAAAGCTGCTGCCGCAGGCAAGTATCCCAAAACAAATTTATCGATTAGCAGTCGTTCGCGGCCGTTGGCATTCTGGCGAAGCGCGGCAAAGGGAAGGTAATGCAGGATGGCGTGCGGCACGAGATAGAGTCGCTCAATTCCACGCAGCCAGCCGGCAGCTTCCACCGGCGCGATTAAAACCTCATAGAGTTTTTCTGCCGGAAGTTTCCATTCCTCGGTGTGGTTACGCAGCATTAGATTCCGCAACAACTCGACCCGCGATTGGAGGTTAACGGCATCAATCGGAACTGTCATCGCTCGTAAACCGTCAGCTCGAAGCACAAAAATGCTCAGGGACTTTTCGGCCAGCACATATTCGATTAGCGCCGTACCTGCGCTTAACTTCTCCTCAACTTCGCGTCCCGTTGGAGCATTTAACGAACGCGCCGCCGCGTTGCCCGATTCGTTACTGCGCAAGTCGTCGATAAAACTCTCGTAATTGCGTTCCGCGTCGACAAGCTCCCGGGAAAAAAGCTCAACTACCTGACGCCTTTGATCGGGAGGCGGCTTGGCCGTTTCCGCGTCAAGGTTTTGCTGCAACTGTTTGATTCGATTTTTTAAGGTCGATTCCGCTTGCCGTTGCGCCGGATTACTTAGAGGCTTCTGGCCCCGACTTAGCAGATCTAAATAACTCCGCGCGCGAAGCTTCTCCGCAAAGAGGAAGGCTTCGTCAGCGCGGCCGAGTTTCAATAACAACTCTACCAACGCGACGTAAACCTGGTACTTGTCTTCGATGTAACCGGCCCGGAACCGCTCCTCGCGCAGTTCACTGCGAACCTCCTCAATTATCTTGATTGCTGCCCGATACGCTTCAAGTGCCGCTTCATTCTGGTTGAGGCTCTCCAGCGACTGGCCACGGCCGAACTCGACCCGCCAACTCAGTTCCGGATTACCCGTGGTTGTGCCAAGCGTGCGCGCAGCAGCGAAAGACTGAAGCGCCTCTTCATGGTGACCGCCTGAGCGTGCAATCTCGCCAAGTGCGCAGAGGGCTTCGCCTTCGATCGGTTGCGCCTGAGTCGCCCGTCCTATGTCAGCTGCCTTCTGCGCTTGGACTCGGGCGATTTCGAGATGGCCAAGGCTTCGTTCGGCCAAAGCCAATTGAATCCTGGCAGAGGCCGCAGAACCCTGATCGCCGGCTTGAGTTGCTCTGGCAAGTGCGTCGCGGTAGAGCGTCGCAGCTTCCTCGTATCTCTTACGGCGCCACTCAAGATCGCCCAGCGCGACCAAATTTACCGTGACGCCGCGCGGATGGTTTATGGCCCGCGAAACGTCGAGAGCCCGACGAAATTCCTTTTCAGCCGAGGCAGCATCACCCAATCGCATTTCGAGGTTGCCCAGGTCGCCAAGACCTTCGATCAGTTGCTGCTTCAGGCCGGCCTCTTCGTAGACTTGCAGCGCGCCACGGTATTGATTCAGCGCCTCTGTGTATTTGCCAAGCTGGACAAGCGCACTACCCTTTCCCTTTTGCGAGTCGGCTGCCTCTTTCTTCAAACCAGCCTCAGTCGCCAACTTGATCGAACGGTCGAACGTTTCAATCGCCTCAAGCAAACGACCCATGCCTACATAACACAACGCGATGTTCTGTAAATCCAGACTTATTCCCGGTTTAAGATTGCCCCGCTCATCCATCTCAAGGGCCTGCCGGTAATAGCCCAGCGCCTTGTCGTATTCACCTAATAACAGATGCTTGCCGCCAATGTTTCCAATGGCGTCGCTGATTCCTCGTTCGAAGTTTGTGCCGCGATAAAGTTCAAGGGCATGGCTGTATTCAGCAAGCGACTTCCGGTATTCACCTAACTCGTCGTAAACCAGTCCCAGGTTGTTACGTGACGAAGCTTCGAGGGTGCGATCTTTGATTTCAGCTCCGAGAGCGATGGCCTTGTTGAGGTGCTCGATAGCCGGTGGATACTGGCCCATCTCCCAGTAGAGTAAGCCCAGATGGCTGAGCGTCTTGCCTTCTTCCAGGCGATCGCCTAATTCGCGTTTTAGCTTTAGCGCCTGTTGTAGAAAATCGAGCGCCTTGGGGAATTCGCCAAACTTTTTGTAGCAATTTCCGATTAAGCCGAGCGTGATGGCCTCGCCCAGGCGATCGCCTTCGTTGCGAAACAGCGCTAGTGCTTTCTCAAACTCGGGAAAGGCGATTTTTGGTCCCTGCTCGGAGTAGAGCTTACGGGCCTGGCTCAATACATCGGCGGCTTTTCCGCTTGTTGCGGCAGGGTTACCAACAGCGGCCGGCGAGACGGTCTGGGCGCACACTGCGAGAGGTAACAGTGAAAGCGCCAGGAAAAAAAGTAACTTGGGGGAACGGCGCATTGGTTTTAACGATTACTGTGAAACCCGAAAACCTACGACTGACGACTTGATAGTAATACCCTGCGGCATGTTGGCCGTTACGCGCACAAAGTATTTACCGCCCATCGTTAACCTGACGTGGGCCGGCAGCTTGAGTTCGGTTTGTGTCGAGCGATCTGTAAAGACGACGTCGCCCGCGTCTGTCATTAAGCTTATTTCGTATGACTCGGCGTCGTTAATCGCGGTCCAACGAAAAACCAGTCCTGCGGAAGTGACCGTCGCCCGTTCGGTCGGGAAAAGTACAGTTGGCGCCAGAGCTCCGGGCTCCGGCATATGACGGACACCAGGGCCAGGGGACTGTATACGACGTGGCGATTCCCCAACCTCTGGGCGAAGTGAATCAACACGCGTTGGAGTTTCCACCGTTGCTGGTTGTGCAGGGAAAGTAATGGCTGGCTGCGTCGGCTCGTTTTTGGCGATCAGGGATTCATTCGACGATTGGTTTGATCGTCGTGATTGCAAGACGATTCCGAGAGCAATGGCCAGGACTAAACAGGCCAACCCGGCGGTGGCTACCTTCAAGCGCCATCCCCACACATTTAAAGGAGACTGGTGGGAAACAAGTTCGCGCGCTCTCGCTAACAAGTGAGCAGGAACTACCTCATGATCAGTCCACTCTGCCGACTTTGTCAGAAAAGAGACTTGCGCGAGACATGAATCACACCCGGCGAGATGCCGCTCGAGAGATTCCTTCAAATCACCCGTTAGCTCTCGATCAGCATAGGCTGCCAGCCTGGTCTCATCAGGACAGCGCCAGCTGCGTCTGGAAGGCCCCTTCCATTGCCCTTGTAAGAATCGCTTTATGATGTTCTCTTCCATTGATCCGTCGCCGCACCGTTAGTCTTCAACACATTTCACGGACTTGCGGTTCAATTTTCCGCAACCTGCCGTTACAAATTCATCTCGTTTCGCAAGCGAGCGAGAATCTCCTTAATTTGGCGGTCAACACGTTGAGCATTTCCCCCGCCAATCAGCTTGGCGCACTGCTCCAGCGTTAGTTCCTGCTCGAAGCGCAAACGTAAGAGCAGCTGGTCACGAGTAGAAAGTCCGCGCATCAGGGTTCGCAACCTTGAACGACTCTCGTTGAGAATACTTTGCTCTTCAGGATTCGGCTGAGAATCTGGTATGTCCGGGAAGGCAGTCTCCGGCGCGTTGACGTTGCTGGTTGCCGGAGTTGTTTTGGCAACACGTCTGGCTAATAACCAGCGTTGTTCTGGTTTCAAAGCGTCTTCAATTCGCAAGCGACTTTCAGCCACCTGATCTGCTGCGACCTGAGGGAAGCGCGACGCCAGCAGGTGCAGGCATTCTTCTGTGGTGCCTCCGCGTTCATAGATAATCCGAAACACTTGCTGATCAAATAATGAAAGCCTCGAGATTGAGTGAAAGGTACGCAGGCGTCCAAATTCTTTTCGACGCCAATCTAAACAAAGATTGCGCACGACGGCACGCAACCAGGTCGAGAATTTTGCCGCACCGTCGGCCTTAAACTTTCGCAAGCGCCGAAACCGGTCCTCCACCAAACGCTCGCAAACAAATTGAAAACAATCTGAAGCCCGGTCCGGATCCGACTCGAAGTAGCGAATGACCTGAAAAGTCTGGGCTGCATAGTCGCGCAGGAACTCCGTCCAGGCTTCTTCTGGATCGCCCGAGTCAAGATCCCGGAGGATCCGTTCGATCTGTAATACGGGCATATTTGCAGTTCTTAGCAGGAGGGTTGTTTCGAGCGCCTGGGCAGACAGGATTAATAGCTTCGCCTAATTCAACTCGTCTGTTTTTTGAAGGGCTGGACGCCGAGCCACGGCTGCTAGGATAGTCGTAAAGCCAGCACGAACGCTTTCTCGATAGCGGCGTGATTCTAAGCTCATATTGTTGATTTTGGCCATATAAAACTTGGCGTTGAACGACAAATTATGTGGTTCTCGAAGATAAGCGGATTATTAAAGAGCCCAGAGTCGGTGTTAAGCTGGATGTGCTACTTTTGACCTTTTTCTTTGTCTACGAATGAGCTTAGAAACGTATTTTCGCGCCTTTTCCTATGCAACGATAGCAGTCGCTACGCTCGCGTTGTTGCTCGCAGGCGGGCTGTCGGCAACTCTCGCAATCTTATTTTGGCTGGTTATGATTTTCGCCTGGAAGGCGGAAGGTACAAAGTGGCAACTTTCAGAACGCACGGTCCTGGTAGTTGTCCTGCTCTCGATTCCGTTGTTCCTGCTTGATTGGAAGTTTCAGCAGAGCATCGGCGAAACTGCGGCCAAGGTGGGCGTCACTGCTCTTGCTCACCTTATCGTGTTCCTGTCGGCGGTGAAGCTGCTACAGGAGAAGAAGGACCGCGACTGGGTCTTTCTGTATCTCATCTCTTTCTTCGAAGTGCTGCTTGCCGCGGGCCTCAGTTTCAGCCCGGTATTCCTGTCGACGTTAACCCTCTACTTGCTTTGTAGTGTTTCCACAATCATCGCTTTCGAGATCCAGAAATCAAAACGATCGCTGGCCGCGACCGAAACGCACCTGCTGGTGCCGCCAGACTCTCGGATCTTCAAGAATGCCCGCGCCCGAGCTGGAAAGCGAAACGTAGAGGCTCACCGGCTGCCGTTGGTCGCAATCGTGCTGCTCGTTTTGACCTTTGTGCTGGCCGTGCCGCTGTTTCTGGTGGCGCCGCGTTCAGGAGCCGCGGTGCTGACACGATCCGGTGCATCACTGTCAAATTTCATAGGGTTTTCAGAGAGCGTGACCCTTGGAGAAATTGGGGACCTCAAACGCGACAATGCGGTTGTAATGCATGTCCGCCTCGAAGACGCGCAGCCGCGCGAAGGTTTCAGGTGGCGGGGCGTAGCTCTCGATGAATTCACCGGACGCGGTTGGAGAAAGTCTGCGGAAGCGAAACACACTACCCAGAAGAACAACGACAAGGGGTTCTTCCAGCTTGGCACCGCCGAAACTCTGCATCGGCTGACGACCCAGACCGTTTTCCTGGAGCCGATCGAGTCTCCTGTGCTTTTTGCCGCCTCGCGCCCGTTGGCCATTCAGGGAGACTTTCCCTTTGTGCGCATCGACGCGGAAGGTTCAGTCCAGACGCGCCGGCGCGATTTTGAAAGAGCGATCTATAAAGCGGTCTCGGACGTAACCGAACCAGACCCAGCCTTGCTGAGCAACGACTCCCGTCCCTATCCGGCCGCATTCGGACGATACCTGCAATTACCGGCTTCACTCGATCAGCGGATAGATGGCCTCGCGAACGCGATCGTCGTGAATGCTCACGCACGCAATCGCTACGATGAAGCGAAAGCGATCGAAGCACACCTGCAGCAGGAATTCGGCTACAGTCTGCAGATGCGAGCCGCTGGGCCCGATCCGCTCGCAGACTTTCTGTTCCATGTTAAGAGGGGTCACTGCGAATACTTTTCAACCGCCATGGCCGTGCTGCTGCGAACTCGCGGTATCGCCGCGCGGGTTGTGAATGGTTTTCTGCCCGGCGAATACAACGACGCCGCGGCTGCCTACACGGTCAGGCAAAGCGACGCGCATTCATGGGTGGAAGTCTATTTTCCGGAGAGCCAGACCTGGGTGACGTTTGATCCGACTCCTGCGGCGGGAAAAGCCGAGCCAGTCAACACAGGTCTCGCAGCGCAACTGGGAAAATACGCCGAGGCGCTGGAGTTGTTTTGGTTTCAATACGTCGTGGGTTACGACAAGCAAGAGCAGCGCTCGCTGGCAACTTCGGTCAGCGCACGCGTCAACCAGTATCGTGGTTGGCTGGAGTATTTGGTTGTCGCTTTGCGGGAGGCCGCGTCTTTGCACGGTGCGACGTTCGCGTTAATTGGTTTCTCTGTCGCTGCCATTCTGCTCCTTCTTCTTGGGGCGATACGTGTGCGCCGCTTTGGCTGGCGCTGGGCATTTAGCTTTCATAAAGGTCAGGCCAAAAGAGAGACTTCAGCGGTCGTGTTTTACCAGCGCCTGATTACATTGTTGGAGCGGCGCGGAGTTCAACGTAATCCTGATCTCACTCCGCTCGAGTTTGCCAGTGGTCTCGATTTACAACCGGCGTTAGCCATCACCCGCGCCTATAACCGCGTAAGATTCGGTGGGCAGCAACTTTCGCGCGCTGAACTGCGAGAGATAGAAAGAACGCTGCATGAATTGGAAGGGGGTACTAAACAATGAGGCGCTATTTTGGCGGACAAAAATACCCGATTGCCGGCTCGCTCTTGATATGTGTTTGCGTCGGCCTTACCTGGACGGTAGCCTCGTCGTTAACGCGTGTCCAGGTACTGGCTTCCAACAACCATCAATCACAGATGCAGATGAACGAAGCAGCTTGTGCCGAATACAAGCAGGTGGATCGCGACATGAACCGGATCTATCTGAAAATTGTTAGCGACTACCGCAAAGATCGAGCATTCATGTATGCGATAAAAAAGGCGCAGTTGGCCTGGCTTCGCTATCGCGATGCGCACGTTGAGTCGATCTTCCCCGGTGATGCCTCGCAGTATGGCTCGGTCAGTTCGATGTGCCGGTGTGCGAGTCTGGCGGAGATTACGAGAGAGCGGACCCAGAATTTGAACCGGTGGCTTGAAGGAGTCGAAGAAGGCGATGTGTGCGCGGGAAGCGTCAGGATAAAGCAGTAGGCAGGAGGCAGGAGGCAGGAGGCAGGAGGCAGGAGGCAGGAGGCAGGAGGCAGGAGGCAGGAGACAGGAGGCAGGAGGCAGGAGGCAGGAGGCAGAAGGCAGAAAGCAGAAGGCAGAAAGCAGAAGGCGGTTTCTATTTACGATTTACTATTCACGATTTACTAGGTGCTATGAGGAAAGTTGGATTTATCAGCCTTGGCTGCCCTAAAAACCTCGTTGACAGCGAGGTGATGATGGGGCAGCTCAAAGCAAACGGTTATGAACTAACCGCCGACGCCGGCGAAGCTGATACCATCGTCGTTAATACCTGTGGCTTCATCGATTCCGCCAAACAGGAATCAATCGACACGATTCTCGAAGCGGCGCGTTTGAAGGCTAACGGGAAAGCCACGCGACTCGTCGTCGCCGGTTGTCTGGTCGAGCGTTATCGCGACGACTTGAAGGCAGCGATGCCGGAAGTCGATGCCTTTATCGGCACCAGCCAGATCAACGACATTCTCGCGGTCTGCGATCCGAAGACAGATACGCGTTCGCTTCCCGTCGTCTCCCTTGGCAACCAAAGCTCAACCTATCTCTACGACGAATCGACGCCTCGCGTCCTGGCCACGCCCAGTCACTACGCCTTCATCAAGATTGCCGAAGGCTGCGATCGGCCTTGCGCTTTCTGCTTTATTCCGCAGATGCGCGGGCATTTCCGCAGCCGGCGCTTTGGCTCCATCGTAGCGGAGGCGCACCAACTTGCTGAGGAGGGAGTTAAGGAACTAATTCTTGTGGCGCAGGATTCATCTCGATATGGAGAGGACTTAGGGAAAGACGACGCGCTGGCGCATCTGCTGCGAGAGCTATCGCATACAGAAGGCATCGAGTGGGTGCGGGTGATGTACACCTATCCCACGCACATCAGTGACGGTTTCCTCGACGTGTTGGCGGAAGAACCGAAGGCCGTCAAGTATCTCGATATGCCGCTGCAACACGCGTCGCAGAATGTTTTGCGCCTGATGAAGCGCGGCGGCAATCGCGCGTCGTTGGAGAGACTGATCAAGCGAGTACGCGACCGCGTGCCGGAGATTGCCGTGCGCACCACTTTCATCACCGGCTTTCCCGGCGAGACAGACGCAGACTTTGAGGAGCTGCTCGCATTTATTAAGAACGTCGAGTTTGATCGCGTGGGTGTGTTCACCTATTCCGATGAAGAAGGAACGCCGGCTTACGATCTGGCGAATAAGGTCGAACCCCGCATCGCCAAGCAACGTCGTGCGCGTCTGATGAAAGAGCAGGCAAAAATCGCCAAACGAAAACACAAATCCATGGTTGGCAGGAAAGTTCGCGTGCTTTTCGAAGGCGAATCAAACGAAAGCGATTTGTTGTGGCAGGGGAGAATGGAAACTCAAGCGCCCGATATCGATGGTTGCGTCCTCATCAACGATGCGCCAGAGGGCTTTGCTCCGTCACCTGGCGACGTAGTCAACGTTCTGATCACTGAAGCGCAACAGTACGATCTAGTAGGGCGGATCGTGGCATAGATCATTACGGCTCCGCCGTCCGATGTGCGGAAGGTCTATGACCTTCCGATAATCGGTTTTTGCGCAAGGGGCTGTGCCCCGAAATGCTGGGGCGTAGCCCGAGGATTAAGAAGAAGCTCTGCGGTGGGGCAGAGCCGCCACCGCACATCAGGCGGCAAAGCCGAATCGATTATGGTCGGCGAGTTCAACTGCTTAGAATTTTCTGACACTTCCCAATGGCTATCAAAGAATCCAGTGACGAATTGAATCCCCCGCTTGTTCCAGGCACTGCGGTTCCGCGTCCAGCGCGAACTGCGAAAGACTACCTCGCGCTTGCGATAGCGACTTGCGGCGTTGGTTATCTCCCACTCGCTCCCGGCACGTGGGGATCGCTGCTGGCTGTAGCCGTATATTGGTTTGCAGCCCTATTGATGGGTGGGTCGATTGATACCGCGGCGACAATTGACGCACCGACCTTTTTCGGCGCACAAGTTATCGCGATTGTAGCGATCACAGTTTTGGGAATCTGGGCCGCATCGGTGACGGAACGCGCACTCGCAGCTAAGGACCCAGGAAAGGTCGTCATTGATGAAGTAGCCGGTCAATTAATCGCCCTTTCTCCATTGCCACTAATGATGAGCATTTGGCCGGAGCGACTCAGAAATGACGCTTATGGAGTGGTGATGATTCCTGCCGCGTTCCTGCTTTTCCGGTTCTTCGACATAGTTAAGCCATACCCCGCGCGGAAAATGGAGTCGCTTCACGGTGGTTTGGGAATAATGGCAGACGATCTGGTGGCCGGTGTCTACGCTGCGATCGGCGTTGCTCTTTTAGTTGTCATTAGAGCGTACATGTAAGGGGGAGACCTATGCAGGACTCAAAGAACTTGAAGGCGGACGGTCCAGACTCTAGCGCTACGAGCAAGGAAACGCTGGAAGATTTGGAAAAGGACGAGGAAGTCTCTGATTCGGAGAATGCTGAGCACGATTCCAGTCCATCGCCTGATGGAGAACTTGACGAGCCCGATGAAATCAAAGACGCGGGACCGATGTAAGAAGGGATGAAGGATGAATAGGACGTTTGACTGAAACTACCTTCGCAAGTAACGTTCGATCCTTCATCCTTCATCCATCTTTCATCCTTTGTTCTTCACCTTTCTCTTCGGCCCAGTCCCGATCCAGCCGGCCCTCCAGAAGAGAAACAACATACCCAGCGCAACCACGATCATGATTCCCCAGACCGTGTAATAGCCGAGCGGCTTGTGCAGTTCCGGCATGTTGTCGAAGTTCATACCGTAAACTCCCGCAATGAAAGTTAACGGCAACATGATCGCCGAAAAAATTGTAAGCACCTTCATGATCTCGTTCATACGGTTCGAGACCACTGACAAATACGCTTCGAGCGAGCCGCTGATGAGATCTCGATAACTCTCCGCCAAATCCGTGACGCGTACAATATGATCGTGCACATCTCGAAAGAACGGCAGTATCTGTTGGTCGATTAGCGGAAACTCGCCGCGGCTCATTCTGAGTAACACTTCTCTTTGCTTTGCCGAGATTCGTCGCAGGCGCAGGACGCCGCGTTTTAGATCCATGATATTTTCGAGAATAGAATTGTTCGGACGTTTCAGCCCGAAGATGTCGGCCTCGAGTTGGTCAATACGTTCATCAAAGTCGTCCAACACCGGCGAGTAGTAATCAACGATCTGATCGAGAATCTGGTGTAATAGAAAAGCGGCCCCGCGCTGGCAAATAATCGGACTGGTGTGTATCAGCTTCCTGACGTTTTCGATACTGCGAAACTCGTCGTGGTGATAAGTGATGACGTAGTTGGCGCCAAGAAAAGCATCGAGTTCGATGGTGTTGAAATGATCAGGGCTGGTGTCTGCCCGCACGCCGTGCACTATCAAATAGAGGTACGAGGGAAATTCCTCAACTTTGGGATAGTGTCGATTCTCTCGGCAATCCTCCACCGTTAGCGGATGAAATTTGAAAACGTTCAGCAGCACATCCTCGTCAGCTATTGTCGGTTGCGCCATGTCGACCCAGATGACGGCCTGCTCCTCCTTGAGTAACTCTGGAAGCTGCGCAACCGTAAAGCCTTCTTCCACTTTAGGCGCGCCCGGGTGGTAAACAAGAATTTCCATTCGGCATCTCCGATTTTGGAGTGCGCTTACCTGTCAGCGCTTTGTTCGGCTGCGACCTGTCGCAGCCTTTGTAGTAGTAGCAGACTTTAAAGAAGCCGCGCGGTGACGAGCCGCCGCGGCCAAAGCGCTGACAGGTCAGCGCACTCCAAAATAAAGCCTCGTTTGTCGGACATCAAACAGGCTGTTACCATACCACTTCTTTATACTAAGAACTCCATCAATCGTAAGCAAAAAGGTTTCATGACACCTTCACAAATTAAGATTCTTGTAGCTGATGAAGTCAGCGATACCGGCCTCCAACCACTGCGCGATGCTCAGTTTGTGGTCGAAAAACGCGTTAGTCTTAGTCCGGCGGCATTAAGCGAGGCGTTGGCCGGTTGCGCAGGTCTCGTGGTTCGCAGTGAAACCAAAGTCACCAGCGAACTGATGGACAGCGCAACCGCACTGCGCGTGGTCGGTCGCGCCGGCGTTGGGGTCGACAACATTGATGTGCCGGCGGCGACCGAGCGCGGCATCGTGGTAATGAACGCGCCCGATGGCAACACAATCACCACGGCTGAACATACGATCGCGCTACTAATCGCCCTCGCTCGCCGCATTCCCCAGGCGAACACCAGTCTCAAGTCGGGCCGTTGGGAGAGAAAGACTTTCATCGGCGTGGAACTGCAGGGCAAGACGCTCGGCGTAGTAGGCATGGGCAGAATCGGGCGCACTGTTGCCGCGCGCGCGCGCGCGTTTGGGATGAAGATAGTTGCGTTTGATCCCTTCATTGCGCCGGAGCAGGCGCGTGACGCGGAGATTGAGTTGGCGCCGCTTGAGGAGCTTTTTGCGAACGCGGATTTTATTACAGTCCACACACCTCTGACTGCGGAAACGCGCGGCGTGATTGGTCGCGACGCCTTCGCGCGCATGAAGAAGGGCGTGCGCATTATCAACTGCGCCCGTGGCGGGTTGGTTGATGAGAGCGCGCTTTTCGACGCAATTAAAGCGGGGACAGTTGCGGGCGCGGCCCTCGATGTTTTCGTTGAGGAACCGCCGGCGGCCGACCATCCGTTGTTGCTGCTCGATGAAGTTATCGCCACTCCACATCTCGGCGCGTCGACCACGGAAGCGCAGGAGGGTGTCGCGTTCACCGTCGCAGAACAGATGCGCGATTATCTTTTGAGTGGCGCCCTGCGCGGGGCGGTGAATGTTCCCACGCTGGGAACGAAAGAGCTGGCGATCCTGCGACCGTATATCGAACTGGCTGAGAAGCTTGGTCGCTTTCAGGCGCAGCTCGTCGACAGCGCCGTGCGTGAAGTGAAACTCGAATTTGCGGGCGAGCTGGTCGAACTGAATGCGGCGCCGGTGACGCGATCGTTTCTGGCCGGGCTGCTGCGCGACGTGAGCGCCAGAGTTAACGCAGTAAATGCGTTTCTGATTGCTGAGGAACGTGGCATTAAAGTCACCACCAGCTATTTTCGCGCGACCGCAGACTTCGTCCCCGCGATTCGTACGCGCGTCTTGAGCAATGTCACCG
The DNA here is from genome assembly GCA_050747225.1 of Pyrinomonadaceae bacterium. Classification (GTDB taxonomy): domain Bacteria; phylum Acidobacteriota; class Blastocatellia; order Pyrinomonadales; family Pyrinomonadaceae; genus PSRF01. The sequence goes on from JBOGOP010000013.1 coordinate 18,878, forward strand.
AGCAGTCGCTGGCCGGAACAATTTTTGGTTTCGGCGAACAGGCGCATGAAGGCCGCATTACAGAGATCGACGGGTTCCATATCGAGGCGACGCCTCGCGGACACATGCTGGTGATGCGCAATCGCGACGTGCCGGGCGTGATTGGCCGCGTCGGAACAATATTGGGCGACCACGGAATCAACATCAGCCGTTTCCACCTTGGCCGGCGCGAGCGGGGCGGGGAAGCGATGGCTGTAATTGAAGTAGACGCCGCCGCTGAGGCGGAAACGCTCGACGCTTTGCGCTCCCTGCCAGAGATCCTTTCGGTGCGTGTGATCGAGTTGGTTTAGAGAAGCCACGGAACATTCGGACAGTGGCCTAATTCAGTTTTTGCTCTGTGCATCTCTGTGGTAATGAACGTTAGGTAAAGCGCTCACCACAGAGTCACAGAGAACACAGAGGGTGCACAGAGGATTTCAAATTCGCCACTACGGAACAGGAAATGAAAATCAAAGTAGGCGACAGCGCTTCTGTTACGAAGACGATCACCGAGGCTGACATCCAGGCCTTCGGCGATCTCTGCGGCGATCACAATCCACTTCATTTTGACGAACAGCACGCGCGTCGTACGCGCTTCGGCCGTCCGATCAGCCACGGCATGCTCACGGGCTCGCTGTTCTCACCAATCATCGCCCATCAACTGCCCGGTGCAGGCGCGATTTATCTCTACCAATCGCTCAAGTTTGTGGCGCCGGTCTTTGCCGGTGACACCATCACGGCCACGCTTACGGTAAGACATGTGCGTTCAGACAAGCCGATCATCACGCTCGACGGATTCGCCACCAATCAGAACGGCGAAGTCGTCATCAAAGGTGAATCTGTAGTGTTCGTCGAGGCATTGGCACCTTAGAACCCGCGTCCGGAAAGGGTGAACATCACGTGGTTTCAAGCGAGCCAAAGCGTCGAATCGACTCGATCGACCTGCTGCGTGGCATCATCATGGTGGTGATGATGCTCGATCACACGCGCGACTTCGTTCACTTCGCCGCCTACCAGTTTGATCCTACCGACTTGACGCAAACAAACGTCGCGCTCTTCTTCACTCGCTGGATTACACACTACTGCGCCCCAATCTTCGTTTTCCTGGCGGGTACCGGCGCCTATCTTCAATTTGCACGTGGCAAGAGCAAGAAAGACCTATCACGTTTCCTGGTGACGCGCGGGCTGTGGCTGATCGTGCTCGAGTTCACGCTGGTGCGCCTGGGAGCGACGTTTAGTGTCGACTATCGCTTTTTTGGGATGATGCAGGTTATCTGGGTTATCGGCATATCGATGATAGTGCTGGCAGCATTGATTCACTTGCCGTTACGTGTTGTCGCTGGCTTTGGTATTGCGATGATTGCTTTCCATAACCTGCTTGATCGCTTTCATGTGCAAGGTTGGCGAGGGCCCGGGAGTGCGGTTCCGAGCTTTGCAGTGAAGCTCTTCATAATTCTGCATCAGGCCTTTGAGCCGTTTCCTATTGCCGGCTGGCCGAGTCCGGTTGTCTTTGTACTTTACCCGTTGATTCCATGGATCGGAGTGATGGCTGTTGGCTATGCGTTTGGTGCGATCTACAATCAGGAAGCGCAACGGCGGCGACAGTTGTTGCTGACCATCGGAGGTGTAGCGACCACACTTTTCATCGTCGTGCGCGCAATCAATCTCTACGGGGATCCTTCGCCCTGGTCGCGGCAGAGCACGATCGTATTCACAGCGCTCTCATTCCTGAACACGACTAAATATCCGGCCTCGCTGCTGTTTCTGCTGATGACGCTGGGACCATCGCTGCTGGCGCTCGCCTGGTTTGAAAGGCCCGATGCTGCAATTGGGTCGCCGGCATCTCGTCAGCATTCTATTTCGAGCAGGGTTCGCAACTTCTTTGTGACGTTTGGACGCGTGCCGCTCTTCTTCTATCTTTTGCAGTGGCCTACTGCGCATTTGATTGCAGTGATTATGCACATTGCCGCGGGCAAACCGTGGCGGTGGATGTTCGGCAATCTGACTGGAGTTGAAGCGCCACCGTCCGGCGTAGGCTTTAACCTCGCGGTGGTTTATGCCTGCTGGCTCGTTGGCGTAATATTGCTCTATCCGTTGTGCAGGTGGTTTGCCGCCGTAAAGGCTCGTCGCCGCGATTGGTGGCTGTCGTATTTGTAGGTGTTCACAAACTGTGAACATGGCACGACAAGTTTAAGAAGCTGTCAACCGCTCCGGAGGAGCCGGATGTTCATAGCTAAAAGCTGCCTACTATGGATTTAGCTCCAGAGGAGCGAAATGTTTAGAACACGTTTCGCTCCTACGGAGCTAGAGCCGATCATTGTAACCATTGTCTATAAACGTTTCGTCCCTAAGGGACTAAAGAACGAGAGGAAATGAAAATGCGAAGTCACTTGTCCATAGCAATTCTTATGATCACCGCTGCGCTAACTCTTAGTTGCGCAGATCCATCGGCGAACAAGCAAAAGGCCACCGTCGCGAATGCGCAGCAGGAATCCAACACGCCGAAGGCGGCGGCCACCGAAACGCTCGCAATTTCGCCGGAGAACTCGAAGGTGGAATTCGTCGCGTCCAAGGTGACACGGAGTCACAACGGATCGTTCAAGCAGTTCTCCGGTCAAATTGATCTGGCTCCAAACAATATTCAAGACAGTCGAGTGACCATCGATATCGAAACCGGTTCGGTGGTAGCCGATGAGAGTGACCTGACTGCTCACTTGAAGACCCCGGACTTCTTCAATGTCGCCAAGTTTCCCAAGGCAACTTTCGTCTCCACCAAAATCGAACCTGCCGCTGCCGGCGGTGATAACTACAACGTGACCGGCAACTTTGATTTGCATGGTGTAAAGAAGTCGATCTCGTTTCCCGCGACTATCAAGGTGACTCCCGATAACGTGAGTGTAGCCGCGGAGTTTTCGATCAATCGCAAGGACTTTGGAATAGTCTACGCGGGAAAGGCTGACGATCTGATTCGCGACGGAGTCGTCATTAAACTGAACCTGAACGTTCCGCGCAAGAAGTAGCCGATTCAATCCTGTTTCGCGAAACTCAAGATGGTTGTTCCTGTCTCAGTTGTGATACCGGCTCTTAATGCCGAGCGTTTCATCGGTCAGGCAATTGAGAGTGTGCATGCCCAAACTCTGCGGGTTTCAGAGATCATCGTGGTGGACAACGGCTGCACGGATCGAACAACACAGATCGCCTCAGAATTGGGCGCGACCGTCGTTGAAGAGAAACAGCGCGGACTCTCCCGCGCACGAAATGCCGGACTCCGCCAGACTACTCAGGAATGGATTGCCTTATTGGATTCCGATGACCGCTGGGATGCGCAGAAGTTAGAAGCCCAGTGGCTAGCAATTGAGCAGTGTCCGGAGGCGGGTATGATTGCGTGTTATTTCCGGATTATCGAGGACGAGGTGGTAGTTCTCGAAAATACTGATGAAGTCTCCGAACAAAGATGGGATGGTTATCACGGCAGAGTTATCAAGGACGACTGCAGCTACTTCCCCAGGATTGAGCAGGATTTCTTCCCCAGATTTCTCCCATCCTGTTCAGATGCCTTGATCAGGCGCGACGTGTTTGCGACCGTGGGTCTGTTTGATGAAACGGTTCTGTATAACGAAGATTTTGAATTCTTTATGCGCGTGCTCGCTCGCTATCCGTTAGCGATTGTGGAGAAGACTTTGATCAGTTGTCGGCGCCACGATCAGAAGCACTCCCTTAATCGGCAAGGCATGCGGGATTCGTTATTCTCGATCATCAACTACATGTTGCAGCATACCGAGAAATACCCGGCAGGAGCTCCCGAGGTTTTTCGTGACCGGCTCAAGAAACACTTTCTCACTGTCGAGCGCGCCATGCAGGAAGAGAGGGCTCGGAAGCCCGGGGTCGGGGGCCGGTAGTAGGACGCAGTGATCACTGGTCACTAGTTAGCCGTTCAAATCGTATAAGATACGAAAACACACAAAACCACACTAACGGAGTTTCGTGTTAGTTCGTGTCCTTTCGTGGATCGCGTTTTGGTCTTTCAGGTCAACCTACAAAACCAGGGCAAGCAGAATGGGAGTAAACACCATCCACTGCACACTATCAACGATGCAGCGACGCACCATTCACATCGGAGTCTTAGTCCTGGCCATTGGTTTCTCCATCGCACTAGTGCACACATCGCCAACGAGTTGGGGCCAGTCAAAAAAAATAGGCAAGTCTGCCGCCGTCGATGCTGCCGCCACCAACGCGCAGCTTCGCACCAACTTGAATTGGATGTTCGGTGGAAAGCCGCAACACGGCTGGTACATTTACACACCGCTAATCAAGCGACTCATCGACACTAAGCACGATCCCGCCAGTCCAAAGTTCGCATCAGCCGTCGCGCATTGGCAGTTGAAATCGGGCCTGAAGCCCAGCGGCGTGCTTGATGACGAAACACTCTACGCAATGATCAAGGCGTGGCAGGAGGCGCGACTGAAAGATCGCAGCGTAGCGCAGCCCGACCAATTGCTTCTTGCCCCGATCTCGGATTTTTACGACCCGACCCGCGCCGAAGAACTTCGGCAGGTTGAGCGGAAAACCTATACGGCTTACAAGCGTCTGATCGCGGCTGCGATCTCCGAACGTTCGCTCGGTCTAGCGCACACTTCGCGTAGCGAGCTTGCACCGGGCGAGAAATACCTGAAGATTATTTCTGCGTTTCGTTCACGTGAGTATCAGGAAAAATTGCGGCGCGAGTCACCCAATTCCGGCACGGCCGGTTTGGCCGTCAACAGCCCACACTTCACCGGACGTGCGCTTGATCTCTACGTTGGTGGAGAGCCCGTTGACACTTTGGATCCAAACCGTGCATTCCAGGTCAGTACGCCCGTCTATCAATGGCTGGTGCGCAACGCGGAACGCTTCGGCTTCCGTCCTTACTGTTACGAACCCTGGCACTGGGAGTACGTGCGGTAATGAGGCGTGAAATGGAGAGAAGAGGAAATCCATATGATATTTGTCATTTGACATTTTTCATTTGTCATTTGATAGAAAGATGAATGACGGATGTCGAAATGAATGGTTACCAACAACGAAGAACCGAAAAACAGTTCTCGTCGGTATCAAATGACAAATGTCAAATGTCAAATGACAAATGGAAAATCCGCTTTACTATCCGGTGCTCTTTGTTCTCCGTCTCTTGGGTATCAGAGGAATAACGCGTCCATCCTGGAGCGCGCGGCCTTGTTCGATGCTGCTCTTTTCGACAACGAACTGCGTATGTCTACTCACCTTGCGTAGCATCTTTTTAAGCGTATCGTCCTTCAAATTCGAGATGTCTATATTTGCCGCCTGAAGCTCCGCGCGCAGTTGCGACGGCCGGTTTGTACCGCGGCCGTATACGTCCGGGTAAATATGCAAAACGCCTTCCTCGACGACCAGCGTGTCGTAGTTGATGTCTACGGGCACAGGTTCGTTCAGACGCACCACGAGCGTTTTCAAACTGCGCTTCGCCGCCGCGATTCGTTTCGGCGAAACAGGGGCGTTCCGCGCTGCGATGATCTTATCGGCGAGGTCGTAAAGATCTGTACGCGGCATGCGCACGCAGCCGTGGGAGACCAGGTTGCCAACGTCTCCCATTCCTCTGGCCTGATGAATCAGGTAGCGATCACCCAATGGAATTTTCATCTTGCCAAGCGGATTGCGCGGATCGCTGGCCTTGATTATTTCGCCGGGAGCGACGCCTTTCATCTCGAGTACCCAATCGCTCGGTGGCGGTATCCACGCCGGATTCCAAATGATCTCGCGCGCTTCTCGATCGCCAATATAGAGTGGATGCTCCTTCATTCCGACGCCAATAAAGTAAGACTTCACCTCTTTTCCGTTTTGCCACAGGGTCAGGCGAAAACTCGGCAAGTTTAGGGTAAGGCGAATGTCCGGTTCGTTAGGCGCAAACTCCCCGACTTCGATGCGCCCGCCCGTCACCTTGTCCGAACGTTCCGATTCATTGGGGTCGCGAGCGGTTATGGGAGCGGAAACCGTTGGCGGTAGCGCCGCTGAAGGAGAAGGACTAGCTGCCGGCGATGGAAGCGTTTGGGCGTTGGTTGACGTCATGCAGGCGACAAGATAGACAACGGCAAGAAATGCCATGACGACACGAAGCCGGTGAGCGACTACAAATTGGTTAAGCATGGATTTGTGTGTTGAGTTGAACATGAGATGTGGCGCTGGCGCGGAACTAAGCGTACCTAAAAAGCGGCAGGCCTTTCAACCAGTTTGCGGCCCGCAATGCTGTTTGCTCTGAGATGCCCGTCACGTTATTGTAAGCGCGAAATTCAACACGCTCTTACATTTGAAGCATCGAGTTTTCCTGGGAACATCGGTCGTCAGGGAGGTAAATGGTGCACGTCCCCGAATTATTTAAGCTCACCGGTATCGCGATCGTGATTGTCGGACTGGCGTTCCGGCTGCGCACGACCCTGGTTGTCGTGACCGCCGGAATCGTCACCGGTCTTATCGCTGGTCTGCCACTGTTCTCCGGCGTCAGCATTTTTCAGGGGCTGCCAATACTCACGAAGCCGGGTCAGGAGGGCATCATCAACATGCTGGGTCGGGCCTTTGCCGATAACCGCCTCATGATTCTTTTTATCATTACCTTACCCGCGATTGGATTGGCGGAACGTTATGGTTTACAGGAACAAGCAGCCAGTCTGGTACGTCGCATGAAGGCAGCGACTGTTGGCAGATTGCTGGTCGTCTATCAACTCTTTCGCATACTGATGGGAATTCTCGGCATCAGGTTGAGCGGCCATCCGGCGTTTGTGCGGCCCCTGGTTTTTCCCATGTCCCTGGGCGCGGCGGAAGCGACGGCGCGGGCAAAAACTGTCGAGAGTCTGCCTGCGGATGAGGTTGAGCAAATCAAGGCCGCGAATGCTGCGAGCGAGAATTACGGAAACTTCTACGGCCAAAATCTCTCGCCGGTGCTGCCGGGAATTCTGCTCGTCTACGGCGTGATGAAAGGCCTTGGCTATACGGTCAACCTTTGGAGTCTGGTGTTGTTCGCGATCCCAATTGTTGTGATCTCTGTCATTCTCGGCGCCATTCAATTCTGGTTGCTTGATCGACGAGAACAAAGGCGCCTGATGCTTAAAGGTTAATATTGTCGTTCTGGTTCTCGTAGTGAATGTCTAAAGTTTTCGTAGTGAGATCTATTTGGTGAACGAGGCTTCCGGTCCCGGAGGGACCAAATGTTTATAGAACCACGACACTCCTCATGTTGCTGTAGCTCCAGCGGAGCGAAATGTTTTGGCTTGGCGGCGGGACATTGCGCTCCTCGGGAGCGAAAGAACTTTTCCAGCAGCGTGAGCTATAAACATTTGGCCGCTCTGCGGCTAGGGCGAATGTGGTTCGGATTTTGAGACACAACACTTACGGAGGGTTGCAATAGTTTCAGTCTCCGCCATCTTCAAAGCGCTATTAAGCCTCAACACGGTTTACGTGCTGACCGGTCTGGTATTGTTGGTTTTTGCAATTCTGAACGTCAGGGATCGGAGCAACAAGCATCGCATTGGCACGGCTCTGTTTTGGCTCATCCTCGGCTTAATCTTCATATTGGGCAGCGTGCTGCCGCATTGGTTGATCGGGTTGCTGGTCCTGGTGATGGTCGGCATCGATGGCGTCGGTCGAGTTGGACACAAAAGCACCGGCGAGGTAACCAGGTCAGGCCAGATCCAACAGAAGGTGCGCAGTCTGGGCAATAGAATCTTTCTGGTGGTGTTAGCGATTCCGTTTGTCACCTTCGGCTTTGCGATCGCTTTTCGCTTGCTGGGACTTAATACGAACGACGGCGCGATCGTCGGACTTGGCTTTAGCGGAATCGTGGCAATCGCAGTCGGACTTGCGTTAACCAGCGGAACGGTTCGTGAGGCGTTTCAGGAAGGGCGGCGACTTAATGACGCTATGGGTTCGGTTAACATTCTGCCGCCACTGCTGGCCTCGCTTGGCATCATCTTCACGGCAAGTAAGATAGGCGACCTGATTGCCGCGGGCATACACAAAATCATTCCGGGCCAGAACCTTTTCCTGTTGATTGTGGCGAACTGCCTGGGCATGGCGCTGTTCACGATGGTGATGGGAAATTCATTTGCCGCCTTCCCAGTTATAGCAGCGGGCGTGTTGGTGCCGTTGATCGTCCAACCCTTCGGCGTTAACCCTGCGTTGGTGGCAATCATTACCTTGACGGCCGGCTCAACCGGCACCCTGATGACACCGATGGCCGCGAACTTCAATATCGTTCCCACCGCATTGCTGGACATGCGCGATCAATACGGCGTGATCAAATTTCAAGCGCCGTTTGCTTTAACTATTCTGGCGCTTCACGTGATTGTCATGTGGCTCTTGGTCAGAATGTTTTAGGAAGTTGTATGAAAACTTAGGCTCCCGCGCTGAAGGCGCGAAATGTGAAAGCCTGGGGCACCGCCCCAGGTGAGCTAACAACGTTCTCAAGCGCTGAAGGCGCGTAATAATGGTGATCTTAATGGTCGTCTCAGTTAAATGTCACCCATTTCGCGCCTTCAGCGCTTCAGAATTCGCAAAGACTCTGACCTGGGGCGGTGCCCCAGGCTTTCACATTTCGCGCCTTCAGCGCGCGAGCCTAAGTTTTCACACAAGCTCTACCGCGAGCCGGTACCGACTTCGTGCCACCGGGTAAATGCTAAAATCCAGCCCAGTACTCTCATAGTCCATGACCGCAACGCTTTCAGCATACAGTTCTGACTTCGCCAGGCTGGTACTCAACTGCATCGGCAGGGAATACCCGAACAAGCTCGATCACTGCATCGAGGATGCCAGCCAGATACAGAGTCCGCGTTCTCTGCATCCCGCGTTCTACGGCTGCTTTGACTGGCACTCGGCGGTCCACGGCCACTGGATGCTGGTTCATTTGCTGCACCACTCTGCACCACTGCAGGAAGCTCCGGAGATTCGTGCCGCCCTCGATAGGAACTTAACGCCGGAGAACATTCTCGCTGAAGCTGCTTACTTCAAACAGAAAGGCCGCGCTTCTTTCGAACGTACGTACGGCTGGGCGTGGCTGCTCAAATTGGCTGAAGAGCTGCACGGCTGGGAAGATGTGAGTGGACAGAGGTGGTCTCGGAATCTGCAGCCGCTGGTTGCCACGGTAGTGGACAGGTATCGGGAGTTTCTTCCGAAGCAGACATACCCGATTCGAACCGGCGTTCATCCCAACACCGCCTTCGGGCTTTGCCTGGCGCTGGACTACGCCCGCACTGTTCAATCTCAAGACTTTGCCGAACTGATTGAAGAGCGAAGCCGCAGTTACTATCTGTCGGACGCGAATTATCCGGCGTGGTTAGAGCCCGGCGGCGAAGACTTTCTCTCGCCGGCGTTAGTGGAGGCCGACCTGATGCGTCGCGTCCTGCCGCCTGCCGAGTTTCGCAAATGGTTTCGCGGGTTTTTGCCCGGTCTTGAAGCAGGTGACCCTAAGAGTCTACTAACCCCTGCAATCGTGTCTGATCGAACGGATGGGAAGCTGGCGCATCTCGATGGCCTGAATCTCAGTCGCGCCTGGTGCATGCGCAGCATAGCTTCCGCATTATCTGTAAATGATCCCGCCAACACGCGGCTAAGATGGGCAGCACAACTGCACGCGCGAGATGGTCTGGCAAACGTAACCAGCGGCAACTACGAGGGCGAGCATTGGTTGGCGACGTTTGCTGTGTACATGCTTTCAACGCCAATCGGCCAATAGTTGGATCCCGGGTGCTCCTTCACACTGAACCCTTCACGGTTGGCCAAAGCGTGAGCGGTATTCGCCCGAAAGGATGAACGCCTTCGCCATCTCAGCTTTCACGAAATCGCTGCGAAGGTGGCTCTTGACATCGGGTTGGCGCAAGGAGTATGTTGCGCCAGTTCTCAGTAGAGTTCGTTTTGTCGTAAGTATGAAGGACTGACTTACTCAGGTTGCGGTCTTCCGGCCAGGAAGATCCCCCATCCGTAGACTTGCCAGTTAGATTCGGTTTCTCACCGCCGTTGCCGACCAGAAATTCGTAAACTGTCGCACGGTCAACTTCCAGACAAAATGAACCTTGTCTCGCTGGAGGTTTCCTATGGAGTGGCCAAAGAACTATTTATCTGGGCAGGGCGTTGCTTTCGATAAGCAAGCGCAGCTTTCCGTGATGGATCTCAGGGTACTGAGTGTCATTAAATTGATGGAAGTGTTTCTTGACCAGCCCCTGTCTGTAAATGTGTTGGCAAGGTCAGTAAATCTCTCAACCTGGCGGCTGTGCCACATCTTCAAAAACGAAACCCAGAGAGCTCCGCTGCAGTACCTCCGAGGTCTCAGAATGCAACACGCAAAAAGCCTCCTGGAAACAACTTTCCTAAGTGTGAAGCAGATAATGACTGAGGTGGGAGTAAGAGATGAGAGCCATTTCGTCAGGGATTTCAAAACGCATTACGGGCAATCTCCGACCAGGTACAGACAGAGCTTTCTCAAAATACTCTAAGAAAGAACCGCCTCAATATTTGGGAGCAAGTTTGGCTAGGAGATAGCAAGTTTGGCCAACAGAATCTTCTTGCGCGCGTGAAGGCCCTGCGCGAATAATTCCGCATGTAGCTTGGCAATATCCAATTTCCCCACGCCTGCGGAATGTCAAGCTCACACGCTCACTAACAATTGATTAATACCGCAAGGAGCAAACCAAAATGAAAGAAGCAAAACTTGATGCTATTGTTCAGGATCCAGGGTGCTGTCCTCAACTGGCGAAAGAACCGTGTTGCGACATTCTGGATTTCCGTTATCGCCTGCCGCATCGCGTGTCCGTCAACGACGCCGGCCGGCAAGCTGCCGTTACAGTGGAGGTGATCTTACACCTCAGGCTCACGCGATGCCCCGGCCCCCTGTCACTCGGAGATCCGGTTCACACCATCACACTATTACCGGGCGAAAAGGTGAGGCTTTTTACCAGCGATCGTCGCTCTCGCTTCACACTCGACAGCTCGACGAACGTCAGCTACCGCAGTGAGCAGCTTTCCGAAGAGCGATACTTCATGGCGGCGATGCAGAATTCAATGTCTGACCTCTCAGTTTCGGACAGTGCGCACAGCTCAAATTCGGAGAGCGGCAAGTGGGATTTTCACGGCGACGCCAGCGGGTCGCTGGGGTTTTTCTCGGCGAGCGCGGACACCAACGCACGCGGTTCTCACAGTGCCTCGTCCACGGCGGACTTCCTGCGTCAGCTCCGCAGCCATTCCTCAGCCTCGGCAAATCAAACAGTTCAAGCCACACACGCGGCAGCGTCTCTTTCGATTGGGGAAGTTTCTTCGCGGACTCACGTGCAAACGGAATCCGAGGACCACTTCGAATCCTCGTCTCGCGAGTTCGCCAATGCAAACCGTTGCCATGCGGTGACCTATTTCTTTTACCGTCTTAACAAGAAGCAGATCGTCAAGATTACGCTCGAGTCCATCGAGCGACGCGTGGACGATGCTGCGGCTCCAACCCGGGTGTCGCTCAATCCGCCTGTATCCAAGGGTCAGATCTCGGTGGTTCCGGCGAGCGTGCTGGCGACCCAGAAAGATCGCGTCGCAGTCGAACAGATTGGACGTGAGAGCGTTGCGGCGCAGGAGCGCAGTGGCTTCGGGGCGAATCGTGTCACGGGAGCTGGCTTCTCCTCGTTTGAGCCCCTGCCCTTCACAATCGTCACCGAACCACTATCTGACGGGCTGCGCAAGGCCGCGCTGAAACAGGTGGATGCGAACCTGGTTGCTGAGGGTCTGCTGACGCCGGCTGGTGCGGTCGCTCCGCAGGCGCAAAAGTCTTTCGAGGTGACAGTAGAGTCGTGTATCCCGACACCTGGGATCATTGTGAGAGGCTGCATCGATACCTGCGATGTTTGTGAGCCTGAACTCCACCGGAAGATCGTGCTGGAGCTTGAGGAGCAGGAACTGAAGAACAAGTTGCTCGAGCGCCAGATCGAACTCCTGGAGAAGTCGCAGGAATATCGTTGCTGTCCGGCTGACTCTGAGCCAACCCCCTAGACAATGGCGCCGCGCTCTGGTTACGTCGAACTGTGCGCGAAGCAAAACGGGCGACTCATCGTCGCCCGTCACTTCGCAAGATAATGGTGAGCCGAGCAGGGCTCGAACCTGCGACCCGCTGATTAAGAGTCAGCTGCTCTACCAACTGAGCTATCGGCCCATTAAGCGGAAGAAAATTATACGTGCGTAAACTGACGTGTCAAGTTAGTCACGAGTGAAAGGTGAAGAGTGAAAGGCGAAAAGTAAAAACAAAAAGTCTTACTCCTCACTTTTCACTCTTCACTTTTCAGCGGCTCTTCCTTATGTCGCCGAGGCACACTCCGCTTTCGCCAGAAGTTTACTTATGTTTTCAATCAACCCCTCGATATCAGGCTTTGCTACGTAAGCGTCGGCACCCGCCGCCAGCGCCTCGACTCGATGAATTTCGTAGGCGTCGCCAGTGTAGAAGATGCAGGGAACTCCAGGTGTTATCTGGTTTAGCTTCGTACACAATTCCAGCCCGCTCCCATCGGGCAGGTGCTTATCCAATATATAAAGATCAAACTCTTCAGTCTTCGCCAGCGTTAGCGCATCCTGAACCGTTGATGCGGTTGTAACTTTGTAGTCTTCCTCGCCAAGCAGAAGTTGCAGCATCTCAGACGTGTCTTCATGGTCGTCGATAATCAGAACACGACATTTCACTTGTGACATTTCGGAACCTCCTTGAAATGGCAAACGTCGAGGGAAGAGGGAATGGATTCTATTACTATTTTATACTGTCGCCAACCGTCCAAGCCTGCAATGATCACTAGCGATCCTTCGAAGATCTCAATTGAGTCTGATGCCACATTGCCCGCAAACCTGATAAGTGTCCTTCATCAGGAGTCCGATAAAGAAAAGCGGGAAGCATACCAGGAGCATTACCGCGAAAACGATCCAGCCGCCGGTGCTAATCCTCTGGAGCGTGTGAGGGCGATGGGGTGAGCCGCAGTAGGGGCAACGATATTGAAGCGGTGCGTAACTCATCTTGCGCTGGTTTCTTTCTCGTAGTGGGAACCAACAAATGTAGCGTTCAGCTTCGAGGTTCTCCGGGTCGCCAGGGATCCTGCATCGCCTTGAGCAACTGATTGATCGCCTCAGTCTCCTCATCGTCGGGCTGGCGCAGTTCTTTGTAATTGGCAATGGCGGCGAGAGCTGCGGCCAAATCATTCAGCTTGAAATGGGCCAGCGCCAGGTTGAAGTAGACCAGCGAAAAGCGTGGCTCGATTTGGGCGGCGGCCTCATAGTGAAGACGCGCGAGCGGAAGTTGGCCGGCGTCGAAGTAAAGATTGCCCAGGTTGTAATGGGCCTCAACGTGGCGCGGCTCATGCTTTAGTGCCAGCGTGAAGTTGTCCAGCGCGGTCGCAACGTTACCAAGGTCCTTATTTATGATACCAAGGTTGCAATAAGCCTCAGCGACGTTGTCGCCGTCGGTGATCGCTTCGAGGTATGACTCCACTGCCTTCGGATCGTTTTGATCGTCCAGCAGCAACGCTTCTTCAAAAGGAGTCCGCAGGCGCGATATCCTGGCGTCGTCTGCGCCACGGAACAGACTTAACTGTCCCTGAAGTTCGGCCTCGATCTGGCGAATACTCTGGCCTTGCGCACGCAGTTCGCGAACGCGTCTAAACTGCGTCAGCGCCCGGAAGTCATAGATGTAATCGTTGGTGTCGGGGGCGGGCGTGCCAGCAATGATGCCCTGTTCCGTCCAGCGGCGGATCGTGCGTTCGCTCAATCCGAAAAGCTCTTTGATTTCGCGAATGGAATAGTTTGACTTAACGCGCTGGTAGTCAGCCTTCGCGGGTACACGTGAGGGGAAGGATAAAACCTTATTGCTGTTTTCTTTCATCTATAAGGCGTAAAGCAAACTGTTAGTTTGCGCGAACCTCGCTCGCAAACTGCAACGCAAACTAACAGTTTGCGTTGCGACACTCTCTCAGGAAGCTTTTCGTCTCTTGACTGCTTTTGGTTTAGCTTCTGCCTTCACCAACGTAAGCGATTTCTTCTTTGCAGCCGCCGGAGCCGCCTTAACCATCGGTTTGCGATTCGACGCCTGCAAGCTCTTCTTCAACGCGCTCATGATATCAAGTCTGGGCAGTTCTTCAACCTCAAATTCAACCACCTTCTTGCCTTTGATCTTCGAGTCGATCAGTTTCTTGAGCGCTTCGTGATACTGGTCGATGGTTTCGATCTCCGAGAGTGTCGTGACCATTTGCTCGACGAGCATCGTCGCCATCTTCATCTCGTTCTTGTCGACCTTGGTAGCGGTATCGAGCTCAGGCACGTCCTTCATACTACGAATCTCATTTGGGTAATGAAGCTTCTGCATTACCAGGCCGTCTTCATGCGGGAAGAGAGCCACCAGGTCTTCGCGATCTCTCAAAACTATCTTGCCGATTCCTACCTTGCCGGTTTGCTTCATCACTTCACGCAGCAATGCGTAGGGCTTCTCAGAGACCGGACCGTCCGGACCCGCATAATAAGGCGAGTCGTAGAAAGTGGTTGGAATCTCGGAGCTGTCGACAAAGCCTACGATATCAACCGCTCTGGTCGTTTTGATTTTCACTTTGGCGATATCTTCGGGCTCGACGATCGCGTAGCGGTCCGGCTCATATTGGTAGCCCTTGGTGATCTGGTCGTTGGAGACGACCTGGCTGCATTTTTTGCAGCGCTTGTCGTAGCCGATCGGCCCGTAGTCCTCGCGGTGGAGTTGGTTAAACTGAATCTTCTCGGCCGTCTCGATGGCGTTGTAGATGCGGACCGGGATGGCTACCAACAGGAATCTAATGTGGCCTTTCCAGATGGATCTCATTGCGGTTGTCTCCTGGGAGCGCAGGCATTTTGCCTGTTTTAAGTGCAGGCTCTGGGGATATTAGCGTCGGTTTTCCAGCCCGCCCTTTAGACTGTTTCACCGGCTCCTGGGCCGGTGTTGGGGCGTATTATGCGGCCCAATCACACGTAAGTAAAGAGCTTATTTAACCAGGCTTTTGCGGCCAAATGCGGACCACACGAGATTGTGGACGAGGGTAAGATTCATACATTTCGCGCCTTTGGCGCTGGGACCTAAATTTGAGGGTGGAAACGCGAAGCCCGGTTTGGCCGTCAGGCTGAAGGATGTTGTGCGGTGATAGTTTTTCTTTCGCTTCTACGCCTTAATAGTTGATGAATATTTTGGCACTAGCTAAGTTGAAGGCAAGCGTCTGTCATCACACACTCTCACAGGAGGAACTCATGATTACGAAGATTTGGAACCACCGAGCTTTAGCGTTAGCTCTAACCCTGGGTTTCTGGCCGCAGTCGCACAAGTTGCACTGCCTAGCGCGCGAGCGCAGGAGCGAATAGGCCAGTTGACCGTAACCGGCATGGTCAAAGTTAACGGACAACCGGCGGCCACCGGCGACATCGTCGCCTCAGGAAGTGGAATTGAGACGGCGAAGGGTTCGAGCGCCGTTGTAAGCCTCGGCAAACTCGGACGCGTCGAGGCGCAAGCGGAAACACGGATGAAGTTACGCTATGACGATGCCGGCATCTCAATTCTTCTCGAGACCGGCAGCGTGCGAGTTCACACCGGGGAGGGCGTGACTGCTACCATCAAGACCAAAGACAATTAGTTGACCCCACGCAGGTCTTTTTTGTAGGCTGACCTCGAAAACGACACGAACGAGGTTTCGTGTTAGTTCGTGTCGCTTCGTGGATCGATTTTCCTTTACGCTTTCTGCGCGTGTCTTAATGCATTCCGCATCGCGCCTGCAGATTGCCAACGTTGAGTCGGATCCTTCACGAGTGCGCGATCAATGATTTCGCAAACGGCTTCGGGCAGATGAGGCGCCTGCTCGCGCAGTGGAATTGTCGGCTGCTCGAAGATTGCCTTAATGGTTTCGGCCATGCTGGCGTGCCTGCCGATGTTCAGCGCCAGCCTTCCTGATAACAAGCTATAAGCCGTCATGCCGACTGCGTAGACGTCGGACTGCGGCTTTACGTCGCGAAAATTTCTCAGTTGTTCGGGCGACATGTAAGCCAGCGTGCCTGCCATTTCTCCAGCCACCGTAACCCCGCTCATGCCTGACTGCTTGAAGCTCTTGGCCAGTCCAAAGTCTGTTAACTTCGCCGACAACGTCGGCAAAGCGCCACTCACCAGAATATTCTGATCCTTAATGTCGCGATGAATGTACCCTTCAGCGTGGGCATAGGAGAGGGCGTCAAGAATCTGCGAAATAATTTCGAGCGTTTCCTGCTCCGGTAAGCAGCCGCCGCGCGCATCAGCAAGTTTTGCGGCGTCGGCGCCGTCGATGAATTCAGTCACCAAATAGACCACGCCTTTGTGCACGCCGCGATCCTTAAATTCCACTATGCTGGGATGCTTCAACGACGCGGCTACATCAATCTCGCGCATGAATCGACGCATTGCCTTGTCGCTCACGGCAAACTCAGGAAGCAGGGTCTTGATGGCCACCGCGCTTCCAGTGGTCTGATGCCGCCCAAGCATCACGCAACCCATGCCGCCGCGCCCGAGCACTCTAACCATGTCGTAGCCGGGAATCGGCTGCGGCGTTTTCTTCAACTCGATACGGCAGTCCTCGCAAAGAAAAGTTAAGTGTTCTTCCGCGGAAGCCGCCTGCGCTTGCTCACGACGGCCACAATTCAAACAGGCCACCGTAATGATCGTCGGTTTGACCAGGTAAGTTGATAATGAATCCCCTGGCGCATTCTCGCCGACGGCGCTGACCGCGCCGGTACTTACTTCAACCAGCAGCACCGTCTCGCCGCCCTGGATTTGGGCGCCATTCTCGAGAAAGGCTTCGGAAACTCTTTGGCCGTTTACAAATGTGCCGTTGGTCGAGCCAAGGTCACGAAGGAAGCAGTGCGGTGGAGTTACTTCGAGCAGACAATGATTACGAGAGAAAAATTTGTCGTTGGTAAGGCAAAGGTGGGCGTCGTTACTGCGGCCGATTAGAAACGTGTCAGGTTGGGTGAAACAGAAGACCCGGCCTTCGTAAGGTCCTGCCAATACTTTTAAGTCGACTTGCATCTCTCTTTGGAGTGCGCTGACCAGTCAGCGCTTTGGTCGGTCGCGACCTGTCGCGGCCATGGTTCGCCCGATCCTACGTAAGACTGCGGCGTCAAGCCGCCGAAGACAAAAGCGGTGACAGGTCACCGCACTCCAAAGAGAGGTCCCTCTCTAAAGATCGCACTACCGTCTTATCTCAAGATCGTCGAACGCGACTTCGCCCGTGCCGCTGGTATAAAGTCCGGCGGTGCCTCCCTTGAAGTCGTTGGTATCAGTAATGCGATCGACATACTGGCCGTTGATATAGAAAGTCAGTTCCGAACCGCGGGCGCGCACCTCAAGCTTATTGGCGTCTGTACCGGTGCGGATGGCGCTGGATTTAGTCGGACGCACACGCGCCGTTTGCTTGCCACCTTTGTGTTCGACGATTTCATACTCCGGTTCCTCACCGGTGTAAATCAGCAGAGCATAATCCTCGAGTTGGTTGGTTCTCGATCTCTCGCCGTGGACGATGAGACCGAACCCGGACTTCGGCGGACTGCTGTCAACGCTGCGAGCCATTACACTGACGGTCGCGTTCCCCGTCTTGTAATCCTGAGAAGGCGCGTACATCACCATGTACTTATCTGCTTTCGCGCGCATGTGGTATTCGTCGCCGGAGTACCAGATGTCACCGAAATCGTAACTACCCGTTCCCCAGTTCTGCGTTGAAAAGTCGTCAGTCGTGATCGATGGCAGACTCGGCGTTGCATTTACATTAGACACATTCGCGTTGGCGTTTGCGTTGCGGTTGCCAAGCCGGTTGACGTTCGCCCGATTTGCATTCGTGTCTGAATTTGAACCCATGCCGGCGATAGCAATGATCATGATGACAGCACCGATGCCGATAAGCGCGACCAGAGCTACGCTTCCCAGAATCCACCAGATCGCTTTTGATTTCCGTGGCGGCGGCAACGGCACTGAAAGGTGCGAGCGTTGCTGTTGACCAAACTGAGAACCATGGCTGGGTGTGGGAGCGGGCGCCTGATAGGTTGGCGCCGCCTGACGAACTACCTCGGCTGGCGGGTGGCCGGTATCGCGCGGGTCGGTGTAACGGATCGTCGCATTCGGATCGATGCCGGGCTGGGGACTGCTGACCAGTGGCGTGCCATCTTCCAGACAGAAGTTGAGCGACGCATCCGTATATGTGCGATTACAAGAGGGGCAGGTTTTCATTGCTTCGAATCGTAACTCTCGACTGACTGCTCAGTTCATAAGAACAGGTCGTGGGTGCAGAGTCTTTTATACCACGGGTTCGAAGGAATTCTTAGTAAGCGGTGATCTCGGATTCTAAACTCAACTGCGACCAGTTCGAGGTCAGGAAGGTGGGCTTGCCTCCGCAGGTTCGAAAGATTTCTTGTCAGTCAAAAAGTAAGACTATGTGACGAAGACTAACCACTTTTCGGATTCTGTTTTATGAAGGCATCAACTTCTTTGCAATACGCCTTAACGGCCGATATCTCTGACGAAGGCACTTTTGACTTAGTAGGTCGGGTCTGAGAGGCAACGGGAGCCACCAAGCCGAAGACACAAAGAACTGTTACGATAATGATCACTGGGTTCACTACAAGTCTCGGGTTCATCGAGAAGCAATCCAACGGTGGCCTTCAGTTGCGGCGCGCGCTCAGCATCCAACCTGATTTCAAAGGACTACTTCAGAAGGACTCTATCGCGCCGTCAGCTGCAAGGCTTGTTCGATGCCGGCCGTTGGCGAAAACGCGGAGCGGAGAGCCACTCGCGGACCTCAGAGTCCACCACAGAATTGTGTGGCGGCTTCCTATCCCCTCACTCCCTCCATCCGCTTCTCGCCCCACACGAATTCTTATTACGTTCGGCGTCGACGGCTAAGAGCCGGAACGTCGCCAATGCGGCTTCACGAGCTTTATGGCTTCCGATACATTAACCAGGCCAAGAACATACCTCCACCGCCAAACAAAGCGACGCCAAGAAGCCCGAAACCAAAAAGCCCAGCTGCTACCGCGAGACAAAGGAACATGAGCCTGAACAATATTCCCTCACGCCGTAAGAGTCCGCCATCGGGGTAGAGCCGGCGATATTCGCAATGCACCCTGAAGACTTTAGCAGGGTACCATCCGAGATGGCTGAATTGATCGTCGGTCGGCAACTTCTCATTGATTGCGTCAACGATCGCCCAAACAGTGTGATTTGCCGCGAGGCAGAATCCCCAACCACATAAAAAAAACGCGGCCGCTAAGGCCAATTTGACAGTCATGAATAAAGCCATGAGAATCGACGTCGAACGCTGGCCTTCAGTTGCGGCGCGCGCTCAGATCCAACCTGATGAAACAAGACTACTTAAGAAGCATGCTATCGCGCCGTCAGCTGCAAGGCTTGTTCGGCGCACTCGATTAATTTCACTCAGAGGCTTTGGACTTCTTCTTAATACTCCAAACACCGTTCTCTTTCGCAAGAAACACAAAAAAGGTTTCCACATTCGAATCGCTACGCCCCTTCTCCAGATACGCGAATGCTTGGCTCATATTGTCATTGAACCCTACCCGTGCAACTCCGATTATGCCCGTCGAGTTTGGGTACTTAGCGTAGAAGGATTTCCAAGCCCGAGAATCATCTCCCATAAAGAACTGGTTTATTTCGCTTCTGGAGATGAATTCATATTTGACCTTCAAATCAAATAACTTGTCCAAATCGTAAGGATGGTCGTTCTTCGCCTTAAAGTCGTTAAGCGCATCCTGTGATAATGCGGGGATAGACTTCTGGATTCTGCGGAGATGTTTGTCCAATTGTTCAACGATATCGGCTCTCCCGAAGAAAGACGTTTGGTCATGAATAACGGCTAACTTTACGCCTTCGGTGATGAAGAGATCGTTAATCAGTTTGGAGTTTATTACGTATTCATCACCGGGAACGCGGGACTGAACCTTGACCGTTGAGAAGAATCCAAATGCGCTACCAGCGAGCAACACAAGCACCAACAAAAACGCCACGGGCTTCAATTCATTCTGTGATAGTGATTTCATCGTGTGGTGCACCGAACGATGGCCTTCAGCTGCGGCGCGCGATCAGCATTCAGCCAGATTGAAAAGGATTACTTGAGAAGCATGCTGTCGCGCCGTCAGTTGCAAGGCTTGTTGGGCTTGCCTTCCACCGCATTCTCACTCTAATAACTGTCGTCCCTCACGCGAGGTGTGGATTATTGCCAACACGTCCAGCTGATCCGTTGCTTCGACTATTAAGTAAATCATGCGGTAGGGAACTTCAATCACTTCGCGAACTTCATTCACTTCATACTCCGGGACCATTCGACCGGAAAAAGGAAACGCCGCAATCTGTATTGAACGTTTGGTGAGCCGGTCAACGATTCGCAGGGCATATTCCGGGGATGTCTGGGCGAGATAATCGTGGATGGCCTGAAGCTGAGTTAGAGCCGACTCTGTCCAGCGAACCTTCACGAAGGCAGCCCAAATCTCTCGCGCACTTTGGCGATGTCGATTGTTTTCCCGGCCTTGCTGTCGCCAACACCCGTTTCGATGGATTGACGGACGTAAATCTCATGCATCAAGTCATCCCAGGTTAGGTCTTCGGGCAATCTCTCGAGCAAACGCCTGGCTTCCTCTTTAATGTTTGATGTGCTCATCGCTTTGAATATAATCGCTGATTTACTAGGCGGTCAATCGGCCCCTACACTCAAGCTGGGGGTAAGCCGAACGCTGGCCTTCAGCTATGGCGCGCGAACATCCAACCTGATGGCCAGATTTACTTGAGAAGCACGCTATCGCGCCGTCAGCTGCAAGGCTTTATGGCCCGCCCGCCCAAGATGGCCTCTTCTTGACGCCACCCTTTTTTGAATACCAGACCTTACCCGTAGAATCACTTACCTGCGCACGGATTTTGTCCCAGGATTGGGCGTATTGTCTCAAGGTATCTTGCGGGACAATGTATTGCAAAGGCCGATCACCTTCACAGAGTTTGTCGCCTTGAACAGCAGCGTTTATGAGAATATGGGATCGCTTGGCTTCTTTTGGTAGTCTCAGAGCTGCGTGGCTTACGTATATTGGCCGACGGCCAACATTGGCGATTGTGATAATACCAACTTGCCGTCCGTTGTCCTTGACGGTCATGTCCCATATGAGATCAACGACAACCGTAGACCTGTCGTGCAAGTAATTCACAATCGACAATACGAAGGCCGATAGACCAAACATCAATCCAGCAATCGCTGTGATATCAGACAGTGTAATCAAAAGGGGCATAACGTTTGAGTTGACGCGGCGGCGCGATTTCATTCAAGCATCGCCGGACCAATTAAGATACAAAACACGCTCCCGCCGCTCGCGTCCAACGATTTGTTGGGTCGCGTCCGTTAGTAAATATCTACGAGCTTTCAAGAGTTCGCTTCGGGCCTAGCGCCAAAC
>JBOGOP010000014.1:0-40331 GCA_050747225.1 Pyrinomonadaceae bacterium
AAGACCGGCGCTTTCACTGACTTGGCGGCATACGTCCGCAGCAAGTACTATTCTGTGTTCGTGCAGGACGATTGGAAGGTGCGACCGAACTTGACCGTGAATCTTGGCCTGCGGTGGGAATATTTCTCACCGATTACCAGCAAACGGGACAGAATCTCGAATCTTATTCTAGGTCCGAACGGAAGCCTCACGGGTGCGAGGGTCAAGGTCGGAGGCAACCTGTTCAACCCGGACAGAAACAACTTCGGACCGCAAATCGGCTTTGCCTGGAGTCCGAAAACAGTCTTTGGGCACAATATCGAAGACAAAGCGGTTTTGCGCGGCGGCTTCGGCGTGGGATTTAACCGCCTTCCGGGATCCAGGTTGTTCGAATCGCGCTTCAATCCGCCGTTCCTCGTCAACCCCGGCGATCTGCATGGAACTGATGTGCGTTACCGGGTGGCCAGCGATCTGAACTCGTTTAACTATCCTGGCAACCCCGCGGGGCAGCGGACCTTCGACCCCGCCACGGGCCTACCAGTGAACGGGGCGGTCAATTTCACCGCAACCCTCCAAGACGTGCCGAATTCGTATGCCTATCGCTACTCGCTGGGGGTGGAGTACGATCTGGGTGCCAATTGGGTAGCTTCGGTCGGTTACCAGGGTAGCAAGGCACGCAAACTCCCTCGCAATGTTCCCTATCAGCTCTTTGTTCCCCCCAGTAATCCGAACATCGGTAGCGTGACCTTACTGCTTACCGACGCCTACAGCAACTTCAACGCGCTGCTTGTCGGCGGGCAGCACCGGTTTTCCAAAGGCTTCCTATTCAATACCGAGTACCGTTTCAGCAAGAGTCGTGACACCTGCTCTACTGATAATGGGTGCACGCAGACCTATCCGTTTGACCAAAGCACGGAATACGGTCCATCGGATTTCGACGCGACGCACTCGTTCAAGGCTTTCGGCGTTTGGACTTTGCCGGTCTTCCGCGGCCGACATAACTGGGCGGAGAAGCTAATCGGTGGCTGGGATCTGAGCGGAATCGTCACATCCACCTCCGGCTTTCCCTGGACACCGGTGGTCGGCGGTGGTAGCTGCGGTGCAGTCGTATCCGGAGGCGGTGTGTGCCCGCTCCGGCCCATCGCCCAAATACGGCCCGCAACGGGCAACACCAGCAACAGCACTTTTCTTGGGGCCGGCCAGTTCCCGGGCGGTGGGTTGACCTATTTCACGCCCCCTCCTTCGGGGTCGTTCACGGTCCCGCCGCGGCCAGGTATTGGCCGCAACAGCTTCCGCGGTCCAGGCTATTTCAGCACGGATATGACTGTGGTCAAGCGCTTCGGCCTTCCATCGAAGCGGGTCCTTGGAGAAGCTGCCGGTATCGAAATCAAATACAACATCTACAACCTCTTCAACAGACTAAACCTGACGTCCTTCCGCGCCAACGAGGACAACACCCAGATCCAGCACCCAGACTTTGGGCGCGCACTACATGCCTTGTCTGGAAGGACCTCTGAAATTCAGGTTCGGTTTAGCTTCTGATAAGCTTCGGTTCGCGTTCAGCTTCTCAAAGGCTCAAGCGGGAGGGTGAGTCCGTTCACCCTCCCGCCTCTGAAGTCTGGGCAATTGAATCAAATTGAAACAACTTATAACTAGGAAATAATCAATGACCAAAGTGGACACTAATGACTAAACAAGACTCAGCAGCTAATGTGAGGACATATGCTAAGCATCCGCGTTAAGCCGAGAGCTGTATTAAAATGGATCTTTGTCTTGGTCGTCATCGCATTTGGGGTGCAGACGGTCGACTTGATTCACTCGCGAATGAGCGCTCATGGAGTACGTAGGGGGGACCAATTCCTTACACTGTCGTACGGAAGGAAACTGTCCTTAACGCTGACGGAGTTGCTAGAGTAGGTGCAGAAATCACTCAGGCTGTCCGTTCGGACAGCTCGTTTGTTATTCGAGGCGCGATCGAACTTGGTGATGGAACTAAGAAAAAACGGCGAATTATTCAATTTGCCTCAGGCATCGAAGTCAGCGCAAATGATCTTGCCAATACCAAGAGCACCGCAGTAATGGCGGATGCAAATTCCGCCCGCTGGCAGAGAGATCCGAACTCCAAATGCATTAACTCGTTTGCTGGAGAACCGTTTGTTGGAGAACCCAAGGAGTTCATTAGCGGTGAAGAGACGATTTCAGGATATCGGACAGTGAAGATTACGCGCAATGACGCTACATCGTGGTTCGCTCTAGATTACGGTTGCGCAATCGTAAAATCAAGGATGGATTGGTGTGGTCAGGGTTTCACCGATCAGAATCTGGTTGCGCTCATTCCTGGAGAACCAGAAGCCGCGCTGTTCGATGCCTCTGCACAGTTTAGGGAAGCGCCTCCTTCCGAAATGCTTTTGGGCCCTCGTAAGAAACTCGAAAACCTGGGGACCACGCGATGCCGAGAGCCTTCGCAAGATTGATGAGGACTATTACGAACGTCGTCTCAAGCAATAGCTCAAGATGCTGATGACCTTTCAGGTATACGGTTCCTCGGAGAAAATTCCGGTATCGAAATACGAGGTAACGTATACAACCTGTTCAACAGACTAAACCTGGAGTCCTTCGGCGCCAACCAGGACAACACGCAAATCCAGCACCCGGACTTTGGGCGTGCGCTGCATGCGCTGTCTGGAAGGACCTCTGAAATTCAGGTTCGGTTCAACTTCTGATAGGCTGAGGTTCGGCTCAGCTTTCTGATATGCTCAAGCGGGAGGGTGAGTTCGTAACACCCTCCCGCCTTCTTTATATTATGTCCGCCGTTGCCTGGAAATCCGCAGCCGGGAGTTTCTTCCTTTACGTCTTCGTGACTTTAATCGTGTGCCTATCGGCCGCCGCGCAGTCGGCCAGCGCGCCGCTCGCTTCTGCCGACGCAGCGATGCAGGCCGGACGCTTCGCTGACGCCGCCGGAGGATACGAAGCCTGGCTCAAGGCTCATCCCGAATCCAAAGAAGTGCTGTTGGCGCTCGGGATTTGTTACGTACAGTTGGAACGACAGAACGAAGCCGTAACGACGCTACGCCGCTACCTGAAATTGGTTCCTGGATCAGCCGCAGGACACGCTGCGCTTGGCATCGCGCTGCTCGATGGCGCAAAGACCGCGGAGGCGAAAGCGGAACTGGAGACTGCAGTTCGACTCAACCCCAAGCAGGTGGATGCCGTCGAAGCACTCGCCAGAGTCTACCTGATCGAAGGAAAGGCCGGCGAAGCCGTGACGTTGCTACGGCCGCTGGTGGCGGCGGGAGCCAATGACGAAACACGAGCTCTGTTGGGCGACGCACTCATCAGGGCAGGGCAGGCGCACGCTGCCGGCGCCATGCTCGAGCGCCAACTCCAGGCCAATCCCCGCAGCACCTCTCAGATTTACGCCATCACCGCGTGGGCTAACCTCAAGGCGGGCGATACGGCCAAGGCTGCTGAGATCTGTGAGCGGGGCATGAGAATCTATCCCGACTCGGAGATTGAGGCAGTCTACCTCTCTCTGCCGGCGCCGTTTCTGGCAGAAAGGATTGGCGCGCGAATAGAGCGTCTGCAGAACGCTCCGGACGCGGCCGAACTAGTGGCCGTGGGGCGGGTGCTGATAGACGCCGACGCTGCCCACAAGACGAGGGCCAACGAAATTGCGCAACGGCTGCTGATTCATGCCATCGCATTGGCGCCCGACAGCGCCTCGGCTCACTACAACTACGGCCGTGCGCTTCGCCAGGGAAGCATAGAGCGTGCGCTTACGGAATGGGAAAAGGCGTTGGCCCTCAATCCGGTTGGTGAGCTGCGGCTCCAGATTTTGATTAAGATTGGCGCAGCGAAGCTCGACCTTTCGGACTTCGAGGCAGCTGAACATGCCTTCCAAGCAGCCCTGGAGATCAATCGACAACTCCCAAGACGTAACGCGGAGGCGATGCTGGAATACGTCCGCTTCCTGCAGTTGCGATCGCGCACTGAGGATGCGGAAGCTTTGCTGAATGAAATTCTCAGTTGGAACCCTTTGTCTCCTCAGGCGCACCTGGAACGGGCTAAGCTGCTGGTTGCCAGCAGGCAGTGGGACAAGGTCGTCGAAGAAGGCGAGTTCGTTTTGCGGAACGCCGGAGATGACGAGGAATTGCTCCGCCCCGCGCACATGCTGCTTGCCCGCGCTTACTCCCGTTTGAACCAACCGGAGAAAGCGCAATTGCATCGCTCCTGGATCGAGTCGCACTGATGCGCTCCCTGGCCAACATTAGTAAGGTAACCCTCAAGCCGGCGATGGTAGTCCTCCTGGCCTCTTCGGGTCCGCTGTCATGGGCGCAACATCGGTCCACGCACCTTCAGGACTTTGACAAGGTGGCGGCCCAAGCCGAACAGGCCCGCAGCACGAATCGCATCGAGGAAGCGATCGAGCTTTATCGGAAAGCGTTGTCTCTGCGATCGGGATGGGCGGAAGGATGGTGGTACCTGGGGACGCTTTTATACGAGCGAGACGCTTTTGCCGACGCGGCTGTCGCCTTCGGCCGGGCGACGGTGCTCAGTCCGAAAGTCGGAACGGCATGGGTCATGCTCGGGTTATCTGAGTTCAGGCTCGATCGCCATGATGATGCGCTCAAGCACATTCAGCAGGGGCACCGGCTGGGCGCCGGCGCCGACCCGCAACTCAGATATGTGATGCTTTACCACGAAGGCCTTCTGCTGCTCGGCAAAGGGGAGTTCGATCAGGCTCAGGAAACGCTCGGCCTTCTGAGCCATGAAGGCGTCGAAAACGAGAATCTGACCACTGCGCTTGGCCTTTCCGTTCTTCGCATTCGTTTCTCAGAGATGCTAGCAGGGGATTCGGCGCTACGCGAACTGGTGCGCCGTGCCGGCTGGGCGGAACACTTGGCCGCACAAAAGAAGTTCGAAGAAGCGCTCGTTGAGTACGATCGGTTGGCAAGCGACTTCGCAAAGGCGCAAGGCGTTCAGTATGCTTACGGGCATTTTTTGATCGTTAGCAATCAGGATGAGAAAGCGATCGCGGCATTCAAGCGCGAGATCGAGAATACTCCGAACCACCTGCCGGCCCGACTCTGGATCGCCGATACCAAACTCAGGCTCAAAGACGCCGCCGGCGGGCTGCCGTTCGCGGAAGCGGCGATGAAGCTTGATCCGAAAGATCCGCGCGCGCATCTTCTTCTGGGGTTATTGCTTCTTGATACTGCTCAAACAGCGCGGGCCATCACTGAACTGGAAATTGCTCGGCGGTCGATGCCAAATGAGCCCAAGATATACTTCGCACTGGGGCGTGCCTACGCCCGTGCCGGCCGCAAGGAGGATGCTGACCGCGCGCGTGCTACCTTCACGCGCCTCAATAAAGAGATAGAGGAAGCCAAGAAGGGTGAAGGAGATCAACATTCCAAAGAGGGTCAGGAAAACCCTTCCAACACAGCGAAGCCGAGCCGGCCGTGAGCGATGAAATATTTAGGAAACTTCTTTCTCTTGTGCTTGATTCTTGTGGGGGCCGCTTCGCCTACTCAAGCGCCTCAAGACGGCTCCACAAGGTGGCGCGAGTGGGAGCCGGAGATTAAGGCATTCGAGGAAGCTGACAAGAGCAACCCGCCAGAAGAAGGCGCGGTCCTGTTTATCGGCAGTTCTTCCATACGATTGTGGCAAAGCCTGGCCCAGGATTTTCCTTGGACAAACGTCCTGAACCGGGGCCTCGGCGGGTCGCACATCGAAGACTCGACTCATTTCGCCGATCGCATCATCATGCCCTACCATCCGCGGCTGATTGTGCTGTACGCCGGAGACAACGACATTGAGAGTGGAAAGACCCCGTCGCGTGTGCTGGAAGACTTCAAGGAGTTTGTTAACACAGTTTATAGGCATCTGCCACGCACTCGCGTTGCTTTCATTTCCATTAAGCCTAGCCCGGCGCGCTGGCGATTGGTGGACAAAGTCCGGAAAGCCAATAAACTTATAGAAGACTTCATAAAAACTGATCGCCGACTTGACTACATTAATGTTTTTTCCTCAATGCTGGGAAAAGACGAGAAGCCGCGCCATGAATTGTACGTTGAGGATAATTTGCATATGAGCAAAGAGGGTTACGAGCTTTGGCGTTCTCTAGTCACCCCTCGCATCAGATGAGTAGAACGCCACAATGTTACCAAATGCTTTCAACATTCATTCAATCGCCAAACCGTAAGATGTCTCGCAGTTTCAACTCTGCGGTGAGCTGAGGGATTCCAAAGGATAACTATTGATGACACTCGCTAAGCTGAGCAGAAGTTTAATCATCAGCTGTCTGGTTGCGTTATTAACTTGCGGCACGGTCAATCCGCAAAAACGGCGTCTGCAACCGACGGGCGCAAACCGCGCCCAAACCAATGATGTAGAGCAAAAGGTCAGCGCCTTGCTCGCGCGAATGACGCTTGAAGAGAAACTCGGACAGCTTCAACAACTCGGCGACGATACAAAAGAGACTCGTGATTTGATCCGCAGCGGGCGGCTCGGCTCAACCCTGGGCCTACGCGGCGTGAAAGTGACCAACGAGCTTCAGCGCGTCGCCATGGATGAGTCGCGCCTAAAGATTCCGGTCCTCTTTGGCTTCGATGTGATTCACGGCTACCGCACGATTTTTCCTATCCCGCTCGGCGAAGCGAGTAGCTGGGATCCGATTGCAGTCGAGCGCGCCGCGTCCATTGCGGCGGCGGAAACTCGGGCCGCGGGAGTGCATTGGACGTTTGCGCCGATGGTGGACATTGCGCGCGACCCGCGCTGGGGCAGGATTATGGAAGGGTCAGGCGAAGATCCGTTTCTAGGCTCTGCGATGGCGCGCGCCCGCGTGCTCGGATTTCAGGGGAGAGATTATAGCGCGTACGACAAAGTTCTGGCTTGTGCCAAACACTGGGTCGCCTATGGCGCCGCCGAAGCGGGACGCGATTACAACACGACCGATCTTTCCGAATGGACTCTGCGCGAGATCTACTTTCCACCGTTCAAAGCGGCAGTTGATGCTGGCGTCGGCACATTCATGAGTGCGTTCAATGACCTCAACGGCGTGCCTGCGTCCGCAAATCCTTTTACGCTCACCAGAGTGTTGCGCAATGAGTGGAAGTTCCATGGTTTCGTCGTCAGCGATTACACGGCGGTCGAAGAGTTGATCAAACACGGCGTTGCGGCTAACGAAGAGCAAGGGGCGCGCGCGGCGCTCAACTCAGGTGTGGATATGGAGATGGTGAGCCGGCTTTACAACAAGCATGGCGCGCAGCTTTTGAAAGAGGGCAAGCTCTCCAGAAGCACGATTGATGAAGCGGTGCGGCGGATCCTGCGCATCAAGTTTCGTCTCGGGCTCTTCGATCATCCCTACGCTGATGAGGCGCGCGAGCGCCGCGTGATCTTCAGCCGGGAGAAGCTTGCTGCTGCGCGTGAAATAGCCGGCCGGTCAATGGTGCTCTTAAAGAACGATCACGACATTCTGCCACTCGGCAAGAATGTTCGCTCTATCGCCTTGGTTGGTCCACTGGCAGACAGCCAGAAAGACATGATCGGCTCCTGGTCAGGCGACGGCCGCGCGGAAGACGCCGTCACGCTGCTGCAAGGCATCAAGTCGAAGGTCGGTCCACAAACGAAGATCAATTACGCGAAAGGCTGCGAGAATATCGGCGACAACACCGATGGCTTTGATGAAGCCGTGCGGGCCGCGAACGGATCAGACGTAGTGATTCTTGCGGTCGGCGAATCAGCGGAGATGAGTGGTGAAGCTTCATCACGATCGTCCTTGGATTTACCCGGCCCCCAGGTGGAGTTGGTGAAGGCTGTGCAAGCGACAGGCAAACCTGTAGTCATCGTGCTGATGAATGGTCGCCCGCTGACGATTAATTGGATTGCGGAAAACGCTCCAGCGATTCTTGAAACATGGTTTGCAGGCACAGAGGGCGGGAACGCGATTGCCGATGTGCTCTTTGGTGATGTCAATCCCGGCGGTAAACTTCCGGTTACGTTCCCGCGTTCTGTTGGCCAGATACCGCTTTACTACAACCACATGAACACTGGCCGGCCTCCCGATCCGAACAACAAGTACACCTCAAAATATCTGGACAATGATTGGACGCCGCTCTTTCCTTTCGGGTTCGGATTGAGCTACACGCAGTTTGCACTTTCGAATCTGCAACTGAGTGCGCGCGGCATCCGACCCGACGGCAAACTGACCGTGAGCGTAGACGTACAGAACACTGGCCGCCGCACAGGCGACGAGGTCGTCCAGCTCTACATTCATGAAGTGGCAGCAAGTCGCACACGCCCAGTCAAAGAACTGAAAGGCTTTGAGCGGATTACGCTGCCACCCGGAGAAAAGCGGCGGCTAACTTTCACGCTCACGCCGGAGCAACTGGGTTTCTACAACCGCGACATGCGCTTTGTCGTTGAGCCGGGCGAATTCAGGGTTTTCGTGGGCGCGAGTTCCGTCGGCGGGCTCGAAGCACCGTTCCAGGTTACGGGAAACTGACTTGCTGATCGTGAAGACGCTAGCTGCGGGATTGTTGGAAATCATGACACGCACATACCTCAGCTTGTTTGCCGTGGTGTTGGTTCTGAGCCTGACGTGTCCCGCAATCGTCCAGCCGCAGGACAAATCAAAGAATAAATCCGGTGGCTCAATCGCTGGTCGCGTGACGGCCGGAAACAAGGCCTTGGCCGGTGTTACCGTCACGGTGAGCATGAGTGGCGACGCGCTCTGGGGAGCGGGCCTGACCTTGAAGGCGACAACAGATGACGATGGAAAGTTTCTTATCTCAAAACTTCGTGTAGGAACCTATTATGTCTGGCCATTCGTCCCGGGGTTTGTGGTTTCGGAGGCGACCGGAGTATATCCGCAGGGAAAAGCCGTGACAGTTGAGGAAGGCGAGACTGCCGCGGACATAAACTTTACCGTCGCCCGTGGCGCTGTGATCACCGGCAAGGTGATTGACTCCGCTCGCCGTCCCATCATAGACGAGCGGGTTCGCGTTCTTCCGGTCGATCCAAACTTGCAACGACTTGTCGGCTCGGTCTATCCCAGCATAAATGATATTCGCACTGACGATCGTGGCATCTATCGCGTATACGGCTTGCCCGCAGGTAAATACAAGGTATCGATTGGCGATCAGTTTGCAGCCTTCACCAGCACCAGAGGGCGCCGCTTCTATCCACAGACGTTTCATCCCGACGTTACAGAAGAAGCAAAGGCGGAAGTCGTGGAAGTCGGCGAGGGCGGTCAAGCAACCAACGTCGACATCACCGTCACGCGCTCAATGACTGGCTTTTCAGTCAACGGGCATTTTGTTGATGCTGAGAACGGTCAGGCAGTCGCCAGCATTAGCTTTGACCTGGCCATAATGATAGACGGTCGGATAGAGGGATTCATGGGTCATACTGGCGTTTCCGCCGGGAACGGAGCCTTTCGCATCGACAACCTTCCACCGGGTCGTTATGCGATGAGTATCTCGTCGGAAGCTGAAGGCGGTTACTCGGGGGACTCCGCTGCGT
Organism: Pyrinomonadaceae bacterium; assembly: GCA_050747225.1. Classification (GTDB taxonomy): domain Bacteria; phylum Acidobacteriota; class Blastocatellia; order Pyrinomonadales; family Pyrinomonadaceae; genus PSRF01. The sequence goes on from JBOGOP010000014.1 coordinate 9,505, forward strand.
TTGACGTCACTGACAGTGATGTCACCGAACTGGAAGTGAAAGTTCATCGCGGATCCACTATCTCTGGAAACGTGGTGATCGAAGGCGCAGACGACAAACTTGTTTGGGCCAGAGTTTCTCAGGTAAGGATGCAAGCGTTCGTGTCATTTGAAGGGACTGGGATGGGAATCGCAATCGAGTCGAAGATTAAACCGGACGGAAGTTTTCAAATCGGGCCGCTGCGAACAGGTACCACGCACTTTAGTTTGAGTCCTCTAGACAGAAACGCGCCGATGGAGTTCTTCATATTAGGGATAGATTTGAATGGTGTGGATAAGAGCCACGGCATTACTCTTAAACCGGGTGAAAATATTTCTGGCCTTCGAATAATTCTGGGCTACGGTACTGCGAGCATTCGCGGAACTGTCCGGCTCGATGGTGGCACGTCCTCGTATATAGGCGCCACGCTCGTACGCCCCGGGAGCGGGCTTACGATTGCGCAAACTCAGGTTGACGCGCGGGGGCGTTTCACCTTTGACCATGTCCCCGCTGGAAACTATGAAGTGGTGGTTAGCGCATACACACTTGGGACCGGTAGACCTCCAACCGCGAGGCAGCCGGTTGTGGCTAGCGACGGAGTTGTCACGGAGGTATCGCTATCATTGAACCTCAATCCGGGTCCGTCACCCGGGCCTTGAGCTTCGAGGTTCCTCCCTATGAAACATAATCCAGCCATTACGCTTGGGCTCGCAACGGCGGTGATGTTATTTGCGCCACATGCCGGCGCGCAATCGACGCAGAAACGCGCTGATGAACTAGAAACGGGTAGCACCAAACTCGGATCGATCACCGGACGCGTGCTCGCCGATGGCCAACCAGTGAACAATGCCAGCATAACTGTTCCCCGCTTGAACGCGAACGTTCCGCCGCGCGCCGCGCCCACCAGCGATGCGGGCGATTTCGAGGTGAAGGGATTGGAACCGGGCGTCTATCGCATTTGGGCGACCGCGCCCGGTTATGTCAGCCGTTCAACTGACTCAGACGAAGAGACATATTACCGAGTCGGCGAATCAGTCAGGTTAACGATGATCAGAGGTGGCGTGATTACCGGAAAAGTCTTGAACGCCGGTGATGAACCCGTCGTAGCTGTGCGCGTGCGCGCCACGATGATTCGCGATGTCAACGGCAAGCCACCCACGGACGGTGGGCCTTCAATCGATCAATTCACCGATGATCGCGGCATCTATCGAATTTTTGGACTGCTGCCGGGCACGTATTTAGTCTTCGCCGGTGGACGAGGGTCAAGCGACTACGGGCCAAACGCATACGACAAGGATGCTCCCACGTACGCGCCGTCATCTACCAGGGACACTGCCGCCGAGATCTTGGTCAGCAGCGGTGAAGAAAAAGCGGTAGATATTCGCTATCGTGGAGATGCCGGTCACGCGCTGAGCGGAACTGTGATCGCGCCAGTCATCCAGAATTCCCCTGTCATCACTATCGCCCTCGCCAGGCTGACAGCCAACGCGCCGGAAACAAGGATGTCGATTTATCTGAGTCCGGACAGTAAAGCTTTCGAGTTTTATGGCGTCGCAGATGGCGAATATCTGATCTGGGCAGCCAGAGTGCTGTCTGATGGCACTCTCGTGTCAGAGCCGAGGCGAGTTACGGTGAAGTCCGCCGACGTAACCGGAATTGAACTGACAGTGAAACCCCTGGCAGGCGTCGCCGGCGAGTTTGTCCTGGAGCATTCAAGCGCAGAGAGTTGTAAAGGAAAACGCCGTCCTTTGTTTGAAGAAACTCTCGTTGCCATTCAGCGCAATCAAAAGCAGATCCCCAAAGACCAACCACAAATTCCACTCTACGGCGCCGGCCAGGCTGCGGCCGACGGTGCCGGCAAATTTTCCTTGCGCAATCTTGGTCCTGGCCAATACGGCTTTGATGTGCGCTTTTTTGCGCGATACTGGTACTTACGATCAATCACTCAGCGCGCGGTAACCGAAATGTCGAAAGCCACGCCGACGAACCCAACCACTGATGTCGCGCGAACGTGGTTCACATTGAAATCTGGCGATCGCGTGACGGGTCTTAAGGTCACGCTCGCCGAAGGCGCCGCGTCGCTCGCTGGACGAGTCGCAGCGCCGAAAGATCAGAAGCCCGGCGGGCAACTCTTTATTTATCTTGTTCCTGCCGAAAAGGAGAAGAGTGATGATGTCTTCCGTTACTCTGTTGCAGAAGTTGAGCCTGATGGATCGTTCTCGCTAAATAATTTGCCGCCAGGTCGCTACTGGTCGCTCGTGAAGTTACCCCGCGACTACGATCTCATGAGTACGCCGAAGCTGCGTCTACCTGGTTCCGCCGCACGCATGAAACTCCGTCGCGAAGCTGCAGATGCAGATCTTCACATCGAGCTGGAGCCTTGCCAGAATGTGAGTGATTACAAGCTGCCGGGTCTGTCCGATTTGGCTCCCTAGCTGCGGAATTGTTGGAAATCACGATACGCGCACGTGCAGGCGCTCAGGGAGAGCGCAGCTGGCACCGGCAACGCTGCCACCCTACCGCATTCAGATCTTTGTTTTTGGAGGCTACGTTGAAACAGATACCGTCAAGATTTCATTTCCCGTTTGCGCAATCAACCGGCAGAGGCTCACTTCATTATTTTCCGGCTCTAATTGTTATTCTGTGTGTCTCCGCCCAGATGCTTCTGGCCGCCGACGCTCCCCGTCGCATCCCGCTCTCCGTCAAACCTGATGATGCGCTACCTACCGGCAACGAGTGGATCGCGCTGCCCACGATCCGTGCCGCGGATGGGGCCCTCACGAGCTTTAACGTGCTCTCGATGCGAGACCGAGGCCTGCTGGAGGTCACTGGAGACAGTGGGAGTCCGGTGCTCCAACCGTACTTCATGATCAACGGGAAGCAGCTTCCGTTCCTAAACCCGGCCTGGGAATTAATCGAGTACTGGATCCCGGTGGCCCACCTCACCGTGGAAGGCGTGGAGGTGACGCTCACTTACTGCGCCCCGCCCGGATCCCGGGCGGCTTTCGTACGAATGACTCTCACAAACCGCCGGGCAGAGGCGGTACCAGTAACTCTTGGTCTGAAGGCCTCGTGGGGAGCTCTAAACCGAGTCACATACACGCCGGTGGCGCTCCGGGGAGAGCGGACTATCGGGGCGGCTGCGTGGGTGGATTCAGCTGAAGTCTTCAGTTTCATCACGCACGATACGCAGTTCGCGTGGTCACTGATCCATCAGGGCTCGGAGGGCCACGTGATCGTGCCACCGCTGGCTGTATCTCCGAGTCTCGATGCCCAGCGAGCAGTAACCTTGGCTGCGGGCAAAACGGCAGAAGCAAATTTCGTGCTGGGAGCGGGCATTGAGGAGTTCAGCGCACCGCATAACGCGAAGGCTCTGAGAGAACTGATCGATCGCCACGGCGCTGATCAGATCATTGAACAAACAGCAGCCTGGTGCCGTCGCCGCACGCGCACCACTGGGCAACCTGACCTCGATCTCCTGATGAACCGCAATTTTCTCTTCACAGCCTTGTATGCCTGGGGAAGAACCATCGATACCGAGCAGCTTGTCGGAGTCACTTCGCGTAGTCCGCGCTATTACGTCTCCGCTGCCTACTGGGACCGGGATGCGATGCTATGGAGCTTCCCGGGCTTGCTGGACATCGACAAATCCCTGGCGCGTGAAGCGCTGGACTACGCACTCACGACACAACTCCGGAATACCGGTGTCCACAGTCGATTCATTGATGGAGTAGTGCTGGAGGATGGATTTGAGTTGGACGAGGCGGTGGCGCCGATCTTAGCTACCGCTGAATACATCAGACGAACGCGCGATGATCGGTTTCTCGCGTCGCATCGTGAGGCGCTGCTGACGATACGCGACCGCCTGCTCGATCGGTTCGACCCGGAGACTGGCCTCTATTCATCGCTGCAAGATTCCCAAGACGAGTATCAGAAACTACCATTCCTGACCTACGACAACGTTCTGAGCTGGAGAGCGATGCTCGACCTCGCCGAGCTTTTCGGACGCTTGAAGGACACCGCCGGCGCACAAGCCATGACCCAGCGCGCGGAGGCGCTTCGAAAAGCAATCATGAGATACAGCATCTCCGACAAGGCTCCCGGCTCCACCGGCCCGATCTTCGTCTGCGCGACAGACGGGAAGACGTCGGTATTCGCGGATATTCCTCCCGGATCACTCTTGAGACTACCGGCCCTCGGCTTTGTGTCAGAGAACGACCCTGTGTTCGTCCGCACGTATGAATGGCTTCATTCGAAGAACTATCAGTACTCTTACTCTGACCGCCTATACGGGCTGCCCGGCAGTTATCGTCTGCCGATAACCACATCATGGAGTGTCGCGGATCATTTGGTCCTGGCGCGGGGGCGCGAACAGGGGCTGAAGGTGCTCCGTGCCAGTGGGTGGGACGGCGGAATCATCTCGGAAGGTCTCGACCCGAACACCGCCGTGAGGGACAGCCCCGGAGGAGCTTTCGCCACAGCGGCAGGTTACGTGGCGCATGCTATCTGTCAGAAGTTCTGCGAAAACCACCAACCCTAGGCAAGAGCACGTGGGACGGCTTTCCTGCTGGTATTAGTATTACCCATGAACTTAGTTATGACGATGTCTGACGAGATCATCTTGGAAGTTACTTTGAAGTAGGAATGAATAGAGCCATCTTCCACCGAAGAGGGTAAGTTGAGTGAAGAGTGTTTTTTCGATGTTCAATCTAGTTGTCTTGTTAAGCTTGCTGCTGGGCTTTACTGCCCAGCAAACAACAGCGCAGAGTAGTTCTGTGGTTACCTTCGCGGAAGTGTCGCCGGAGACGAGCGGCATCTCCTGGATACACAATAACACCCGATCATCGGAGCGGTATCTGCCGGAAACGGTCGGCGCAGGTTGCGCTTTCTTCGATTACGACAACGACGGATGGATGGACATCTACCTGGTTAACAGCGGCGCTTCAGATTTTTACATAGCAACCACACCGCTCAAGAACGCGCTCTATCATAACAATCATGACGGAACATTCTCCGATGTGACCGATAAGGCGGGAGTGGCTGGCGGCACGTTCGGGATGGGTGTGGCTGCCTCTGACTATGACGGTGATGGCTGGGTTGATCTTTACGTTACGAGCTATGGTCGCAACATTCTTTACCACAACAACGGCAACGGGACATTTACAGATTTTACGGATAAGGCCGGCGTTGCTGCGCCGGGCTGGTCTACATGCGCCGTGTGGTTCGACTATGACAATGACGGCAAGCTCGACCTATTTGTCTCCAGCTTTGTTATTTACAACAAGTCAACCAGTTGTGGCGACAATCGTTTGAACCGCAAATACTACTGCATCCCGCGCGCTTTTAAGCCGCAGCCGAGCCACCTGTTCCATAATAACGGAGATGGCACGTTCAAGGATGTCAGTAAAGACTCGGGCATTGCGAATTATCCTGGCAAGTCTTTCGGCGCCATAGCGACAGATGTCAATAACGATAGATTGATGGATCTCTTTGTTGCCAATGACACGATGCCCAATTTCCTCTTCATCAACAAGGGCGGTGGAAAGTTTGAAGAGGTCGGGCTCGATGCCGGTGTGGCCTACAGTGAGGCCGGGGCGCCGCGTTCAGGAATGGGCGTTGATGCCGCTGACTATGATGGCGATGAGTGGCAGGACTTGTTTGTCGCCAACATCGACAGGGAATTCTTCAGTCTCTATCACAATCAAAAAGATTTGACCTTCATCGATAAGCCGGGCGAGATAGCCCAGGCTACGCGCTCTTTGAGTGGTTGGGGTTTGAAATTCTTCGACTACGACGATGACGGTGACCCGGATCTTTTTCTCGCTAATGGGCACCCGGACGATATGGTTGAGGTGCTAACGGCAGGCGTGAAGTACAAAGAACCGCTGCTGATTTTCCAGAACGTGGCGCGCGCTTTCAAGAACGTGAGCGCGCAATCGGGATCAGTCTTTGGCAAAGACTACCCAGCGCGCGGGCTAACGGTCGGCGACTATGATAATGACGGCGACCTGGACGTGCTCATCTCAAATAACGGCGGACCCCCGCTGCTCCTGCGCAACGAAGGCGGTAACCGAAACAACTGGCTGGGTCTGCAACTCGTCGCCTCCAGGAGCAACCCCGCCGCTGTCGGCGCGGTGATTACGTGGCAGGCTGCTGGGGTCAAGCGAACTCGTTTGAAAACCAGTGGTGGAAGTTATCTGGCCTCGCATGATCCACGCGAGATCCTTGGTATAGGAGACACGGCGAAAATTGATAGCGTTGAGATCCGCTGGCCAAGCGGCAGAGTGGATAGGCTCTCGAATCTGCCGATCAATACTTACACCAAGGTGAAAGAGGGTGAAGGTGTCGTTAAGTTAAGTCAAAAGTTTACATCGCAGTAAGGATCTGAAACCTTATGAGTCTTAAACAAGAACGTACCGCCAGATTTCTTTTCGGCGCATTGGTGTTCGTCCTTTTAGCCGTGTCGTCGAACAATGTCTACGCCGAAGTGCGTGTTCCTTCGATTATCGGCGACAACATGGTATTGCAACAGGGTATGAAGGTTCGCCTTTGGGGAACGGCTAGTCCTGGCGAGCGGGTCGCTGTGAGCTTCAACTCAAAGACGGCCCAAGCGACAACGGGTCAACAAGGTCACTGGCAAACATTTTTTGGCCCATTCAAAGCTGGCGGCCCATTCATGCTGACCATCAAAGCCTCGAACACTATCACCATTAAGAACGTGCTGGTCGGCGAGGTTTGGATTTGCTCAGGCCAGTCGAATATGGAATGGCCGCTGGTGAATGCAAAAGGCGGCGCCGACGAAGTCGCACAGGCGAACTATCCTGAAATTCACTTGTTCACTGTCGAACACAGCAAAGCACCGTCGCCACTTGACGATGTGAAAGGCCACTGGGTGGTAACGACACCGGATCAGGTCGCTCAATTCTCCGCAGTCGGCTATTTCTTCGGGCGTGAATTGTTTCAGCATCTAAGAATTCCAATCGGTTTGATTCACACTTCCTGGGGTGGCACGCCGGCTGAAACGTGGACGAGCCAAGAGGCACTCGCTGCTACTCCTGAACTAAAGACGATGGTCGATCGATATCAGGAAACTCTGAAATTTCTTCCTCAGCGACGGATAGATTTCGAGCGCGCTTTGGCCCAATGGGAGGAGAAAAATATTCCTGCTGATCCTGGCAACAAAGGCGAGGCCCTCGGCTATGCAGATGCAGCATTCAATACCGCGGACTGGAAGAAGATGAATCTGCCACAGTACTGGGAGGTTGCGGGACTGGATATCGATGGCGCTGTTTGGTTTCGCAAAGCGTTTGAATCACCCGAGGGCTGGTCCGGCAAAGATCTGGTTCTGAACCTCAGCACGATTGATGATTACGACACTACTTACTTCAACGGCGCCAAGGTAGGTGGAATTGGCAAGGAGACAGCGAACAGTCATATGGCGCCGCGGCGCTACACTATTCCCGGTTCTCTCGTCCATGCGGGCCGAAACGTTATTGCCGTGCGCGTTTTTGATGCCGTCGGTGGAGGTGGCTTCGGCAGCGCCGGCCAGTTGTCGCTGGCGCCTTCAGGCGCAAAGGAAGCCGAAGCTATCAAGCTTGATGGCGCTTGGGATTACAAAGTCGAACTGGCTATCGAGCCAAAACAGCCGGATTGGGGATCGCGGCCAGAAGAGCCCGGCCCGAACAATCCGAATAATCCGAGCGTGCTTTACAACGCAATGATCGCGCCGCTCACTCCTTATGCGATCCGCGGCGCAATCTGGTATCAGGGCGAGAGCAACGCGGCTCGCGCTTATCAATATAGGACGCTCTTTCCATTGATGATTCGCGATTGGCGCAAGGCCTGGGGCGAAGGCGTCTTTCCTTTCTATTTCGTGCAGCTCGCGAATTGGCAGCCGACGAAGGCCGAGCCAGGTGAAAGTGAGTGGGCCGAGTTGCGCGAGGCGCAAACGATGGCGCTGCGTGAGCCGCACACGGGCATGGCAGTGATCATCGACATAGGCGACGCGAACGACCTTCATCCGCGGAACAAATTGGACGTGGGTAAAAGGTTGGCGGTGTGGGCGCTCGCCGATACTTATCATCGGAAGGTCGAGTCATCAGGGCCGCTTTTCCAGTCTCATTCGATTGAAGGCAACAAGGTGCGCATTCGTTTTAAGCATAGCGGCGGATTGAAGACGACAGATGGGGGAGCACCCAGGGGTTTCGCGATTGCGGGCGCTGATCGCAAATTCTTCTGGGCCGACGCACGCATCGATGGCGAGACGATTGTTGTGTCGAGTCAGAACATACCGAAGCCCGTGGCGGTACGCTATGCATGGGCCGACAACCCTGCGACGAACTTATACAATCGAGCGAACCTGCCGGCTTCACCTTTCAGGACCGACGATTGGCCGGGTCTGACCGTAGCTCGTAAATGAGAAGAATAACCATATGCTGGTCGGAAGAAGTAACAATGCCAAGTTCCGCAACTTGAGAGCCATGTCTAAGAGCTTCATGAAGCTTAGGAACCCCACAGCGATTTTCGCGTGCAGTAGTAGATGATACCTAAAAATTCCGGCGATGAAGGTTGAAGGCTGTTCGCCTCGCGCCGGTCAATTCAAAGGTTAGGCGCTTCCTTTTTTCAGATCGATTTCATTAGAATCGCGTGATATGGAGGAAGATCTAAACCAGTCTCTAGTCAAAAGGAGAGATCTCATGAAACGAGTTCTGCTTACATCGCTTATAGCTGTTGTCGCTTGCTTTTTAACAATCCATCCCACGGCGCAGAATGAACCCAAGCAAAAAACTGATGCCGAGCTTCAGGTCTTAAAGGTGGATGAAGAGTTCCGCACATCCAAGCTGAAGAAGGATACCGCAGCGCTGGAGCGCATCCTTGCCAGTAACGTCAATGAAACCAACCAGTATGGGCGCAGTACAAACAAGGCGCAGTTTATCGAACTGTTCACGCGTTTCAAGCCTGACGTCCTCACGACGGACGAGTCACAGGTGCAAATCACGGGCAATACAGCAGCTGTGACAGGCTCCCAAACTGAGGTGAATGCAACTGGCGTTGACCGAATGCTGTTTATGCGCGTTTACGTCAGGGAACAGGGGCGCTGGCAGTTGTTCGCAAGCATGCAGTTTCGCAACCCAAGGCTGAAACAATGACTGTGTGAATGGAAACTTGAAAAGGGGATCAAACATGGGATTCACATTAAGGCTTACGCCATGGTGTTTCGTGTGGCTGCTCGTGAGCGCCACGGCGGGGTTCGCGCAAACGGCACTGCCCATGCCGGGCTGTGAGCCACCTGAGCACGTTCGGCAGGAGATGCAGCAAAGGCTCGACTGGAAGGTACTTCGAAAGTTGAAGAGCGCCGAACGACTGGCATACCAACGCGAGGTGCTTGAACAAATCATCGCGAAATATCCGAGAGAAGGAGAGCCTGTGCGACGGTTGATTGATACTGTGCGAAGGTGGGAGCCGGACGGGTTCCCTGCCCTTCAGGATCGGTTTCGGAAGCAGGCGGCGCAACATCCGGAGGATGCCCTGGCGCAGTATCTGGCGGGCTTTGCTCTTTTGCGGTCGAACACACCGGAGACGATTCGGCTGTTAGAGAAGGCAAAGACAATAGCGCCATCGTATCCGTGGCCGTATCGCGTGTTGGCGGACATCTATTCCAGAGGCAGACTCGCCGATACAAGAGCGATGACTGAAAACATCAAGACGTTTTTCGCGTTGTGCCCGGATTCGGTGAATGGAATTGCGCATTCAATCCTTGCGAAGACCGGGAACAAGGCGCTGCAGGTGAAGGTCGCATCCGCAATCCGAGCACGCCTGGAGAAGGTGACCTTCCCGCCGCGGTTGGTGGAGTACAGAGACCTTTGGGGGCTGGAGTTCCGCTTACGCCAGCCCCAGGAATACGAGGCCGTCCGGAAACAGGTGACTGAAGACTTGAAGCGGCTTGAAGCATTGAATCCAAAGCCCGATCCCGAATGGCAGGTGTTTTTGATCCATGGGTATAAGCAGAGCGGCGCTTCGCCTGAAACGATCACCGCGATGGAGGACCGACTGGTACGGGACTATCCGCAGGCTGATGAAGCCTTTGAAATCGTCAGGGTGCGTTGGGAAAAAACTCATAAGGAGCCCGAAGATCAAAAGGACGCCTCCGCGTGGACGAAGTACAGGCAGGAGTACAAGGAAGCTCTTAGCGGCTGGATTCGCAATTATCCGGACAATGAGTTCCTGGCCCACGCAGCGTGGTTTTATGCCATCAGCCCAGACGATACGATAAGCGAGGAGGAAGGCATCGCCGCGTTAGACAACTTTGTGAGAGCAAGTGATGAACAGGCCCAGCCTATCGCCTGGAATTACATCAGCGCGGCATCGTTTCTACTGGATCGCAAATGGCAGCCGGAACGAGCGCTGACACTATTGCACCGGGCAATGACGCTACTCGTTAAAGAAAAAGAACTGGCGAAAAAGAACGACCTTCTCACCGACGCAGAACTGAAGGAAAACGAAGAAATGGAAACGTCCCAAGAGAAGGGTCTTGTTAGTTTGAGACTGCAAGCGGCAAAACTGACCCGGAAGCCAGAGGAGGTTACGACACTTAAGCCATTGATTGAGAGCCCATTGCCGAAAAAGAAGGAAGAGCACTCGAGCTATTGGTGGAATCGGGCAAGTCTGGCGCTGCTGGAAAACCGCAAGGTCGATGCGCTGGCGTTTTACCAACTAGCGCTACAGACACGTGCACAGGCGCCGCAGGTGTGGCGCGGTAAGAAGCGGGACCGACTTAGAGAAGAAGCTCAGGAACTGTGGAAAGAAATGGGTGGCAGCGAGGTAGCGTGGAATCTATGGAGCAACCCGCAAGTAACGAAGGGACAGGAACTGACGGATGGCCGATGGGAGAAGGCCACAAAGGCGCTGCCCTCGTTTGAATTGTCGGACATGACCGGGAAGACTTGGCGAATGAAGGAACTCGCAGGCAAGAGCATTCTGATCAATGTATGGGCAACCTGGTGCGGTCCCTGCCGGGCGGAACTGCCGCACCTGCAGAGGTTGTATGAGAAGGTGAAGGACCGCTCAGATGTTCAGATTCTCACGTTCAATTGGGATGACAACCCGGGGCTGATCACTCCCTATATCAAGGAGAATGGTTTTACGTTTCCCGTTCTCCCGGCGTACGACTACGCGACTGGTCTGCTCGATTTCATCGCCATCCCGCAGAACTGGATCGTGGATCCAAAGGGGGTGTGGCGCTGGACGCAATTTGGTTTTGGCGGTGACCAAGCTTGGGAAGAAAGCATGCTAAGCAAATTGGAGTCGGTGAAGATAAGCGAGTGATAGCCGACCCGGTGCGCGCTACTTGAAATTGGTTACGGCTGAGGATGGTCAGGACGCGTCGCAAGGTGACAATATGTTTCGTGTTCTAGCTATGAAGCCCGCTCTCCTTTTTTTTCTTACACTGCCATCGTACCTAGTTTCGGCCTGCACATCAGCTCGCGCCGTAGGCGGGATTCAGAATCCCTCCACGCCGATCCAATTCGTCGATGTCACGACCGCGGCGGGTATTACGTGGAACCTCAAAGCGCTGGCCCCGGGCACAAAAAACCTTATCGAGACCATGGGAGGCGGCGGTGGCTTTATCGACTACAATGGTGACGGTCTACTGGACATTTATCTCGTATGCTATTCGCAGACGCCGCAGCCGGGTGGCGCCAGCAAACTCCGGGACGTTCTCTATCGCAACAACGGCGATGGAACCTACACGGACGTAACTGAGAGCGCCGGCATCTCCAACAGCATGCTTGGCATGGGGCTAACTGTGGGCGACTACAATAACGACGGCTGGCCGGACATGTACATTACAGGTTACGGCGCGAGCAAGCTTTACCGGAACGACGGCAACGGAAAATTCACCGATACGACGACAAAGGCCAGGGTTGGCAACAAGGAATGGGGCACGAGCGCGGCTTTCTTCGACTACGACGATGATGGCTATCTCGACCTGTACGTTTGCAACTACCTTAAGTTTGACCCGCGGGGTAAAGTTCCTTGCTCCTTCTTTGAGGGGAAGCCATACTGCCATATCGCACAATTCAAAGGCTCTTCAGGCAGACTTTTTCATAACAACCGAGACGGCACATTTACCGACGTCAGCGAAAAGGCAAAAATCGCTAATCCCAATGGCAAAGGATTGGGCGTGATTGCGGTTGATTATAATAATGACGGACGAATGGATATCTTCCAGGCTAATGATGCCGCTCCTAACTTTCTATTTCGTAACAACGGTGACCGAACATTCTCGGAAGTTGCGCTGGATGCTGGAGTGGCTTTTGATCCGGACGGTTATGCCCGCGGCGGTATGGGCGTCGACGCAGAGGACATAGACGGGGACGGTTATTTAGAGATTTTCGTTGCGAACTTTTCCGGGCAGACCAACGCCTTCTTTCATAATGACAGAGACGGGCTGTTTACCGAAACGACGAACCAGCTGGGGCTGGGCCAAGTTAGTATTCCGATGAGCGGCTTCGGAGCGCGCTTCTTTGATTACAATAACGACGGAATGGTTGACCTCTTTGTGCTCAACGGCCACCCGTTCGAGCCGATCAACAAGATGTTTCCCGAAACCACCTATACCGAACCACCATTTCTGTTCGAGAATACCGGCAAGGGCTTTCGCGAGGTGGCTGCGGAGCACGGAGCATCGCTCAAGAAGTTTTATTCGGGGCGTGGCCTTGCCATCGGCGATTTCGATAATGACGGTGATCCAGATTTATTGCTGATTAATGTAGGAAAGGCACCCGTGCTCCTGCGCAACGACGGGGGAAATAGAAACCATTGGCTGGGCATTAAACTCGTCGGGACAAAAAGTAATCGTGACGGGGTCGGAGCGAAAATCACAGTAACGGCGGCAGGGTCGCGCAGGCACAAGCAAATGTTGGGCGGTACCAGCTATTGCTCAGCATCGGACCAGCGCCTGCTGTTTGGATTGGGAGCCAGTTCTCAAGTGGATGAGGTAGAAGTCAGGTGGCCCGGCGGTCAAATCAGCACTTTAAAGAATCTCAGCGTTGATCAGTATGTCATCCTTAGAGAGCAAGCAGAAAATCCGAAGGTCACCTCGCGCTAGCGACGATCGGGGAGTCATATTACTCCGCAACCTTGAACCTTAACTTGGTGCAGGAGGATTAACGAAGTGGCGATTAACATCAAGGATTTCAAGGTCTACATGCCCGCGAAGGATTTCGAGCAGTCGAAACGGTTCTACACCGCCCTCGGGTTCAGGATGTCCGAAGGCTGGGCGGCACCGCCGATTTTGAACTTAACGGCAATCGGTTCCGGCTGCAGGATTATTATGTCAAGGATTGGGCCGATAACTTTATGGTGGTCATCGGTGTTGATGACGCTGAAGCCTAGCATCAACACGTTCGGAAGATCGTGGACGGCGGCGAGTTCGACAATATCCGTATCAAACCGCCCGAAACCGTCGACGGCTCGCTCGTACTTCACGTCACCGATCCGTCCGGCGTCCTGCTCGTCTTCGTTCAATAAGGAAAACTGCAATATAGAATCTTGACTTGCCGCTGATGGGAGAGGCTCATACGATGAAAGCACATGCCATCCTGATAGCGCTCACGATTCTCGTGCCCGGCACGATCCTGGCGCAATCGGAATATGACCGCCACGTCGCCTTCGATAACAGCCTGACGGACAAGTCCTATTATTACAGTCAAGGATCTTCGGTATCTCCGAGTGAACTGGAACTCGCGGATGGCAAGTTTCCAGTTGAAGAGGCACGCTGCGTAAGCCCGCCGAACTGTCTCCGCCTGAAATGGCGATCCCAGAGTGGTGGCGATTGGCAGATCGCTCTCAACCTCAGAAAACACTATCGGAACGTTGGTTTTTCGGGCAGCGAATTGTCCTTCTGGTACTACTCCGACACGGAGCTTTCCGCGGATGAGTCACCGCTTGTCTATCTGAATGACGTGAACGGCGTAGGAACACCCTCGATCCGGCTCATTGGTTCACTGGGCACGCTTCCGGCGCATAGGTGGGTGCGGGTCCGCCTGCCCTTTGATTCGTTCGTTGGTCTCGTTAAGTCGACTGCCGAAACGCACTTTGATCCGCGTCGTCTCGCAAGAATAAGCATTGTTCAAGGACTCGACGACGGAAAGCCGCATACGCTTTACATTGACGATGTCAAAATAAGCGATGATACCGCGAGCGATGTAAACGCCCCCGCGGTGCCTTTAGGCCTTAGGGCAAAGGGCTATGAAAGGCACGTCGACTTGACCTGGCAGCCGAACAAAGAGGCTGATCTGCAGCACTATAAGATCTATCGGTCTTTCAACGGGAAGGCGTACACGGCCGTAGGCATTCAGCAAGGACACCTTAGTCGCTACGCGGATTTTCTTGGCGAAAGCGGCAAGACTGCGTTCTACAAAATCAGCGCCGTAGATGTGAACTACAACGAGTCGCCGCTCTCGCGCGAAGCAGAAGCCGCGACCCGCGCGATGACGGATGAAGAACTTCTCACGATGGTTCAGGAAGCCTGTTTCAGATACTACTGGGATGCCGCGCATCCGGTGGCAGGCATGGCGATTGAGATTCTTCCGGGTGACGAAAACCTTGTGGCTCTGGGATCTTCGGGCTTCGGGATCATGGCGCTTGTGGTTGGAGCGGAGCGTGGATTCATTTCCCGCGATCAGGGTACAGAGCGCATGCTGAAGATCGTCCGCTTCCTTGACAAGGCGGATCGATTCCACGGCGTATGGCCACATTTCCTGGATGGCAGAACCGGAAGAGTCATCCCTTACTTTGGAAAATATGATGGTGGCGGGGATCTGGTCGAAACAGCATTTCTCATTCAGGGACTCCTCGTCGCGCGACAGTATTTCGACCGCCATACTAAAGCCGAGCGCGAGATCCGTGACACGATAACCGCACTCTGGAAGTCGGTTGAGTGGGACTGGTATCGCAAAGAGCCCACGAGCGATTTTCTCTATTGGCACTGGTCACCCAATTACGGCTTCTATATCGGACATCCGCTGGTGGGCTGGAACGAGACGATGATTGTGTATCTGCTCGCCATCGCTTCGCCGAGTCATCCTGTTCCGGCGAGCATGTATCACACGGGCTGGGCTGGGCAGTCGGATTTGGCGGTCCAATACCGCCGTGGGTGGAGCAAAACAACTCAAGGGGACCACTACGTTAACGGGAATACCTATTACGGAATCAAACTGGATGTGGGCGAAGGCACTGGTGGCGATCTCTTCTTTACTCACTTTTCCTTCATGGGATTCGATCCTCGCAACAAAAAAGATCGCTACACGAACTACTTCAAGAACAACCGCAACCTCGCCTTGATCAACCACGCGTATTCCGTCGCTAATCCTCGAAAGCGCCTGGGATATGGCGACGACTCCTGGGGACGGTCCGCAGGCATCAATGCGGGAGGTGGCCCCACCCCGGCGAGCGACAACGGAACGATAACGTGTATGGCGGCGCTGGCATCGTTTCCCTATACTCCCGAGGAGTCGATGAAAGCACTCAAACATTTCTATCGTGAACTCGGCGGCAAATTGTGGGGCATCTATGGCTTTCGCGATGGCTTCAATCTCACCGAGAATTGGTTTGAAGACGTCAACATGGGCCTGAACCAAGCGCCCATCGTGGTCATGATCGAGAACCATCGGTCAGGACTCATCTGGAGGCGGTTCATGTCGAATCCGGAAATCGAGCCAGCGCTTAGGGCCATCGGATTTGAGAAGGACTGAGTGAACAGGCTGCGTAATTCCCCGATATTCTGGCGCGCAATCTTCGCGTGCTGGTGGTCAAACAACAAAGCGGAACTGCAAGCCCTCAAGCGCGGATTGATTCGATCCAACACGCGCAACGACTACAAAGGCGATGCAGATGACGAATGGGTAGAGGAGCACGGAGAGATTCAGCGCATCGCAAAGGCGATCGAGGACCGCCGACAGGAACTTAATAAAACCAGTGGCTTCGAGAAGCTCTAAGGGAAAGTCACTAGGCTCTACATTGGCGGCGGCATGGCTCGACACCTTGCGCAGTTCCGAGACTCCTGCGCCCGGGTGCGTACCTAGCTTACGTAGTCGGCGATCAGGTCCTATCTTGGCGTGATGATTCGCACGGGACAGTTATTGGCAGACATCGCACAGCCGTTAGGTTATCAACTTGTTGAAATCGACCTATTCCGCTCGCGTCTGGCTACTGCAACAAGAAAGCAGCTGCGCACCTCGAAAGAACGAGCGATGGTCATGGGCCAAATAGTCAATCAGATTGGAACGGGTCGAAAAAGAGCAGAGGCCATGAAGGTGCTGAACAAGCTCGAAGCGAGTCAGGAACAAATGTACGCGCTGCTGGAGATCATGATGATCTCTTTCCCATAAGCGGCCCTTTAAAGGTTAGGTTTATGGGGACTTTTGTTTGGCTTCTATTTGGCGCAGCTCATTTGCTTGCTCGTGCTGCCCGTTTGCCTCTGCTCTTTCTATCCGTCGCTCAAAAGCGCTGTAATTTAGCGGATAGTTTGGAATCTTGCCAAACTCGTTTTCGGTCGGTTCGCGGAGTTCAATTTTCACGGCTTCAACGACGGTGTAGGCACCATCCGCCGAGGCAGCCACGAACTTGATCGGATCGCCCCACAACTCCGGCGCAAAACTGAATTCATCGAAGGTATTGTCCTGGGTCCAGCGGCACACCTGAACTTTGTGGCCCAAGATCACATCGTTATGAGAGAAAGCGGGGTTCTGTTCATTATCTACCACGGGTAGAGCTCCGTGCATTTCGCTTTGAAAGGACAGTTGTTGTTGCTTCGTGCCGACCTCGTAAACTCCCACGTCTGCGACGCCCATCATGATTGCAGGTTCGGACACCGAGCCGTCCGACTCGTAATTGGTTGTCACCTGCTTGAAAGAACCATCGCTGCGCCGATATCGCACAATGGTTGCTACCAGCAATCCCGGCGAGCCATCGCCCCTGAAAAGCTTTTGGTTAGACACCATGACATAGGGCTTGGACGTCACCTGCGCACGAGCCCGTTCGCGCCGCTGCTTTACAATGTAGCCAACGACCGAGGTAACGGCTCCCAGTGCAAGCACGAACACTGCTACCAAAGTGTATTTTTTTGTCCGTAGAGACATTTTCTTTTTTCTTCCTTTCCTTCCTCACTAACAACCCCACTAGCAATTATTATAGGCATAGCAGCAATATTTGATATAGGACGACCCTCCACCTGTGCAGCAGTAGCCATACACGTTGCGGCAGCAGCCACCGGTGGAATGGCAGCTCTAACTGCACTCAACGTCATATCTGCAATACGCGCCCACAACACAGATTGTGCAAAAGGAATTCTGGTTACAGCCTTGCGCCTTCGTTGGTGGGGCAAAGATCATCGTCGCGCCTAACACCATCAGCTCTGTTCCTAAGAGGAGACAACAACTGAGAAAACAGCTTTGCAGCAAATTCCTAAAAAGTTGGGTACTCATTGTGTAAGAGGTCTCCTTTCTAGAGACCCCTTTTATCACTTTTTCAGCTCGCGCTCTATTTCTTTTGGGGCAGGAAGAGTGTCTATTTCTTTTAAGGGGCAGGAAGACGGGCACGAGAAAAAACCCGGGCGAAGTGCGTCGCGTAGCTTGGCCAGATGCTTAGCCATGCCGCCAACGTAAAGCTTGGTTAACGGCAAGCAGACCTCGTTTCATGAGATCTCTCCTTTTGACTAGAGACCAGTGTAAATCTTCCTTCACATCACGCGATTCTAATGAAATTGTTTCCGAAAAAAGGAGTGTGTAACCAGATCACTTGTGGAACAGACTTGTGGATCAGATCATACGTAACAGATTAGGTCGGAAGAAATATTTCCAACGGCTGTCAGACAGAACGGGTGAGTTTGAATAGCTGAGATAAACCTAAATGACGATCCGCAGTTGCTACTGCGCAGCCAGGCATGCAACACGAAATGGATATTCCTCAAGATATCTTTCCATCCAGATTAGTGATTCTCTTGACGACGCGGAAAGCGAACGGCCATCCTCAGGCAAGAACCATGGATCTTTGCTCGGGAGGCGACTGTGGGTAAGAGTCTTGTTAAGAGCGCCATCGGATCTCTTTTAGTTTGGCTGTTGCCCCTCGCGGCGCAAGCTCTGGCCCAGAACCCGCAGAATACCAAACCCCCGGAACAGTCGGAAGAAGTCGTCCGCGTCTACACCGATCTGGTGCAAACGGACGTCATGGTATTTAACAAAGACGGCCGTTTTGTAAATGGGCTAAAGCGAGAAGATTTTGAACTGAAAATCGATGGCCAGGTGCGCCCGATTGAGTTCTTCGAACGTGTTACAGCGGGAAGCGGTAACGAAGAATCCCAGCTATCAGCAGCACGTGGGTCTTCAATTTCAACCAACAAAGCGAATCCTGTCGGCCCAGCCCCTCTGGATCGAGGGCGAACAATCTTTTTCTACGTGGACGATCTTCATCTAGGTGTCGGGAGCCTGGTGGCAACACGAAAACTGATCACACATTTCATTGAAAAAGAGATGGGCCAGAACGATGAAGCCGCAATCACATCGGCGAGTGGGCAGATTGGATTTCTTCAGCAACTCACCGATCAGAAGTTCGTGCTTCGCGCTGCGCTTGAACGACTCAAGTCTCATCCTTATTCCGCGCGCGATTCTGACCGGCCGCCGATGACGGAATACCAGGCGATCCTGATTAATCGGCATGACCGTGATGTGTTTGAGTATTTTGTAGAAGAGGTCCTTAAGATTAATCCGAGGATACCTCGCGACATGGCCGAGATCATGGTCAATAATCGGGCCCAGGGGATTCTGAACCAAGCGGGGCCTGTAACGATACGCACCCTCAGCGGCCTTGATGGCCTGATTCGTTCCTCAAGCGAACTGCCGGGCCGCAAGCTGGTATTTTTCATTTCGGAGGGCTTTTTTCTGGACAATCGAACCTCAGACAACTCGCTGAATAGGGTGCAAAGGATCACGAGCGCAGCGGCGCGAAGCGGAGTGGTCATCTATTCGATGGATGCGCGAGGGCTCTTCGCGAGTCTATCGGATGCGACCAACCCGCCCGCCTTCGACCTTTCGGGACGCCTCGACCGCGCCACTAGCGGTGAGTTGTTTGCTACGCAGGACGCGCTGAATGCCCTGGCAAAAGACACCGGAGGAAAGCCTATCTTCAATACGAATGCGCTCGAACCAGGCCTCGCGCGCGCGCTGAAGGAGACCTCCGTTTATTATCTTCTTGCCTGGAAGCCTGAGCCTGAAAAGCAAAAGACGAGTAGATTTCGCCGCATTGAAGTGAGTGTCACGAACAGGCGCGATCTTGTCGTTCAGGTCCGCCGCGGTTTCTTTGACATCGAACCATCTCCCGTTAGCAAACAGAATGAGCAGAAGAATGCCGCCAAGCCCAAGACGCCTGAAGCTGAATTGGCCCAGGCGCTCGGATCTCCTTATCCGGAACACGGCCTTCCGCTCTCCCTAAAGCTCAGATATATGAATACGCGCGAGAAGGGCGCGATCCTCTCGGCTTCGATGGAAGTCCTCGCCGAGTTCGTAACGTTTGGTTTAGAGAATGGAAAGAATCAGGCGCTGGTCGATGTCGTGGCATCCTTCTATGATGATCGCGGACAGCCTGGCGCAAAATTCAAGGACCGCATAACGATCACCGTTCCTTCAGAGGAAGCAGCCAAGAATTACCGGCGCAACATTGCCTACAATAGCCCCGTTGACTTTCTTCCGCCAGGTCTTTACCAGGTGCGCGTCGCCGCTCGCGACCAACACAGCGGGCGGGTCGGAAGCGCGCAAGCTTGGATAGAAATTCCCGATCTCAAGAATGGCCAGCTCGCCCTGAGCAGTCTGCTCCTCGGCGAGCGGCCGGAGTCTGCCGCGGCGACTACTCCCACAGGCAACCCGAACGGACCAACGGCGAATGGCATCAGCGTCGATCATCGATTTAGCAAGGGCTCGTATCTGCAGTTTTTGCTCTTTGTCTATAACGCCACAATTGCTGCCGCGAACGCCAAGCCTGATCTCGTCGGACAAGTGCAGATCATGCGCGACAATCAGCCAGTCATTACGACTACTCTGAAGAAGATCGAACCGCCAACGACCGCTGACGTCGCGCGGCTGCCCTACGCAGCCGAGGTACCTCTGAGTCAGTTGTCTCCTGGGCTTTACCTGCTACAAGTCAATGTCATAGATCGCGTCTCAAAACGCAGTACCAGTCAGCAAACGCGATTCGAAGTCTATTGATGCGATTTTGGTCAAAGTCTGGAAACCCGCCGCACACTTCGTTCGACCGAAGCGTGGATAGCACGTTCTTCAACTTGTTCTCTGGGTTCGACGTCGTTGATAATCGGCGCGCCCAGTCAACTCGACCCCTCAGCGAGGGCTCATTCATAACCTGATTGGAAGAACATCGACGCCGAGAAGGTAATTTCGCCTCTCTCCTCACCTAGTCTGTCTGGAACCCTTACGTAAATATTTCCCACGAATGATCCGTTACACACGGGTCGGGGGAGAAGTCTACCTGCACCTCAAGCGTCATTCATTTTGCGAGCTTTAAACGCGTACAGGCTGGTTGCACCGGTTCACCCAGCGCAAACTGGATAGAAAAGAAATCAACGCTCTGCTCGCGCGTGAATTAGTTTCGGGCAGAATAGCAGCTCCGCGAAGTTTCGGAGTTACTCTTCCCGTTGACCACGTATCATGCGACGAATAGACCTGAAGACAGCCAATGTTGCGCGCGCTAACACGATTCGTGACGTAAACCGTCAGATTGTGCTCAATTACGTGCGTGAAAGAGGGCCAATTTCGCGTGCCGAGATCTCGCGTGAAACCGCGTTGCAACGGTCCACCGTCTCGTTGATTGTGGATGACTTGAAGGCCGATGGGATTATTGAAGAGGTGTACGGCGAGTCTACGGGCGGGCGTCCGCCGATCTTGCTCTCTCTGTGGACGGTTGAAGCGGCTGCCGTCGGTGTGGACGTTGGTAGGAAACGAATAGTTATTGCGACCGGTGATTTAGCGGGGCGTTTGCTGGAACAGGAAGAGTTTGCCACCGATCGTCAACCTGAGAAGACGATTCGTCACATTGTTGACCGCGTCCGCAAACTGATCAGGAAAAACAGAAACACGATTGAAGGAATCGGTGTCAGTTTACCAGGATTGGTCAATCCTAAGACGGGCAAGCTCTATATACCGAACTTCAAATGGGGTGATCTGTCCATCTCGGACGAGTTGATGGCGGGGACCGGGCTGCCGGTTATCGTTGACAACGACGCCAATGCCGTAGCGCTGGCCGAACTCTGGTTTGGTTGTCCCGAGATACGCGAGGTGCGGGATTTCATCATGGTGTTAGTCGAGGAGGAGGGGATCGGCACGGGAATCGTTTTCGATGGGCAGGTCTATCGGGGTGAAGGCGCCGCCGCAGGCGAGTTTGGTCACATGACGATTGGCAGCGGAGCGCCGGTCGCCTGCGGGTCCGGGAGTCGTGGGTGCTGGGAAGCCTTCTCCTCTGGGCGCGCCGCTCTCGCACGCTACGCGAAGCTGTCGAGTCGCTCGAATGGAAAGCGCAATGACAACTTTGACCTACTGGTTGACTTTGCTCTGAAAGGGGAAGGAGCCGCGCGTGCCGCCCTGAAGGAAACGGCCCACTATCTTGGCGTTGGTATCGCAAATCTCATCCAGGGCTTAGCGCCGGAAGTAGTCATTGTGGGAGGCCCGATCGTGCGCGCCTGGCCGCTGATTGCTACAGATCTCAAAACATCGGTCGATGCTAACATCTGCCGCCGCGGCCTGCCTTCCACCCGCGTTATTGCTTCAACCCTGGGATCGCGGCCGGCCTTGATGGGCGCTCTCAGTCTGATCCTGGCCAATAAGTTTTCCTCAGTATCGCTCACCTGAATCTAACGGCCGATCCTGTGTTGTAACCGCAACGTGCGTTTTGTAGTGGCGCCGGGATATTCAAGGTGATAGTTGGTACGAGCTCCGAGGGCGGACTTGAATCAAGTTCGAAGTTGTGGAGAAGTGAACTAAGAATGCTGCCGGGGTTCTGAATCGACGAAGAAGCGGTTTTCTACTTGAGCTACATAATTAGCGAGAGGATTCCAGTGAGAGCACATAGGCTCGCTCAGCCGTCGCGTCTCGCTCTGTTCCTTCTGCTCGCTTCGGTGATTTTAGGCTCGGCAACGTTACCGTTGCCGGCGGTAAAACTGCAAGCCGGACCGAGACACTCACTATCTCAGCGCGATGAGGCTTTTCTCGAAGACCTTTCGCGCCGCTCGTTCCGCTACTTCTGGGAGCAGGCCGACCCCCGCACGGGACTTGTGCTCGACCGTGCTCGTACGGACGGATCAATCCACGACGAGAATCACCGCAACATCGCCAGTATTGCTGCGGTAGGCTTCGGCTTGACCGCCCTGTGCATAGGCGCAGAACGAGGTTGGGTTAAGCGCAAAGAAGCGCTCGAACGCGTCCGCTCGTCATTGCGCTTTTTCGCCAAACGCGCGCCGCAAGAGCACGGATGGTTCTATCACTTTGTAGATTGGAGGAATGGAGAACGGCGCTGGCAGAGCGAGATTTCGTCTATCGACACGACACTTCTTTTGGCTGGAATCCTGACCGCACGCCAGTATTTTCATGACGATCACGAGATCGTGCGCTTCGCCACTGAGATTTACGAGCGGATTGACTTCCCCTGGATGCTTAATGGGCACGCCACGCTTCTCTCCATGGGATTGCGACCCGAGACGGGCTTTATCAATTCCCGATGGGACATCTATAGCGAGCACCTGATGCTCCAATTGCTTGCGATCGGCTCTCCGACGCACCCGATTCCGCCCGGAGCGTGGCTCGCTTGGGAGCGAACACAAGTTACCTACGGAGGCTACACTTATCTGTCCGGTGTGCCGCCATTGTTCATCCACCAGTACTCCCACGCTTGGGTGGACTTTCGGGGACGCCGCGAGTCATCGCCACCGCACACCGACTACTTTGCAAATTCCGTAACAGCCACGCGAGCGAACCGCCAGTTCTGCATCGATTTGTCGCGGGAGTTCCCCGGCTATTCAGAAAACGTGTGGGGCATCACTGCCTCAGATAGCGCCAAAGGGTATGTGGCGTGGGGCGGGCCGCCGCGCGAGCCGGGGATTGACGGCACGGTTGTACCATGCGCCGCAGGTGGCTCTCTCATGTTCACACCTGACATTTCCCTGCCGGCGCTGCAGACCATGTACAAGAAATTTGGCAAGCGCATTTACGGGCGCTACGGGTTGGTCGACGCTTTTAACCCAACCACTGGTTGGACTAATCCCGATGTAATCGGAATTGACGTCGGAATCACAATGCTGAGCGCAGAGAACCTGCGCACTGGCTTCGTTTGGCTCTATTTCATGCGAAACCAGGAAATCCCGCGCGCCATGCACCTGGTTGGGCTTGATGTCCACGGTGGCGTGAGCGTTTTCCCGCGTTACAGTGATCCCATGCAGCGCACATTCGCCACTTCGTTGACTATGGGTCGATAGAATTTGCGCTTAGATATTTCTCTTACTCGCGGTGACTATAATGAGCGGCAACTTTAGTGGGCGGACAGGACCGGCCAGGAAAGAGGTTTTCTCACTCGCTCTTTTACTTCTCTTTGCCCTGCCGTTAGGGACGCAGGCGGAGTGGCGCGGGGCGGGCGACGTCAGCCATGTCGTCCGACTCGCCGATGGGGTAGCGCTGACTCTTAAGAGCGGCGCTCGCGCATCTATTACTTTCATTTCGCCCACCGTCGTGCGCGTTCGACTCGTGCCGCGCGGGATTTTCGAGCGAGACCAGTCTTATGCGATCGAAACATCAGTACGCAAAGCAGTTAACACCGTGGTGCGAGAGTCTGCTGAGGCTATCACCATTTCCATGCCTGAAGGTGCAACCGTCAGCGTGCGCCGGCGCCCCTTCTTAGTGACTGTGCTGGATAACCGAGGGCGAATAGTGGTCGAGGATGACCCGGCCCGTCCCGCGTCCTTCGACCCCGAGACTGGTTCGGTCGAATGCTCGAAGCGGCGCGCCGAGACTGAAACCTATTACGGCTTGGGTGAGAAGGCGATGCCGATGTCGCGCCACACGCAGCAAGTCGTGATGTGGAACACGGACACCTATGCCTACCCGACCGGGCTCGATCCGATCTACCAGTCGATCCCTTTCTTTATCGCCCTGCATGAAGGCAGGGCCTACGGTGTGTTTTTAGATAACACCTACCGCACGTATTTCGATATGGGTAAAACTGCACCCGAGCGCTACACGTTCGGAGCGGCGGGCGGCGAGTTAGATTACTATCTTTTCACAGGAGGAATAGAGCGCTTACCCAAAGAGGTGCTCCGCGACTACACAGAGCTGACGGGACACACGCCCCTGCCACCCATCTGGGCGCTGGGCTACCAGCAGTCCCGATGGTCATACTTTCCCGAATCACGCGTGCGAGAGATTGTCCGTCGCTTTCGTGAAGATCGCATCCCGGCCGATGTGATCTACCTTGACATCGATTACATGGACGGCTATCGCATCTTCACCTGGGACAAGTCGCGTTTCCCCGACCCAGCCAAGATGATTAGCGACTTCCGGGCTGACGGCTTCCGCACGGTGATCATCGTCGATCCCGGCGTCAAGACGGACGAGAATTATGATGTCTACCGGCAGGGTCGAGCTGGCGGCTACTTCACGAGGTCCGCGGATGGCAAGGAGTTTCAAGCCCGGGTTTGGCCTGGGGCGTGCGCCTTCCCCGATTACACCGACCCGCGTGCCCGCCGCTGGTTTGGCTCCTTATATAAAGGACACACGCAGGAAGGCGTCGCCGGATTTTGGAACGATATGAACGAACCGGCGATTTTCCAGCCTGACGATCTACAGGAACCGCGCATCTTTCATCATCCCGGCAAGACTTTTCCCCTTTCGGTGCAACATGCCGGCGACGGACTACCGGGCAATCACGCGCGCTATCACAACGTCTACGGCATGCAGATGGCGCGCGCGACCTTCGAGGGATTGCGTCACCTACGGCCCGATGTGCGGCCGTTCGTGCTGACGCGCGCGGGCTACGCTGGTGTGCAGCGCTACTCCGCCGTCTGGACCGGAGACAATGTTTCGAGTTGGGAGCACTTACGGCTCCTCATCCCGATGCTCACTAATCTCGGGGTGTCAGGTGTTCCGCTAGCTGGGGCGGACGTCGGGGGCTTTGTTGGTAACCCTTCCGGTGAGCTCTACGCACGCTGGTTGCAGGCGGCGGCGCTCATGCCGTTGGTCCGCTCACACACCAACGCCGGTTCAAAGGATCAGGAGCCTTGGTCATACGGTCCGGAGTTCGAACGTATCAACCGCGCGACCATTGAACTGCGTTACAAACTGCTTCCATATCTCTATTCAGTCTTTCATGAACACACCGAGACGGGCGCTCCTGTGATGCGCCCACTGTGGTTCGAGTATCCGGATGATGTGCGCACTTACTTAATTGAAGATGAGTATCTGGTCGGACGCGAACTCCTGGTGGCCCCGGTGATAAATGAGGGCGACGTCAAGCGGAGCGTTTATTTTCCGAAGGGTGATGTATGGATTGACTGGTGGACAGGTGCGCGGCACGAAGCCGGGAGCCAGTCAGAGATTGACGCGCCGGTTGACCGCCTGCCGATATTTGTGCGAGTCGGAGCAGCAATCGAGATGCAGCCTGTCGTCCAGCACACAGGTGAGATGGCAGGCGTGCTCCGAACCATGCTCGTTGTCCCTGGCGTTGACAGCAAGAGTAAGTCTTATGAGGATTCGGGCGAAGGGTACAGTTACCAGCGAGGTGCGTTTGGCATGACGACCGTCACTCTCAGCGGAAGCAAGATCCGTCTCGAGGAATCTGGACTATACGCCTCCCGTCCAATCGTTTCGGTTGAACTTCTGGGTGTGAACGCGCGGCCACGCGAGATACGAGTTAGTAGTCGGGTGGTCGAAGACGCATCTTTCAATGAGAGAGTGAAGCGGCTTCTCATCCCGATCCGGCCTGGCCCGGTTACGCAAATCACCGTATCTCAATGAGGAGAGGTCTGAGGCTGTAAATGAAGCATCGCGCCGTAACGATCTTGGATGAATGGTTGGTAGCGTGTCGGCAGTCAACCGGTGATATCTTGACTGGTGGTACTGACCTCCCACAACAAGGAAGGCAAACCGTCAGCGCTCGACATTATGCTGCCAAGTTAACTGCATCTTTTCTATATTTTGTTGATCGCTTCCGTTCTCTGTAATACCATTGCGACGCCACGGAATTGTTCAACCAAAGATGCACGCGCCGTGCAAAGCTGGCTCCCGATCGACGTGCCGCCGAGGCGCTCAAATGTCAGCCTGGTGATCTACTAGTAAATGCCAGACATCCCGCTCCAGACATGCGGACGGTAGCATGCCGCGATCATGAACTACTCCAGCAGGACATGTCCTGCTGGCGCAAATCAAACAGTAACTTTGAAACAATGAGATGAAATTCAAGGCAGCGTGTAGTAATCGGCCCCAGTGTGCAAGAGGTTTTTCGTGTAGAATTCTTTCGCTTGCGCCAATCATGCTTTGTCACGCGATTGATGACTACCAACTCAACGCCTTTTCCGTTAGGAGGAGTGCAGTTTCCTGGTTCCGTCCGTGATCATTCGAACGCCACAACTGAATTTCTAGCTCTTCCAGCTTTAAGAGGATACTAAAATGAAGTCCACCCGCACGTTCCGGCTCTCCATCCGACGTCTCTTTCTACTTACGCTGGTTTCTTTTGTTGCTGTCGCCGCGCTTGTAGGCATCGCTGCTTCCGCAAACAAGGCGAACCGCGCCGCGAAGGCTAAAGCAGAGCAGGCAGCCAATGCGAAAGCGGGTATCAATCCTCTGGTTCAGGACAAGCAACCGCAGGCGCCCACCGCAGCGGTGATAGTCGCCACGCTGACCGACAATGTGGCGGCGGTAACGAAGGTTGCACCGGGCGGAACGATTAACTACACGGCAGTAGTCACAAACAACGGCGCCGCCAGTCCCGCTGACGACGCGACCAACCTGAACTACAGCGCCCCACTCGACGCCAACACAACTCTCGTGGCGGGCTCAGTGCACGCTTCGCCGATTGCTTTCAATGACACTTACAACTGGGTCGGCAACACGTTCCTCGACACGGCCGCGCGCGCACTGCCGGCCGTCACCGCCAACGACGTTGCCGTGAACGCTCCCGGCGGTACCGATACTTTCACACTTACAGCTATAGCAGGTGGAGCTACCGCTTTGGGCGGCACAGTCAACCTCGCATCACCAAGCGGCGCCTTTACTTACACACCGCCATTGGGCCGGCCGAACATTGCGGACGGCGCTGCGGTTCAGGACAGTTTTACTTACACGATTACGAGCAGTGCTGATCCGACGCTTACCAGCACGGGCGCGGTGCGTATCAATCTCACTGGTCGAGTCTGGTACTTACAGGCAGGCGCTGCAGGCGATGGCCGCAGCAACACTCCCTCCGGCAGCCCGGCGGCAATGTCCAGCGCCGCCGACAAGAGCACTGACGTTTTTTACATCTTTTCCAATGCCGCCAGTTTGAATGGTCCGTTCAGCGTCGATGCCGGCCAACAACTTCTTGGTCAGGGCGTCAATCTCGTAGTCAATGCCATCACCTTGTTTAGTGTAGCCGCGCCCACACCGACGACAACCAACACGGCCGGCAGCTGCGTGGCCTTGGCAGGAGCACCCGGCAATAACACGCTTTCGGGTTTCAATATCGGCAACTGCACCGGCGGCACAGCCATCACTGGCGCGAATGTAGGTACGCTGAATGTCAGCACAATGACGATAAATACAAACGGCGGCGCGCTTGATCTAACAGGCGTTGGTGCGCCCACGGTCAGCGTGGTCCTGGGCGGAACAACCTCGAGTAGCGGCGCGCGCAACGTCAACTTGGTGGGCTTGAATGGAACATTCACTTTAGCTGGCGGCGCTTTGAGCGGCGCCACGGGCAATGCCCTGCACGTTGATGGGGGTACAGCCGGACTCACTTACTCAGGCACCATTTCAAATTCGGGCGCTCGGCAGGTCAACATCATTAATAAGACCGGGGGAACGGTTGCTTTGTCCGGCGCCATCGGTGGCACGGGCACCGGCATATTTCTGAACGCCAACAACGGCGCGACACTCAACTTCACCGGCGGCATTGCGCTGAGCACCGCAGCAAACGCAGCCTTCACTGCAACCGGGCCGGGCCCCGCGGCTACCTCCGGCGGCACGATCAATGTGACGCAGAACAACACCACGATCGTCAATACGCTGACGTCGACCACCGGTACGGCATTGAATGTAGCGAACACAACGATTGGCGCCAGCGGTATTACCTTCCGCAGCATCTCATCGAACGGCTCGACGAACGGAATCATCCTAAACAGCACGGGAGCGAGCGGCGGGCTTACCGTTACAGGTAACGCGGGTTCGTGCAATATCGGGACGCCGACTTGCACTGGCGGCGAAATCAGGAATACGACAGGTGACGGCATCCTTCTTACCAGCACGAATAAACTGTCGTTAACTCGGATGAACATTCATAACAACCTCGGTAATGGCATCAAGGGAACCACGCTCAACGGATTTACGCTTGATACCGACCTCATCACGAATAATGGCAATGATGCTGCCACGGATGAGTCAGGCGTTCAGCTCACAGATCTGACGGGTACCACCATAGCCGGCGCCAACCCCACGAGCATTACCAACACTACTCTGAACGAAAACTTCGAATTTCAAATCCAGATTACCAATAACTCGGGAACACTCACCGACCTTCAAATGTCAGGCAACACCATCTCCAGTACTGGCGCCGCTGGAACTATTGGGAATCTCTTCAATTTTCTTGCCCTGGGCACTGCTAACATCAAGCTAACGCTGACTGGTGGCACCTTCACAGGAAACGCACCCGCAACTGCTACCGGTCTCCAGTGCGATCACTCCGGAGCAAGCGGCACCGCAACATGCAATATTTCCGGCGCTACGTTTACGAACAATAACGTCGCAGTTACCGTATCGCAGGCGCAGGGCGGCAATCTGAAGTTTACTGTCTCCGGCAATACGGCGACCGGCAATCGCTCACACGGATTGAACCTGTTCGTCGCCGCCATCGGCACGGGTGCGGTTGATGGCAGCTTTACCAATAACATCGTCGGCACGCTCGGCACGGCGGGCTCAGGCTCAAGTTTGGGTTTTGGCATTCGCGTCCAGAACGAGGGAATAACCGCCGGGGGCAGGGCGGTGAACGTGCTGATCAACGGCAACACAGTCCAGGAGACCGCGAGCTTCAGCCTAATCAACGTATTTCAGGGAATCAACGGTCAGACCTCGAGTACTGCCACGAACGCGACGATCACGGGGAATACGCTCAGGAACTCGGCCGCACGGGCGATTGTTGTGCAGCAAAACAACAACACCGACGCCGATTCTGCGGGGAATACGTGTGTCGACGTCGCCAGCAACGCGATGTCGGGTATTCCCGGCCAAGTCGGCGACGGTACCTTCATCCGTTTGCGCCGCCTCGATGCGAACAGTGCGGTGGGTGATACGTTCAGAGTGAGGCAAACGAGCAGCGCCGACCTTGCTACTCAGAACTCGATCACCACCGCACAGCTCTCGCTCTCAGGAACCTTGAGTTTCAACGGCGGAGTGTGCACGCAGCCGGTGCCAATCGCTCCGCCTGCGGACGACACCGTCCGCAATCGCTTTGACGAAGTCATATACAGTCATTCGCCTATGAATCCGATGGCCCAGCTGACGACGGAATTGGTGAAGCTTCCAGTAGCGACGACGCCAATCACACTGGTTTCGTCGAAGGTCGGCGCTTCTTCCGTAATCGCAAAGGCGACAACGCCGAAAGCGAGTGCGGCAGAGGTGGCGCGGATCTATCGCAGCGAGAGGCCCTTATCGCATCACGCGGTTCGCAGTTACAAGAATGCTTTCTCGCAAGAACCAAATGCACCAACGAGCGGCGAGATTGTTACTCTCAACACGATTGCAACGTTCCCCGCTGCCGGCAAGTCTGTAACTATCAAGTATTCAGCAACGGTGAACACGCCGCCGCTGGCAAGGCAGGTGCAAACACAGGCGACGGTAACCGCGGCAGGTGGCATTAATGTCACCAGTACCGATCCCGGACCGCCAGTGGTCGCTGGTCCAACCGTAACGTTGATCGACACCACCGTCACCTGGAATGGCTCGGCGGATACTAACTGGAACACGGCCGCGAACTGGACCGTACCAGCGCCTGGAGCAGCTTACGCACCTGGCGTTTCCAATCCGGCAGTCAACGATGTCCTTATTCCCAACGTTGGCGCACAGCCCACCATCGGCGTTAGCGACATTGGCATCTTCAGCCTGAACATCTCCAATGGTCGCACGCTGACGATAACCAATCCACGCGTCCTGACGATTGGCGGTTCACCGGGAGGCGACCTGACACTGGATGGCATCATCAGTGGCGGCTTCCTGAACCTTGGTACCGGCACGCACGTCATCAACAACGCGGGCGGTACGGGCAACCTCTCGCCTACCAACGTGGCGACAGTGCTGAGTGGTTCAACTGTCACTCTAAACAACAACCTGCAGGCAGGCGCGTTCGCAGTTAACGCCGGTGGCTCTTTCAACATCACCAACCGCACGCTGTCCCTGAATGGCTCGGGTGCCGCCCTGGCTGCGGCGGGCACGTTCACAACGACCGGCAGTACGGTGATCTTCAATGGCAGTGCGGCGCAGACAACCGGCACGGTTTACAACAACCTGACGATCAAC
>JBOGOP010000015.1:0-40278 GCA_050747225.1 Pyrinomonadaceae bacterium
CCAACGGTTTGAGCTACGCCGCCAACCTTGTTCGCCTTGCCAACGCGTTGGCAACTCTGGGAAGTGAATACGAGGCCAAAGTGAATGCCCTCATCGACGAAACGCGAAGTTATGATGCGTTGGTACAAAGCATCGCAATGCTCAAAGACCATGAGAACCTTACGCTGCAGCGCGAATATACCGTTAACGGTCAGTACGACATCAGCGCGCTCGAAATCACGGCTACCGCTGTGCCGCTTGGCGAGGATTCGGGACTACCAAAGAAAGACTTCAACCCACAACGCGTTGTCGGAAACATTCAGTCAGCGCAAGGCGTCGGAACCTCAACTGCTCAGAGCGCCCGTCTGGTTAACGATGGAAACAGTGATAGCGCCCAGGGAGTCAGAGTGTTTGCGCCTCACACGATGAGTTTCAGGGCCCAGGCAGCAAAGGATGATGAAGGCAGTGACAACGGCGGAAGCGAAGCGAGTGGCGGCGGAGGCGCCAAGCAGATCAAGACCCACGGAACGATCGGCGCGAGACGCTTTGAGATCTCGGCAGGCATGGCGTTTTCCAACCTTGACCGTCGAGAATTCCAAACGGTCATAGGTTACCCGCGGAACGCCCAGGGCCAGTTCATTGACCCCGCAACCGGTACTGTCACGACCGATCCAAAGTTGACCAAGATAGTCGGCATTAGCGAACAATCGAGCAGACGTTTCGCTCCGCTGGCGATGCTTCACTATCGCTTGCCCTGGGAAAGACGACTCTTCTTATCAGCCGGCTTTACCGGCAAGCGAGACGACTATGGCGTAGATCTGGAATACCTCATCGGTCCATCAGTACTCTACAAGAACATGTTCTTCACCTTCGGTGGTTATGCAGGCAAGCAACAGAAACTTGCGGGAGATCTTTATGAGGGAGCCCCGCTCGACGGAGATATTCCAGTGCGAAAGGATTACAAGTGGGGCTGGGCCTTCTCCTTCACCTACAGAATCCCGCTAGGCGGCGCTGCAAGCAAGTAGCGCTTATTGGGCTACTCCAAAAGGAGCGCGATGATGTTAAGGAAAACCAAAAAGCCGGCTAAGAAAGCTGTGAAAGCTAAAGCAGCGAAGCGGGCCAAACCAAAAAGGAGTCAGCCAACTCGCGCATCGAAGCCGACTACAACGAAGTCGAGGACCAAAAAACCCACTAAGCTTTCGGCTACCAAATTCAAAAGGATGGCGCCGTTCCTGGTGCAAGCGGCGCCGCCGGCTTTTGACGTCGATAAGTTGATCAAGGCGAAAGAGCACTGGTCAAGGCAACTAGTTCGGCGCCCTGGACGAAGAATCACAGAACTTGCCGCAGCGCCGAGCCCATCGCCCGAAAGAAATGTCGTGGGTGTGGGTATTGGAGAACGGATCGCCGGCGGGAAACACATCGGGACTGTCGCACTCAAATTCTTTGTGCGCGTAAAGTATCCCGACGACCAACTCAAGGCGAGCGACAAACTCCCAGAGAGTGTCAATGGATTACCGACTGACGTAGAGGAAGTTGGTACGTTTCGCAGTTTTCAAGACCCACGAACCATGCTTCGGCCCGGACCACCGGGTTGCTCGGTGGGATTTGAAGACGCTGCCGGTGACCTCATGGCGGGCACCTTCGGTGCTTTAGTCAAACGTGGAGCGCGCCGTTTTGTCCTTAGCAACAATCATGTTCTCGCCGATGAGAACCAACTTCCGATTGGCTCTCCTACTTTTCAGCCGGGCTTCCTGGATGCTGGTGTTCCAGCCACCACCAGCGCTATCGGAAGGCTTTCTGCTTTTGTCGAACTGCGTGCGGCTCAGTCCAACTTAGTTGATTGCGCCATATCAGAAGTCGACGACCTTAGTTTAGTGACAAATGCGATCATGAAAATCGGCGTACCGAAGGGAACAACCACCGCCCAACAGAACATGATCGTTCACAAGTTTGGCCGGACAACTGGCTTCACCGTCGGTTTTGTTGATGCAGTTATGATGGACGTAAGCGTCGAATATCCACGCGGCGTGCTAAATTTTGAGAATCAAATCATCGTCAAAGGCCTGAACGGCGAATCGTTCAGCGACAAAGGCGACTCCGGCGCACTAATCCTCGAGCGAAACACATCGCGCGCGATCGGTTTGCTAATAGCAGGATCCGCCTCACATACTATCGCCAATCACATCGGCGACGTACTTCAAGCGCTGAACGTGAGCTTATCTTAAATGCTGAAGCAACCCGCGGCGAATTTACAAGATGGCGACTAAAGACGAGGCGATAGAGATCAAGCGGAAAAACTCCGCTTACCTCCTCGGCTTACCAGGAGTTGTTGGCGTTGGCGTCGTTGAAGTTGACTCCGGTTCCTACGGCCTGCTTCTTCATGTTGAGTCGGACGATCAAGACGTGCTCCAAAGAATTCCTGAGCGCATCGAAGTTTGTCCGGTGAAGATTGAGAAAAGCGGCCGGTATAGAAAATTCTAAACAAGGTTCGCCGCACTGATACTGATGTGGCATCTTACCTTACTGTGTCGATTCGCTCGCAAAACAATGCTTTGGGGTTCAAAGTTGATTCCTCAGCATTGCCTGTCCTCAAAAGGAAACCGACTAATGCGTAAATCTATCTTTTGCCTGGTGTCAATTCTGCTGGTTATTTCCGCCGGCAGCGCGATGGGTCAGAATCTAATCATCAGCGATCAGGACAAGAAGCCCCAGATCATTGCCGACTTCGGCTCGGGCGGTTCGAGTTTTTCGAAGACAATAACGATCACACTCCAAGACGGGATCGCGGCAGAGGAGGATCTCATTGCCTCGCCGGGTGATCTCGGGGAGGTTGGGGGCACGAATCTAATTGATCGAAAGTACATCCAGGTTTCCCAAACAAAGCTCAAGAAGGACAAACCTCAAGACGTAACGATCACGGTCAGCAATCTGCCTGCATTTGGCGCCTACACATCCGTTATCAAGCTTGGTGTCGCATCCAAACCGGCGATCACCGAAATAGTCCTGACGGTGAACGTCAAGGCAAAGGTTGACGTCAAAGTTCTCGGCCCGACCAGCGCCCAGCTAATTCGGTGCAGCCCGTTCCCGTGTGCCCTTACGCGCTGGTTACCTGACAAATTGCTTGGTCAGACGCGCACACTTCTTCTCGACAACGCAACGCCGGTGGGTTTGAAGGTCATGCAAATAAGTTCCCCGTTCTACGGTGAGAAATCAGGCTACTCAATCGATGATGTCAAACTAGAGGTTCCAAACGGTCGCTTGGAGGCAAATAACGCCACCGCAGGCCAAATCACTTTCCCGGAAACCGACTCACTAACTCCAGACCACTTTGTCGGAACCATACGATATGGCCTGGAAGGTTATTCTCCTCAGTCGGTGAACTACACCCTTGACGTTCGCGACTCTCCGTGGTGGGCGCTGCTGTTCCTGCTTCTCGGAGTTGTGGTCGGAAGGATAGTGAACAAGTTGAATTCGCCCGAGGCCGTCGCGCAAGTCCAGCTCCTGAAACGCGTTTTTGCTTTGGAAAAAAAAGTCGTGAAGCTTCCCCCTAGAAAGGAGCAGACCAAGCTCCTGGCGGACCTTGTTGAAATTAAGGAACGCATAAACGAAAACGAGAAAGAGTCTGTGATTACGCAAGAGTTGGACAAGATCGAATCTCGCGCAAATCTCCTGAGACAGTTGGAAGATCTGATTCCGCAGATTGCCATGATCCAAGATCCGGCTCTCAAGGCGGAACTGATAACGAAGGCGGAGGAAGCCCGGCTCGCTTTGCGGCAGGACAAGCTCGATGATTGTTTGACTACGATTAAGGCGATTGAGG
Organism: Pyrinomonadaceae bacterium; assembly: GCA_050747225.1. GTDB lineage: Bacteria > Acidobacteriota > Blastocatellia > Pyrinomonadales > Pyrinomonadaceae > PSRF01. The sequence goes on from JBOGOP010000015.1 coordinate 3,800, forward strand.
CGCGTTTGGAAGAGATTCCGGATGGCGGAGAGGAGATCGCAAACGCATTGCTGTCAGTCAAAGAGATGAACAAAGAAGGTGCCCGCGCTCGTGCTGCGCAGGAAGGCGCTGAGCCTCGCTCGCGGTTCGTACGTCGCGCACTGGCCTTCCTGACGGGCACTGGCCCACTCATGAGCGCGGAGGTGCAGCTCTGGCTCTTGCGACCAATAGTTTTTTTGCTGTTGCTCGTTATGCTCGTATTAGTTGGTCTTAAGACGGGATACGTCGACAAGGCAACTTTTGGCTCGGAGGGATTTTTTGACTACCTCGGTCTCTTCATGTGGGGGCTGACCGCGGACGTCGCTCAAAGAACCTTGCAGAATCTCCGATTGCCCGGTGGGCCAGTGTAAAGCTCAAAATAGAATTGACCTCATCCGAAGTCCATCTTCATCTCTAAATAGCGCGCAAGTGGCCCACCATTTCTCGGTAATCCTCCGCGCGGACCACGCATCGGGCAAGAGTCGCTCAATACCGAAGGCACTGGTTTCAGCGGTAAATCAGCATCTCATACGATCAACGGCCATTCGGTGATCTTTCGGCTGGCATACGGCGGTTTCAGTTTCCTTTTTTCTGGCGATCTAAATGATGAGTCTGGTCAGGTGTTAGCTCTAGCCCATAACGCGAAGGAGCTGAGTCTGCAGTCCGAAGTTTTCAAAGTTCCCCATCACGGTTCAGCGGATTTTTCGGGCGCGCTTATTCAAGCTGTTGCGCCGGTGATCTCGGTTGTTTCGTCAGGTGACGAAAGCGCGCGCAAAGAGTTCATTCATCCGCGGGCGACGATAATGGGGGCCCTTGGAAAATATGGCCGAGTGGAAGAACCCTTAGTTTTTGTGACGGAACTGGTGGCGTTCTTCCAGGTAGTTGGCGCCACAAGGCCAGAGTTCCATAAGTTTGAAGGCGACCTGGCTGTCGTCAAAAAAGAGATAGCCGTGATCGACAAAAAGGAAGAAAAAAGAAAGTCTTTTTTCGCTTTTAGCCGTGCCGCGTTTGGCATCGTAATGATTCGCACCGACGGCGAGCGCCTCCTTGTTTACACGAATAGCGGACAAACAAAAATGAAGGAAGCCTATGCTTACCGGATGAATGAATGGGGAAAACCGGAACCCGTCGACGTGCGACAGGTGTGAGATTTGGGAAAGACTGCGCCGGAACGGACCTCATTAATGCAGAGGTGCGCCACTTGGTGTTGAGAGTGGGAGATGACGCAACCTGACCAAGTTAATCGAAGAAGAGCTAACACCCCTTACTGCGCGGTTGGGCGCACTACTTCCGACTGGCAGAGGTGAAAGGAATCTTCGAGGAACGGGACGGCTGGATAAGACGGAAGCCACTCCGCCTCCTACCGATTGATGCTTGTCGAGGAGGGCTAACTATCTCCAGTGGTATGCTAAAATCCCTCGATGATCCTCGAGTCCCTCGAAGTAAATAATTTTCGCAACCTAAGCGGCAAAATCTTTTGGGGATCGGGACTTAACATCATCTACGGCAACAACGGTCAGGGTAAAACCAACTGGCTGGAAGCGATCCATACACTCTCCAGAACAAAATCGTTTCGCACGCAACGCCTTCAGGAATCAATCCGGTTTGGTGAGGAGACCGCGTTCATCGAAGGGCTGGTTTCAGTCGGCAAAGATCTGCGTCGTGATGTGCGAATATCGTTGCGAGAAAATACCAAGTCGATTTGGGTCAACGGTAAGCGCGAGACACTTGCGAGGTATCTCGGACTGCTTCAGGTGTTTGCTTTCACAGCCGATCAACTCGAAGTGGTGCGTGGCATGCCGGAAGCGAGAAGACACTTCATCGATCGCGGAGTTGCTTCGCTGCGGCCGGCGTACGTGCAAACAGTTTCTGACTACAACAAGGTCGTCAAACAGAAGAACCGCATACTGCAGGACGCCTCTGAATGTGAGTTGCGGCTGGAAGAAACCAAAAATCTAATAGCGCCATGGAACGAGCAACTGGCACGCTTAGGAACAGAAATACATCAGGCGCGAGTCGACTATACAGCACGGCTAAACGGCGTAATCGAACGAACGCTTTTTGAGCCGGCCGAGCTTCAGATTCGTTACCTCTCGTCGCTGGAAAGCAGGGGCGACCTCGATGGCTACGAAGCTCTTTTGCGGCAACGATTGGAGTTGCGGTTGCCGGCAGAGGTGTCAGCCGGAAGGGCCCTGGTGGGACCTCACCGGGACGACCTGGGCATACATTTGGCAGGCCGGGAAATGCGCACTTACGGCAGTTCCGGGCAGCAGCGTAGTGCATTGTTACTATTAGACTTAGCGGCAATTTCAGTGTATAATTCTACTCACAATGATTATCCAATTTTTCTGGTCGACGACGTCGACGCGGAGTTGGATGAAAAAAGGATAAAACGCCTGTTGGAGTATCTTGAAGGCCGCACCCAGACATTCATTACCACGTCGAAGAGAAGCCACCTCGAAGGGTTCCTTTCCAGGTCAAACGTACAAGAGATCGTGCAGGGCGAGGCAGTGCCGCCGGTTTTGAACCAGAGCACTTTCTCGGCGGCGGCCACGGCTGCTGAGATTATCCAGGAAAGCTCTAAGTAGGATGTACGCTTGCCATGGAAGTCGATGACAAGGACGAATTGTTGAAGCGCAAGAAGGAGAAGGAATTGTCAACAGCTGGAACTATTACAGGTAAGAAAACCCAGAACTACGACTCATCTTCCATAGCCGTTCTTGAAGGCAGGGAAGCTGTACGTAAGCGGCCCGCGATGTATATAGGGTCGACCGGTGAAATAGGCCTTCATCATCTGGTTTACGAAGTAGTGGACAATTCCATCGATGAAGCGCTGGCTGGATACTGCGACACAGTGGATGTCGCCATTCACCTTGATAACTCGATCACCGTAATTGATAACGGTCGCGGCATTCCCGTCGATGAAATGAAAAAGGAGAGGAAGTCGGCGGCCGAGGTGGTGATGACAAAGCTGCACGCCGGCGGAAAGTTTGACTCCAATGCGTATAAGGTCTCGGGCGGCCTGCATGGCGTCGGAGTTTCCTGCGTTAATTTTCTTTCCGAGACGCTACACCTCGAGATCTGGCGTGACTCAAAAACTTATGAGCAAGACTATGCTCGGGGGATCGCGGTAGAACGTCTGGCGCAAACCGGCAAGACAAGAAAGCGCGGCACCAAGATAACCTTCAAACCCGACCCGCAAATTTTTGACCACACCGTTTTTAGTTTTGACAAACTTTCGGAGCGGCTCAGAGAAAAGGCTTTCCTCAACAAGGGCATCCGCATCACGATCAAAGATGAACGTGAAGAACCCGAGCGCTCGCATGAGTTTTACTACAAAGGTGGTATTGCCGAGTTTGTCAAACACCTCAATAAGAACAAGACTACCCTTCACGACAAGCCGCTCTACTTTGAGAAAGAGGGCGACGCCTTGTCGATTGAAGTGGCCATTCAATACAACGATGGCTACGACGAAAAGGTCTACTCGTTCGCAAACAACATCAATACCGTCGACGGCGGGACGCACCTGTCGGGATTTCGCTCTGCGTTTACGAGAACCATCAACGCTTATGCGCAATCGTCTGGATTAGCCAAGAACTTCAAGGGATCTCTAAGCGGCGACGATGTGCGCGAAGGCCTGGTCGCGGTCATTTCGGTGAAGTTGCCGCAGCCGCAGTTTGAAGGACAGACGAAAGGGAAGCTCAATTCCGACGTTAAAGGCCAGGTCGAGTCTTTCCTGAATGAGCGCTTGACTGAGTACCTCGAACAGAACCCAACCGTCGCGCGCAGGATTGTAGGCAAGTCGGTTGACGCGGCGCGCGCCCGTGAAGCGGCGCGAAAAGCCCGGGAAATAGTTCGCAAAGGCGCCCTCAGCGGATCGATGTTGCCGGGCAAGCTGGCCGACTGTCAGGAAAAAGATCCGGCCCTGTCGGAGATTTACATTGTCGAGGGCGACTCGGCCGGTGGTTCGGCAAAGCAGGGCCGCGATCGCAAAAACCAGGCGATACTCCCGCTCAAAGGCAAGATTCTCAACGTCGAAAAAGCGCGCTTTGACAAGATGCTCGGCCATAGCGAGATCAAATCGCTGATTACCGCGCTCGGTACCGGAATAGGAAAAGAAGATTTTGACGCCACCAAGCTCCGCTACCACAAGATCATCCTGATGACCGACGCCGACGTCGACGGGTCGCACATCAGAACACTGTTACTCACCTTTTTCTACCGGCAGATGAACGAACTGGTTGAACTCGGCTACGTCTACATCGCGCAACCACCTTTGTTTAAGGTGAAGCGCGGAAAGAAAGAAGAGTACATAAAAGACGAGAGCCTGATGGTCCGTTACCTGATGCGCATGGCGACCGCGGACATGACCGTAAAGTCAGTTGGAGCTAATCAGGATATCGAAGGCAAGGAGTTAGCACAGTCACTGGAAAGTCTGGTGGATCTCAAGCATTACTGCGAGCGCGCAGCGCGCCGTCTCGGCGGTGATGCGCATCTGCTCGACACGATATTGCTGGCCTTCGCCGGGAAGAAAGGGGTACTGCGCAAGCAAGGCACGTCTCTGCGTAACGTTTTTCAGAACGGCGATATGCTGGCGAAAGTGGAAGGCGTCCTCGCCAAGGCAGGGTTCAAGACTGAACTGTCGACGGATGAAGAGCACGGTCTGTGGGCAATTGAGACAACGACTACTTCGGGGGTGAGTACTGCCATCGATTGGAACTTCGCCAGCTTTGTCGAGTTTCAAAAAGCAATCGAGCTATATATGAATCTTGAAGACAAACTCGCACCGCCATTCATCACCGGTTCAAACGGAACCAGCGAAGAAATTCCGACGCGAGAGGCGCTCCTGGAAAAGGTGTTGGCCGCAGCCAAGAAAGATCTTTCGATTCAGCGGTACAAGGGTCTTGGCGAGATGAATCCGGAGCAGCTCTGGGAAACGACCATGAACCCGGAAAAGCGCACGTTGTTACAAGTGAGAATTGACGACGCTGTTGAGACGGACGAAATATTCACTGTGTTGATGGGCGACGCCGTAGAACCTCGCCGGAAATTTATCGAAGACAATGCGCTCGACGTCCGTAACCTGGACGTGTAGGACAGACATTCCTGTCTGTCCTTAGGCAACAGCAGAATGCCTCTTTAAAAAGGAGAAAAGGACAGGCAGGAATGTCTGTCCTACCGCTGCTCCTGGAAGCGATCTACGCGAAAGCGCGAAAGCTGCAAAGATTCTCCCGGCGGAATGCCGGCTTTGCGCGCCGCGATCTCCACCTGCTGGCTGGCGGTATCCACTCCGGCAATATCCGGCAGCAACAAGCCCCGCCGCCGTCCTGACTCGTCCTCGACGATCACCCCATAGACCTTCGGATTCAGATCTGCAAACGTGGCCGGCTCCGGCGCCGCCAGAATATCAACTGAATAACGCAGGCCCGGGAGTTCGCTCGCCGAGACCGGGTCGAATCGAGGATCGCGGCTGGCGGCGTTAATGGCGTTGGCAATAAGTTCCTCAGCCAGGTTTTCTTTCACGGGTTCAATCGTCCCGATACAGCCGCGCAGATCGCCCGTATGAGTTTTGATCGAGACGAAACAAGCGGCGCGCGCCGAAAGGAGCGCGGGTGCTTTCTCCGGAACTGTGATCTGTTTTCCGGTGCGCACAAAAGTCTCTATGGCAAGTCGAGCCAGCGCGGGCAATTCAGTGGTGACTTCAGAATCGTCATGAGCTGACGGAGCGGTCGAAACATGATCCGACGCTTCATTCCTGGCGACCGATTTAGCATTCGTCAGTTGCGCGACCAGATAGCCGACACCAAATGGCGCCTCATAATTCAGCACTTCGCACGCGGAAGGCAGCTCCTCGGTAGCGCCTAGTCCGACAAGCATTGAGCGATAGCCACACTCGCCGGCAGTCCGCCTCAGGTCATGATCAATTTCGATGATTCGATGCGGCGAGTTATCGTGAATTGCATCCACCACTTCGTTATCAAAACGGTGGGCAGCCGGATTGTAGCCGGCGGGAGCGTCAGGTTTCAGACGGTGACTCAAATCACCACTGGCAACAAAAGCGATTGGTCGTCCGATCTCATCGGCTGCCGACCTGATGCAGCGGCCAAACTTCACGTGGTCTTCATTGGAGAGAAAACTATACCCGAGAACTACCACCCGCCCGCTCCAACCATTGCGGTCCAGGAAATAGAGTGGTACAGCGCTGCCATGATCCAGCGGATGGTCCTGGAGGTTCATCACCTCGTAGTCTTCTTCTGCGGCGAATCCGGCTATTGCCTCTAGTACGTCGTCGTCAGACGAAAACTCGACCCGCGTATTGGGTGCGCGAAAGTTTGCAAAATCTCCGGACAGTTTACTCGAGTGATAAGCGACGAAGGCACTAGCATCGAGCGGAGCGTGAGGTGAGATGAGCACAACTGTTTCGGCGCCGCTCTCGATAATTCGCCGCGTGAGTTCCGCCATCGCGTTGATCGAGCCGCGCACTTCGCCGCTGGCTGCGCCACCCACTTCGGGAACCATTATCGGCGGGTGGGGAGCAATGCCACTGAAAACTATGGCGCTATTTGGTCCCATCGCGTTTCACGTACCTCCGGGACAAAAAACGAGGGTTGGCAATGGTTGTAACGCAAACTGTGTGTTTGCGTTGAAGAGCGAGGGTCAACTTCCGATTAGCTGTCAGGGAACGTCTCGGATTTTATCACACCAATTGCTCTTCCAAGGAGAAGACAACTATCATCAACCTCTTTGGACTGCGGTGACCTGTCGCCGCTTTGGCCGGTCGCGAACCTGTCGCGGCCACGGTGGACTGAATCAATTGCAACAAAAAGGGCGTCAAGCTGCCCTGGGCCAAAGCGGTGACAGGTCACCGCACTCCAAAGAGTTGTCGCTAACCAATGAAAACGAATCTCCTTGATGTCTTGATTGTTGGCGCTGGGCCTGCCGGCTCGTTCGCTGCCGAGCGACTGGCAAAAAGCGGCGTGCGTGTAGTCCTGTTTGACGGTCGACCGGAAGGCGAGCCGAAGGCCTGCGGCGGCGGCGTCACCGCAAAAGCGCTGAAAGCCTGGCCGCATCTGTTGGGCGCGGTCGGTCGCACCGTGGACGAGTTGGAAATGTACTCGCCCTCCGGCAAACATCTGCACATGAAACTCGACGAGCCGTTCGCAATCTATTCGCGCGTGGCTTTTGATTCCTACCTGCGTGAACGCGCGCGAGTGGCCGGCGCAGAAGTAGTTTTTGCAAAAATTACTTCGCGAGGGATAAAGAGAACGGAGAGTGGCTGGACACTGCGCGACGGAAATGGCGGTGAGTGGTCAGGAAAAATGTTAGTCGGCGCGGACGGCGCCAACAGCGCTATCGCAAAGAAGCTCGCCGGTCCATTACAGGCTTCTGATATGGAGGTCGCTTTCGGTTATCGGGCGCCGCTGCCAGAAAAAGGAGACGCTCCGACCGTGGTAGCGTTTTTGCCAGGCTGGGTTGGTTACGCCTGGGCGTTTCCTCGTTTGGATCATATCTCGTTTGGCATCGCCACCACGCAGGACGCTTTTGAACACAAGGCGCTTGACGAGCTGCTCTGGCAATTCATGTTTGGTTACTACCGGCAGCGTGATTGCAGCAAGGCAAACATCTGGAAGAAGCAACAGGAACCTGGTGATGCTGCTGTCGAGAAAAAATTGCGAGCGAGTGCGGAACGCTACGCCGCGCGTATTCCCGGCCTTGCGGATCAAACCTGGGACAAGCGAAGTGCGTGCGGAGAAGGCTGGGCTTTGCTGGGTGACGCGGCTGGTTTTGCCGACCCGGTCACCGGCGAAGGGATCTACTACGCGCTGCGTTCAGCGGAGCTCTTCGCCGATGCTTTCATTGAAGGCCGGCCCGCCGAATACGAGCAGCGCTGGCGTCAGGACTTCGGCGCTGAACTGCGACGCGCTTCACAAATGCGCCGGCGTTTTTATGGGAACTTCTGGGGCGCGCCGTTCACCGAAAGAATGATTACGTTCGCGCGCGGTCACAGTGGGATTAAGAAGGTGCTGGGCGATCTGGTAGCCGGCGAACAGGGTTACGTGGGATTGAAGAAAAAACTCGCGCGCAAGGCGTTGCGCCCGCTTTGATCGGGGAGAACCGCGCTGCGAAGCCGCTTACGGCTAAGGCGCCAGGCGCTTGATTGACCAGCTGCCATCCGCCTGCCGATCGTAAGCAATGCGATCGTGCAGCCGTCCCGGCCGACCCTTCCAAAACTCAATTCGTTCAGCGTGCAGACGGTAGCCGCCCCAATGCTCCGGGCGTTCGACTTCCCGACCTTCGTACAGTAGCTCCAGTTCATCAGCTTTTTGTTGCAGTGCTTCTCTCGACGCGATCACTTCGCTTTGTGGCGAAGCCAGCGCACCGATCTGGCTTTCGCGCGGACGCGTTTTGAAATACTCGTCCGACTCGGCAGCTGAAGTTCGATCCACCTTACCTTCCACGCGCACCTGCCGCTCGACTTGCGGCCAGTAAAAAACCAGCGCAGCTTGCGGGTTGGAATCCAGTTCGCGCGCTTTCATGCTGCTGTAGTTGGTATAGAAAACGAAGCCGTTCTGGTCCGCCTGTTTCAGCAGCACCAGACGAGCAGATGGCTTGCCATCCTGCGTTGAAGTCGCCAGGGTCATCGCTTCTGCCAGATGGATGCCGGCGGCCTTTGCCTCATCCAACCAGCGCTGAAAAAGCGGCAACGGATCGCGATCCACAGTCAGCTCGTCGATTGAATCAGCGTTATATTGATGTGGCAAGTTGTTCATCGTCTATTGGTGTCAAGTAGTTCAGAGACTCAACCTTTAGGTTGTTCCGGCGCCCGTAAGAAGCAAGCTAAAGCTTGAACTCTGAACTGCTTGACCCTCGCCATTTATCACCCACTCTGTTTTGAATAGAGAGCCAGCCGGCTGCGGAGCTCAGCGGGAATCAGCACGGTTTCAAAAGTATCGCGTCTCACGGAAGCAAGCACAAAGTGAGCGTGGGCAATTACCCCTTCGGCGCCCTGACGCCTGACTTCGAAATCCAGACGCATCGACTTGTTGCCGAAGCGGCCAACATACACCGACACTTCCAACAAATCATCCAGTCGCGCCGCGTGATGGAAATCGCATTCCAGGTGAACGCGCGGCAGCCAGATGTCGAGTTCCTCAAACATTACGGGGTAAGGCAGGCCTACAGCGCGAAACAGTTCTGTCTCCGCGATTTCAAAAAAGCGAATGTAAGCGCCGTAGAAAATAATGCCTGCAGCGTCGACGTCGCCCCAGCGGACTCGATCTTCGATGGTGTACTTTTGATGCTCGGACATAAGGGTTTCGACTGAAGATTTCAGAGCAATCGATTCTCGCGCAAATCACTCAAGCTCTTCACCGAGAGCGCGGGCGTCCCGCCTGCAACACTCAAGATTGTCTGGGAGCGCGGGCGTCTCGCCCGCAATGAGCGCGTCAGCGCGAAGAGAGTCTTTGAAAATTCAGCAAACCCCGGCCCAATCCTTCTTCGTTTCGCACCATCATCTTCCACTTCCGCCTTCTTCGCGCTGACGCGCTCATTGCGGGCGAGACGCCCGCGCTCCCAGACAATCACTCGAGTGTTACGGGCGGCACCCCACGCTTCCAGCAGACCACTTGAGTGTCGCGGGCGGGACGCCCGCGCTCCCAGTGAAGAGCTTGAGCGTTACGATCTCGAGTATTCCATCCGGGCTAGGTCCGCCACCGCCGAGATGAATTCGCCAAGCTCGACCGGCTTGGCCAGGAAGCGTTGGTAGCCGGCTGCAAGCGCACGGTCTTTGTCTTCTTGTTTGGCGTAGGCGGTGATCGCTATGGCGGGAATTCCGGGTACAAGATCGAGCGCTAACAACCTTTCGATCAAGTAGTATCCATCTTCAACCGGCATCGCGATGTCAGAAATTAGCACATCAGGCCGGAAACTCTTTATTGACTCAAACGCAGCTGCTGCGGATGACACTGCGGTCACCTTTGCACTTCGTTGCGTCAGCGCGGCGCTGAGCAAATCCAACGTATCCTGATCATCGTCCACGAGCAGTACGTGCAGCCCAGACAATACCTGTTGCGATTTCAAGCGATCCCGGTTCGCAGGTTCCTCATCGCGCTTCGTGGCAGAGGGTGTGTCTGGCGTTTCCGGAATTGAGCCGACCAGCGGCAGCCTGACGGTAAACACAGCGCCCTCGCCCTTGCCACCGCTCCGGGCTGAAATCGAACCGCCATGAATCTCTACGAGGTGCCGCGCGATAGCCAGGCCCAGGCCCAATCCACCGTGCTGCCGGGTTGAAGTGCTGTCTGCCTGGCGAAATCTGTCAAAAACGAACGGCAGGAAATCAGCGTTAATACCCTGTCCGGTGTCAGCGACAACGATCTCAACTTCGGAATTCACGTGGCAAAGTCGGACAGACACTTTACCGTTTGCAGAAGTGAATTTGACGGCGTTCGAAAGCAGGTTCCAGAAAACCTGCTGCAATCGGTTTATGTCTCCGGGAACAGCCGCCGGTTTTGGCTCGAAATCCATTTCAATGCGAATGCCCTTCGCTTCGGCAGTAGGTCGCACCACATTTATTGCCGCTTCCAGCACAGGGGCAATTTCAACCGGATGAAGCTCAAGGTATAACTTGCCAGTGATGATTCTTGAGACATCGAGGATGTCATCAATGATTTGAGCTTGAGACCGGGCGTTGCGACTGATCGTCTCGATCGCGCGCTCGGCCATGTCGCCGGCCAGCGCCCCGCCTTCAAGCATTCGTGACCAACCAAGGATAGCTGTCAGCGGGGTGCGCAGCTCATGGGAAACAGTTGCCAGGAATTCATCTTTCAGCCGATTCGACTCCTCGGCGTCGGCTCTCGCTTTACTCTCGCGCTCAAGCAGGCCCACATTCTCAATGGCCACTGCGGTCAAGTTTGCGGCCATGCGCATGGCGGTGACATGTTCTGCTGCGTATGCGGCCTTTTTATATGTTTGCACCTCAATCGTGCCGATAATCCGACCCATTACGGCCATTGGAGCGGAGAGCGAAGACTGCGGTCTGAGGCCATTGTCAGGACCAACAATCACTGCCGGATGGCCAAGGGTCTCCGTTTGATAGTCGTTGGTGATGATCACTTGATTGGTTCTGACGGCGCGACTGTTTGGCCCGGTGAAATTCACCGGCATCGGCGGCAGCTCTGAGGTGTCGATCTCTTTGCCGTCGCCCCAACCGTAACAAGCGGTACGCACGTCACGAATAGGATCGTAAAGCGAAACAAACAATCCATCGAAGGGAACTGACTGGAGAGCAAACTCTTTTAGTCCCCCAAAGATTGCTGACAGATCTCGCGCGGTCCCCAGGGTTTGCGCCAGCTTCGCGACCTTTTCCAGCAACCGTTCATACTCAGCCAGGGCGCGTTGATCCGCCTGTCGCAACGCTTCTTCGGCATGGCGGCGACTCGTGATGTCACGAGCAATTCCCTGAACTCCTATCGGCTTGCCATCTCGGAAAACTAGCTTGCTGCTTATCTCGAAGGTTAGAACGCGACCGTCTACCGAGCGGATATCCATTTCGTAGTTGGTGCGTTCCTCGCCTTCTAATTTACGAGTCAGCATCGCGCGGTTGGCTTCGACGGATTCCGGCGTTAGCAGGTCGGCCAGGTTTCTATTGATCAACTGCTCGCGTGAATAACCGGTGATCGATTCAGCGGCCTTGTTGACTGAAGTAATGCTACCCTCGAGGTCGAGCGTGTAAACAACGTCGTTCGCGTTTTCGACCAGGTCGCGATAACGTTCTTCACTTTCCCTCAGAGCTTCTTCAGCTCGCTCGCGGTCCGTCAGCGTCTTGCGCACCTTTGCTTCCGAGATGTGCAGATCCGAAGCTGAGAGTTCTGCCTCAGAGCGCGCGCTGACTTGCAGGTAGGTGAGAACAAACAGTACGAAAGTCATCAAGAGGCCGCCCAGCGCCGTGTAGTAAAGAATGTTTCTGTTCGCTGCGGAAACAAACTCAGGACGCGAAGCAAAGCCTATGGACCAGGTTCTGCCGGCTACGTCGACGACACTGGTAGTGGTGAACCGAGGTTTCCCAGCGCCCTCGAGATCCGCTGAATTTGATGCTGTGTCGGCGAGCAAGTTTTCACTGGAAGGCTGCGATCCGTCATAAAGTTGCAAATCGATATCGCTGGTGTGCTTGATTGCCAGAACAGATTTCAGGAAGTCTGACGCTCGAAACTGGCTGTAGACAAAGCCGGAGAGCGCCTCACGACGTTCACTAACGGTTGTGGGGGTGCGGTCGTTCTCGTAGATCGGAACGTAGATTAGAAAACCCGCCTCCTGCTTGTCGCTCGGCAGCAGCAGCTTGGCCGTTGCCGTTGGCAGGCCAGTATCGCGGGCGTCTTCCATCGCTTTGCTGCAAATCGGCTGGGTGTGGAGTTGGAAATCCACCGCGGCCGTGTTCTGCCCGTTAAGCGGCTCAAAGTGGACGGCCAGGGCATATTGACTCTGATCCTCTTCATTCCAAAACTGAAAGCCCTTTAGCTCATGCGGATGTAAGGAATCTTGGGAGGACTCTTGGGGGTTGCGCTTCACTCGCGTCAGAAACCCTAGTCCCTGCGAACCCGGATACTGATCCGCTAACTCCAAACGCTCTACAAACTTTTGAAACTGGGTGGGCTTGATCGAAGGGCTTACCGCAAACAAACCAGTGGCCGCACGCAGGACCTCAACATAGAGGCGCGGCCTGCCCCTCACGAAGCTCGTCAATTCCTGGGTGGAGGAATTGAAGCGTTCGAGATCCTTCGCCTCGCCCGTACGCCAAACGTAGTAAGAAAAGAAAGCAGTGCTCAGCAGGCCGACAACCAATACAAAGTAAGGTACAAAGTATCGTCTCGGCTGGGGTCCACCCTGCTCTAATGCGTCCACTCTCATCTGTTAGTTGTAAGTGAAAGAAAGCCAGGCCTATTTGACCCGGCTGGTTCGACGTCGTAGAAAATCCATCAAAACAAACTGCGAAAGATTGTCTGGGTTTGCGAAGTAGGCCTTGCCATTCGTCATTGCGCACATCTGTTTCACAAACTCCACCAGATAATAGTCGCTGGCCAGCATGAACGTATTGATCATTATACCGGCTTTGCGGCAGCCCTGGACCTCTTTGAAGGTAGCCTCCATTACAAACGGGTCGCCGCCCATTGAGTTCTTGTAGATTCGACGGGTAGAACCGGACGTGGGACCGGCATTCCTGCCGGTCCGCACTGATCCAGAGGACTGCTGGCGCCCAGACAGGACAGACTGGGAAGTCTGTCCTACTCCTTCAACAAAGCACGCCGTCGGCTTGCCGTCAGTCACCATCACAATTTGCTTCATCTCTTTTCGCTGCGACTGGAGGATGCGGCGCGCCAGCCGCAGGCCCTCGGCTGTGTTGGTGTGATAAGGACCGACCTGCGTGGTTGCGAGTTTTGCCAGGGGCAACTCTTCGGCGCTGTCGTGGAACAGGACTATGCGCAGCGAATCGCCCGGGTATTGCGTGCGAATCAAATGCGCCAACGCCAGCGCAACTTTCTTCGCCGGCGTAAAACGATCTTCGCCATAGAGAATCATCGAGTGGGAACAGTCGAGCATTACGACGGTTGCGCACGATGATTGATAGTCACACTGATGAACGTGCAAGTCGCGGTATTCAAGATTGAGTGGGACCGTTAAACCCTCGCGTTGGATCGCCGAGAGCAGCGTAGTGTTCACGTCGAGATTGATTGTGTCGCCAAACTCGTAAGGCTTGCTGGCCGCTGCGGCTTCAATCCCGGTTGAAAGATGCGGCGTGTCGTGACGACCAATTGAACTCTTGCCGAAACTGCCTAGCAGATTCCTGAGCGTCTTGTAGCCCAGGAAGTCGAGACCTTTTTCAGTGACTTCAAACTTCACATTGCGCGGCATTGGCTCGGAGACTTCGGGCATACCTCTTCCTGGTTGCTGCTGTCGTCTTTGCGACGGCGGCTCTTCACTGAGTTTTAAATAACCTTCTTCTACCAACCGCTCGATCAGCTGATTGAGCATCTCTTCAAGCAGCGAGCCCTTAAACTTGCCTTCGTTGTCGGCGAGCATCTCCTGAATCTGACGCTCCTCGAGCAGTCCCTGATCCATCAGCGCCTGCAGCAGCGCGCGACGGAGCGCGTCGAGCGAGGTGTCCTGCAGCCGGCGTTCACGAGTCCAATAATAATCTTCGTCGTAGCCGGAGCCGAGCAGTGAATCAGACAGACCTTCCATCAAGTCGCCGAGGTTGAGCGACGATATGTCGAGACCCTTGAATTTTGAATAGCGCGTGAACTTCATGTGTGCGATGCTTCAAGAGCGGCCAGAATCCTAGCTCTTACCTCTTCCCAACCCAGTGTTTCTTCACCGGCTTCGATTTCGGCAATTCTTCGCTCGATTTCACACGCCCAGGACGCTTCGATAGTCGACTCCTTATCGCTGCTAGGTTTGGGGTCCTCAACATGTGAGCGTGCAAACTTCATTTGTTCTTGTCGGGTGGCGAAATTTGTAAGTCGCGACAAAATCTTGCGAACCAGAAACTCGTTAATCTCACGATGCCTTGGCACTGTCGATGACGCTTGTTTTGAGCGGTTCACGTAAACAGAGTGTTTGCTGCCTTCGCGAAAGAATTGGCAACGGCGGGTTTCCAAATGCCGAATTAGGTCAACTCGCTTCATTGGGCGCGTCTTATTCAGCTAATCTTCTCACGAAGAATCTCCTCACCTTCATCCCACTCCCGAGCCAAAGCGCGATTAGCTTCAATCACCAATTCAACGGCCTCCCTTAGGTTTTCGCGCGTTTCCTCGATCGTTGCACCCTGTGTATTGGCACCGGGCAACTCTTCAACGAAACCGACGTAGCCTTCGGGAACTTTTCGATAAACGGCGGTCAAAGTTATGGTCATGGTTTTTCTCCTAACTGTATTTTCCCGTCTCGGTCAGATCGTCGTAGATCATTCCACGCCGGTCCTTCTTCGCTTTGGTCACCGCCGTATAGCCGCCTTCTTCGTTGCGGCTGATCTTGTTTTGGGCGTAGAGACCTTCCAACACAAACTCGCAAGCAGCCACCAACTGCGCGGTGTCTGACGCCTTGAAGTCAAACGGAATAACCGCGGTGTCGATTAACTCCGGCACGGCTTCCAGCAACGTCCGGCACTCCTGCGCGGACGCAGTGTCGGCGAGTCGTAGATTGTTGCCCTGTTCAAACCATTGCACGGTCTGCGCAAAGTCGATGCCCACAAAATATCCTTCAAAGATTTCTCCAGCCGCACGCTTGATCAAATCCTTCGCGATGCGGCCGGCGCCGATCTGTTCCCCCTCGTATTCGAGTTCCATCTTGCCGGTCATTGAAGGAACGGCCGCGTAGATGTCCGAGATGCGCGGCACGATTTCCTCTTCGCCAGTCAGCAGTGCGCGCCGTTCAGCATTTGAAAGCACCGACTCAATAACTGTGATAGGCATGCGTTGCGAAACTCCGGAATGCTTGTCAACGCGATTGTCGTCGCGCGCCTCGAACGCAATTTGCTCAACGAGCTCGCGGATAAACTCCGGAATATTAAGTTGCAAAGCCGAACCATCCGCGTCCTCGAGACCAGCACGACTAACCCACGCCTCCTGCCTTGTGATCTCAACCGCGGTCTGCAGGTCCGCCGGATAGTGAGTCATGATTTCCGTACCGATGCGATCCTTGAGTGGCGAGATGATCTTTCCGCGCGCAGTGTAGTCCTCGGGGTTTGCCGAAAAGATGAGCATGACATCAAGCGGCAGGCGCACCGGGTAGCCCTTAATCTGCACGTCGCCTTCCTGCATGATGTTGAAAAGCCCGACCTGGATCTTGCCGGCGAGATCGGGCAGCTCGTTGATGGCGAAGATGCCGCGGTTGGCGCGCGGCAAAAGGCCGTAGTGAATCGTTAGTTCATCGCTTAACAGGTGTCCGCCCTTAGCGGCCTTAATCGGATCGACGTCGCCGATGATGTCGGCGATCGTTACGTCCGGCGTAGCAAGTTTCTCGACAAAGCGTGAGTCGCGAGAGACCCAATCGATGTGCGTTGAGTCGCCGTGCATGGCAAGCGCCTGGCGGCCGAATGCCGAGATGGGATGAAACGGATCGTCGTTAACTTCTGACCCGGCGATAATCGGTATTTCATCATCTAACAACTCGGTGAGTTGGCGAATGATCCTGCTCTTGGCCTGTCCTCTTAGCCCGAGCAGGATAATGTTGTGGCGGGCGAGAATTGCGTTTACGAGTTGCGGGATAACAGTTTCATCGTAGCCAACGATGCCGCGGAAAAGCTTTTCGCCGGCGCGAAGTTTCTGAATGAGGTTCGCGCGCAGCTCATCTTTAACCGAAACGCTCTGGTAGCCGCTCTGCTTAAGTTCACCGAAAGTTTTGGCTGATTCGGGGGATATTTTTGGACTGCTCATAAAAACCCTGTGACTGACGCGGAATATTAAGTTCGGGGTAACAATATCTTACGCGAGTCGCGGGTGAAGAGGTAGTGGCTGGAATTTGGGCCGCGGATTTACGAGAATAACCCCGGATCAGAATTGAACAGTAAAACGTGGGCCCGGTTGGAGGTTTTTCAGATTCGCATAATCTGCGCAAATCCGCGGCTAAGCCTTTTCTTGTGCGGCACGATAAGTGTCGTGAGAGCGTTGGGAAACCAGACCGTCTGCTTGAAGTTTTTCCAGATGCGCCAGCACCGCGCGCTCGGCCATCGCGTGCGCTTTTGGAGAAACGTCGGTGTACACATGCGCCACGATATCTTTCGGTGTAGTCGCGCCTGCGCGAACGGCTTCCAGAATCTTCTGCTCACGATCCAGTCGATGAGAAATGTACTCGTCTAGCTTCCGATAGGGGTTGGCGATGGCGGGCCCGTGTCCGCCAAAGATGACGGAAAGATTCGGCAGCGAGCGCATGCGCTCCAACGAGTTGAGGTAGTCGCGCATGTTTCCTTCTGGCGGATCGATTAGCACCGAGCCGAGACCTACGATGTTGTCGCCGGAGATCAGGGTGCCGGTTCGTTCGTCGTAGAGACAGAGATGACCACGCGCATGCCCAGGCGTATGCATCACTCGCAACGAAATCCCTGGCTCGCCTTCTAATACCAGGACGTCTTTGTCGTCAAGCATCGCATCCACTCGAATATCCGAGAGAGCTGCGGCTGTCAGTTTGTGTGCTGAGACGCGAGCATCGCCGAGGTGCGACCTGAGCGCATTGACGCCGCCAACGTGATCTGGGTGTACGTGCGTCAGGAGAATACCGCTAAGCGTTCTGCCTTCGGAGAGCAGCTTGTCGATGGAGTTTGCAAGAGCGCTTTGTTCGTCTTCGTATGGTGAACCCGGATCGATTATCAGTAGACTTTGTGACGTGTAGATCAGATAAGAGTTTGTGTGCGTCGCGGGCGGCTTGGTCGGAGTGCGTACCGGAAAGCAAATATAGTTTGGGCGAAACTCGATGCGGCGCACGGGCTCGTGACGAGCGTTAGGCAACGACAAAAACCGTTCGACCAGGTCATCCGTGAGACCAGTGGACAAAGTTTTCAAGCCATGTAGGACCGGCGGCACGGCCAGAATCTCGGAACGTTCCCAGCGCGCGTGAGCCGCGCCTGCCCCAATCCATTCACCACTTTCCAGTTCGCCATCGTCAGCCACGCGAGGAAGTTGTTTCGCTCGGCACTTCACCAGAAAGAACCAGGTGTCGAAGCGTCGCGCACTGAATGGCGGCGTCACCCAACGACCCACGAAAGTGAAATCGTCTGCATCAAGATAAAGCTCGTAGTGCTCAAGGAGCGCGGGCCAGGACATACGTCCAGACTGCAGATCGTCAAGCAGCGAGGCGCGCTGACCCTGCGTTAGAGCGTCACCGCCACGCGCGACCAGCACCTGAGTCTCTTCAAACAATTCGCGCGCGGCGCAACTAATGGCCGTTGCAAATTCCGAGTCAGCAGCGTTCCGCACCGGCGCCTCGACGTCCGACGGATCAAACTGGCCGCCGGGAAAAGCGTGAAAGCCGCTAAGGAACGACAGTTTGTCGCTGCGTTTTACGAGAAAAACTTCCGGGTCGCGCGGGTCAGTGTTGTGGCGGAGCAAAATTACCGCAGCCGCGTCTTTAGGCGTAGTGGTTGGCACTATTGGGAAACTTCCGGCTTTCAGTTCAACTTACGGCGTGCCGCAAGAGGGCTGCGCCTGGCATTGTGCTTTGGTTGGATCGCTCCCGCAGTTAACGAGCGTGGCGTTGACGTTGTGCGTCTTCACTTCAAACACCAGATAATTGTAAAAAGCGCCAGGCGTCAGTTCGTCTGCCTCTTCCTCCTCTTCGTGTTTGTCGCCGGACAGAGGGGCTCCGGCGCCCCCGGTCACGAGATAAAATGGCGGACTATTTCCCTTAGAAGGCACACAGGGCGGAGGCGAAGTGTCTTTGGTCAACCCGTTGTAATACTGATGTTGATGTCCGGCGAGCACGTACACGATGTTTTTATGCTTCGCGAAAATGTCTTTGAGCGCCTTTGTGCTGTCGGCGTCCAAGCCGGCTTTGACCTTACTCGGCGCCATCGGTCGATGCATGAAAATGAAGACGTGCTGAGCACTGTCGTTCGCCTTCAGATATGCATCGAGACTGGCAAGCTGATCCTTGTTGACGTAACCGCTGTTCACATATTTTTTGGTTGGTAGTTTACAGTCCGCGTCTTTTTTCAGTGAATCTGTATTCAAGGCGATGAACCGCGAAGTGCCGTAGGAAAAAGCGCCATACAACTCCTTCACCATGTGGTCTTGATAAAGCTTCTCCATCTCAGGGCAAGGCGCATTCTTCGCCGCATTCATCTCGTGATTGCCGGGCACATTAAAGACCGGTACGCCCGCACCATGCAGGAGTTCGAGGAAGGCCTCGTATTCAGCCTTGATCAATTTCTTATCGGGATCCTTGCCGTAGATCGCATCTCCGGTCCAGAGAATGAACGACGGCTTGTATTGCTTGAGGTCCTGAATGATTTGCGCGGTGATGACCGGCTGCGCGGGACCATTCAGTTCGGGGCGATTATCGCCGGCGACTATGAAAGTAAAGTCAGTAGTATCGCTTTCAGATTTGAGTGCTCCCGTTCCGGGCAATGGCGGGAGCTGCGGCATGAAGCTGGCTGGCTCGGATTCGGCGGATTTATTTTTTGCCGTTTGAGCACATCCTACGATGCCGGCACCGGCTAGCACCAACACGAGTAGGAATTCAAACAAGCGAAGTGTTGTCATCGTGAGAAGTTTCCCTTTTTGAGTGGAGATAGATGATTCCACGCTGACAACGGAGAACCGTTTCCCCTTACGACCAGCGGAATCGTTCACCATCGCCCGGACCCCATGGCACCCCGCGCATGTGATAGCCGCCCTCTTCCCAGAAGCCCGCCTGATCGTGTTCGAGGAAGCGCACGCCCTTGACCCACTTTGCCGACTTCCAGGCGTAGAGCTGCGGAATGATCAGGCGAACGGGCCCGCCATGCTCTGGAGGAATTGGCGCGCCGTCGTGCGACCATGCTAAGAGCGAGTCTTCATTGAGGAAGTATTCGATGGGAACATTGGTAGTCCACCCAGAGTCGTACGCGAGCGCAAGAACAAATCTTGCCTCGGGCTTGATGCCGACAATCTTTGCCAATTCGCGAGTCGGCACGCCGCCCCACAGGTTATCGAGGCGTGACCAGCGCGTGACGCAGTGAAAGTCGGCGTAGACGCGGACCGCCGGCAGTTGCATGAACTCATCGAGTGACCACTGCTGTGAATGTTCGACCAGACCGTCAACCGCAAACGACCAGGTCGCGAGATCAACATCCGGCGTTCCGTGCGCATCAAGCACGGGCCACTTCTTGGTGCGCGACTGTCCCGGCGGCATTCGATTCTCGCGCCGCGTGTCGGGACTGATAATGACGTCCGGCTCGCCAAGTTCTTCAGGCTTGCGCGGCTGGGTCGTTTGGTATTTCGGATCCTTTATCAGGTTATTGAGAAAACTCATGACAACAATAAGGACGAGCTTTGTACTTAGTTCTTTGAATTTTGTGTTGAGGTCTGTTTGCCAAGATCACGAGCTCAAGGACAGAGATCAAAGGACAAAGCTCAAAGATCGATCTCACTTCTTAGTGTGACTTTCAGCGAGCTTCATCAACTCTTCGGGCATCCACTTACCGACGCCCTTCCTGGTCGACTCTTCAATGCCGGCGGTGCGATCGTGCCAGTCGTCTCTATCGCCCTCGGGCCCGCGCTGACGTTCGTAGTTTTCAGTTTGTTCCAGACTCAAAATGATTCCGTCCACAACTTCCTTCCAGTCCTGAAATTGGATACCGCGCCTGATGATCGGCAAGCCTGCTGACCAGTCTTCTTCAGGCGCGCGCGCATCCTGCTCAGGGATGGTGAGGGTGCTCAGAGACGGGAAGGGCGTGCCGGTAAACTCCTCTATGAGTCGGTCCTTAATCTCTTTGTACGAGGCCTGGGGCAGCTCACGTCTGAGCGCCTGCGCGCGACGAAAAAGATCCGACGTGCTTGTTTCTTTGTCAGCCATAAATAGAAATCTGCGGTTGATTGTCGTTAGTTGCAGCCCATACCTTACACGGGCAAAGGCCAAGTTTACAACTGGCTCTATTGCCTGGGCCTCGAAGATACGATCCACGAAATCACACAAAACTACACTAACAATATTTCGTGTTGATTCGTGTCTTTTCGTGGATCACATCCGTGGCTATTGTTTTCAAAACCAGAACCCGCACAATTGTTTCACGGGGCTCGTTGTCCAATTGAAATCACGCCGGAATGAAGTAAACTGCTTTACACGATGCCAGAGTCAATGCTTTCGGCCGAACCTGATCAAGTTGCCGTCCAGCCGGACTCGTCCTGTCACACCTGTGGACGCGTTAATAATCGGCGGATCGCTCTAACCGAATTGCCAACCGAGCTCGCAGCGCTCCTGGAAGCGAGCGCCGATGTATCGAGCGACGCAGCTCAGGTTTGCGCCGGCTGCGTCGAACTCTTTAGCCGGGCCAAGGCTCAGATCGATTCTCACCACGTCGTCTTCGAGCAAACCGATCACGTTTTGCCAACCCCTCTGCGAATGGATGCAGACGAGCGATTCAGCGGGCGCGGAGTGACGATCGCTTTTATCGACTCGGGTTTCTACGCGCACGACGATTTAACCAAACCAGAAAACAGAATTGTTGCTTACCACAGCATCTTCGACGGCGAAGACGATCGCACATCACTGGAGACGACTGACGTCGCCAGTTGGCACGGAATGATGACTTCGGTCGTCGCGGCCGGAAACGGTCACCTATCTGACGGGTTCTATCGCGGCATCGCGCCTGATGCGAAAGTCGTGCTGGTAAAGGTCGGCCGCACCGGCCACATACCCGATGAACATATCGCGCGCGGCCTTGAATGGGTGCTGAACAACAAAAAGAAGTACGACATTCGCATCGTTAACATTTCTGCCGGCGGGGATTTTGAACAGTCGTATCTGGATAGCCCGCTGTGTCAGGCTGTTGAGCAGGCGGTGAGCGAGGGGTTGATCATAGTTTGCGCAGTTGGCAATGCGGGAATGGCTTTGGGTCATCCGGTGCTGCCGCCGGCTAGTTCGCCCTCCGCGATTTCGGTAGGCGGTCTCGATGATCAGAACTCGCTGGATCGAGCCAGGCGCGGTATGTATCGCTCGTCATACGGGCCGACGGCGGATGGTTTGCAAAAACCGGAGATTATTGCCCCGGGCATCTGGGTAGCGGCGCCGATTCTTCCCGCCACGCCTACCGCAGACGAAGCGCACCTGTGTTCCGAACTCGACGCTGCGCCAGACGCCGATTTACGCGCGATCATTCTTTCGCATGCGGGAGTGGACAAAGACTTCGACGAGGCGCGCGATCTGCGAACTCCGTTGTTGCGACAACTAATAACGATCAAACTTCGCGAAGGCAATGTGATTAGCCAGCATTACAAGTATGTCGACGGAACCTCCTTCGCGTCGCCAATCGTCGCCTCAATCGCTGCCTGCATGCTGGAAGCGAACCCCGGTTTAACCCCGCAGCAAGTGAAACGCATTCTGATAGATACTGCCGAACGAGTACCAGGAATTGAAGTTGAGAGACAGGGTTGGGGAGTGGTTGTTCCCCGGAAGGCCGTTGAGATTGCTCTGGCCACCGCTAACGCACGGTAGACACTGCGCGAGCCGTGTGCAACAATTCTCTAAACCCAAAAACAAGCTAAGAAGTTTTGAGAGGAGTGTTACTGCAAAAATGTCTGAGAACGAAACTGCGCTGAATGCCGGCGCGACTGATACACCAGCTGAGAGTCCAGCGGCGGAAGTTCCGGCCGAAGATATCTCGTATCATGCCGTTGAGAAGGACGGCGTTGTGACCGCAATTTGGGAAATGAACGGCCGCAAACATGTGAGGACTATCGATCCGAGATCGCGCCAGGGTCAGGACATTCTTCGTCTCTACACCACCGAGCATCACGACGAGGCCGTCCCCACAGCCAGCGAGGCCGCTTCATCCTGATTCCGATCTGACCCTTGTGCGCAAGCCTCACGATTCTTCTTCAGGGGACCGGGCTTTACTCACGAGAGAGTTTTTAGTTTTGAGTGTCGGACCAAAAGGACCAGCCGCTAGAAACAATAAATTTTAGAAGACCTTCAAGGCCTGAGCGCAGGACAGTATCGACCTCCCTAACAGCCGTCCGTTAGGCCTAACAGCGGACCTTACGTCGTCTAGGTTTTCAAAAGCCTAACCCCAGACTCTCCATCGGTTTGGAGAAAATCCAATAATTTGGACGCAAGCCTTGGCGTTACAGTCCTCAGCGAAGCAAGATGTTTGAAACAGGTACCTCTAAACCACACAACACTTGAACATTCTGCAGTTGCGCTCATAGCCCTGTTTTTATGGAATATTGATTGCCTCACTAGCGAGCAAGTCACAACGAACACTCCGGGCTTAACAGTTCTTATTTCTGTCCTTATTTCGGTAGCAACATCGGTAAGCAACCCAAAAATCCAGACCGGATTTTACCCTAAGGAGAGAACTGATGATCAAATCAATAAGGTTTCTGATGCTCGCATCGGCGGTTTTAATGTGCCTGTCCGTTTCGGTTTCAGCGCAGACGACAGGGTCAATCTCCGGTGTTGTTAAGGATGAAAAGGGAGCGATCATTCCCAAGGCCACTGTTGCGCTCAGAGAAGTAACGACCAACAATTCTCGTACGACTACAAGCGATGATGAGGGCCGCTATCGGTTTAATAACCTTTACGTGGGTGACTATGAGATCAGCGTCCAAACCCCCGGCTTCGGCAAGTATGTTCAATCAGGGATTACGCTTAGCCTGAACCAGGACGCGGTGGTCGACGTGGCTTTGCAAGCAGGGGCCGTTCAGGCAACTGTCAATGTGGTAGAGAATGCGGCGCTAATCAATACCAGCAATGCTGAGGTCAGCGTCACCTTCGACTCCCGACGAGTCTCGGAACTACCGCTCGCGCCCAATCGGAACGTCTTCAATGTAGCTCTTGGAGCTCCGGGGGTCAGCCAACTCGGATCTGGTCAGAGCGCCTTCTCTCAGGGCGTGCAATTCTCGGCAAACGGCGGACGAACCCGTTCGAACAACTTCATGATTGATGGCCAGGACATCAACGACCCCAGCATCTCGGGCGGCCAACAGGCCATTAACAACCCGGACATCGTTCAGGAGGTGCGCCTTATCACGAATCAGTTCCTCGCCGAATATGGCCGCAATGCTGGATCGGTGCTGAATATTGTGACGAAGGCAGGCACAAACGACTACCATGGAACGGCTTTCATGTTCCATAACGATAACAACCTGAACGCATGCAACAACCTCAACAAGACCGGAGGCTTTTGTAAGAAGACCGCGACCGACCCCTCGCAGCGAAAGGCTCCATTCCGAATCGAAAATCAGATCGGTTTCACAATCGGCGGCCCAGTTTACCTGCCGAAGTTTGGTGAAGGCGGCCGCTCGGTCTATAGCGGGCGCGACCGCACCTTCTTCTTCGGTTCCTATCAGCGTTGGAGTGACCGTCAACTTGGTTCCGGATTTACGCTTGTCGGGGCCCCGACTGAAGCGGGCCGACAGGTACTTCAAGCGGCAGCAGGCAACCGCCCGCAAGTCCAGGCGCTGCTCAAGTACTTACCTGCGGCGCAGACTGGTGGTGGTCCCACGCGGACCTTCACCGTTGGTGGTCAAACGTTTACCGTTCCTACTGGCAGCATCACCGGCTCGGCCTCGTCGTTCTTCGATGATCACCAGGCATCGTTTCGCATTGATCACCGAATTAATCAGGCAAACACCTTGAACTCGCGCTATCTCTACGACGATGCGGATTCCGGCGGCACCGGGCAGGTGACCCCTCCGGGTAATACGTCCAGAGCCGTCTCTCGCTCGCAGGCCATGAACATCACTCTAACCAGTGTAATCACGCCAAACCTCGTCAACGAGGTGCGCGCTGCGTGGTCACGCTTTGCCAGCGTGTCAGCTTCAGACGATCCCAGCTCCGAGTTGATTCCTTCCATCGAGATAACTGAACTGGGGATGTCAGGATTTAACGCCGCCACTAACCGAACGGCTATTGGACTGGCTGTGAACCTGCCGCAGTTTCGTAATAACAACACCTATCAGATTCAGGACAACCTCGTGTGGACCCACGGCTCACACTCGATGAAGTTTGGCGCCGATATCCGTCGGGTGCAGGTCAAGAGCTTTTTCGTTCCCACTATCCGCGGACGCCTGGCCTACTCGACACTTCAGAGATTCGTCGACGACACCGCTGATTTGGCGTCACAGGTCAACCGTCCACTTCCTGGCGGCCAGGAGCTTCAGTATTACTACTGGTGGGACCAATACTACTATGCGCAGGATTCCTGGAAGGTCCGTCCCAACTTCACGTTGACCTACGGGCTGCGGTACGAGCTGCCGGGAAATAACTTTGACGACCTCGTTCCTGTTAACGATCGGATCGTCGCCGCTAATGGTAACGATGAGCGCTTTCGCTTTACTCCCGTTCCGGGCGCCGACACGAATAATTTCCAACCACGCATTGGGTTCAACTGGAATCCGCGTACCCGCACTGGTGGCCCGATCGGTTTGCTGACGGGCGGAGATAAGTTGGTAATTCGTGGCGGCTACGCGCGCACCCACGACAGCAGTTTTATCAACATCAACTTAAACATCGCCAGCGCGTTCCCATTCATCGCGGCTATTAACTTGCCAGCCGTGGGAGCTTTCGCGGCTATCCCAACCGCGCAACCCGCGGGTCTCAATCCGGCTAACTTCGCGCGCACTATCGTTGCAAAGGATTTCCGTTCGCCCGTTTACGATCAATTCAGCTTCGAAGTCCAACGGGAGCTTTCGAACGATCTGGTCCTTCGTGTCGGCTATGTTGGTACGCGGGGACGCGATTTATTCGCAAGCGTTGACGGTAATCCGCGGCTGCCGACGAATAATGTGTTTATCTCGAGTGCCGCTCCCGGCAGTGTAAACAATCCCTGCCGCACTACCACCTTTAGCGCGACCAACTGCACGCTCGGTGTCATCCGCCTGCGCGCCAACAAGGCGGAGTCTGACTACCACTCGATGCAGGTCAGTTTTGACAAGCGCTTTTCGCGGGGATTCAGCGCCGGCTTGCACTACACCTGGAGTTCTTTCATCGACACCGCTTCGGAGATCTTTAATCCCTCCGGCGGCGAGGTTGCTGTCGCTCAGGATTCGCGCAATCAAGCGGGAGATCGAGCCCGGTCGTCCTATGATCGCCCGCACCGTCTCTCCGGCAACTTCGTTTATGAATTGCCCTGGTTCCGCGAACAGCAGGGCATCGCCGGACACTTGCTCGGTGGCTGGCAGCTTAATGGGTTCGTCACTTTCCAAAGCGGCGCACCTTTCACACCTTTGAACGGCGCCGACCCGACCGGCGCGTTGAACGGTATTGACGGCCTGGTGGGGAATGCGATTCGCGCGAACGTGATCGCACCGCTGCCGACCTCGAATACCGAGCAACTCTTTAACCTAATTCGTGGCCAGGGTCAGCAGTTCTTCCGTACTCTGCAATGCAATGGTCCGCTGAGCAACCCGGCTACTACGTGCGAGCGCTTCGGCAACGCCGGCCGCAACATCCTGCGCGCAGACGGAATCGGAAACCTCGACTTCGGGATCATCAAGAACACACGCATCGGGGAGAGGGTGAGAGCGCAGTTCCGGGCGGACATGTTCAACGCGACGAACACCCGCAACTTTGGCATTCCGACCGCCGCAGTGAACTCCGGAGCTTTCCTCAATCAGTGGACGACAAACGGTGGCAATCGCCGCATTATCCTCGGCGCTCGACTGGTCTTCTAATTGCTCCCTGGCGCATAGCGGTGCCGATCCTGGGGAGCAGCGCTACGCCGGCTGACCTTAAATTTGGGGCTGAAGACAGCGTCTTCAGCCCTTTGTTTTTTTGAGCTTCGATTAGTAGTAGACTTCGCCGAGGCTTTGCGAAACGAGTGCGCATCTCACGAGATCCCCTCAAACTCTTGTTTCAGCGCGCTAAGCGAAACGGAAGGAGTGAATGATGAGAGCTATGATGTTGTTATGTTTGACTCTCTGTTTGTCAGTCGTCGCGCAGGCACAACCAGGCCCGACTGCTACTTCTGAATCTCCGCAGGCACTCGTCATGAAACAAAACTGGTCGAAAGAGCGCATTAATTGGGAAGGAGATCCCTTCGGCGGCCCGGTTGAAACTTTCGACGACCTTCGCCGGCGCATGGCAGATCAAAGACGTGTTGATAGAGCGAGAGGAAGCGGAAACGTTGGCGAGGCCGCCAAGGTTGAGCGCGAGATGCGCTCGGAGCAGGTTATCAAGGCTCGACCGCCCGCACCTCCTCGTTATGGTTTTCTTTACCAGGCTTCAGTAAAAAATACCTCAGAGAAAACTATCAAGCTAATAGATTGGGATTACGTTTTCTACAATAATACTCAGGTTGAGACCGGGCGTTTGAAGTTTACCAGTGAAGAGAGGATCGGACCCGGCAAAAGCAAAAAATTGAATGCAATGTCTCGAAAGCCTCCGGCGCCAACCGTAAGCATCTATGCGCTCGACAAAAATGAGCGCCAGGGACTGGACGGGCAGGTTCTCCTGGTGCGCATTGAATACACGGACGGCACTATTTGGCAGCTTCCTTAAGAGCACCCAGGGAGTATTTTGATCATACGACCAGCAGTAAGAGACGAGGCCGCCAGGCTCTCTGAAATCGCCCATGACGCCAAGCGGTATTGGGGCTATCCCGAACACTGGCTCGAACACTGGCAGGACGACCTCACGATTTCTCCGGACTTCATAACCCGCCACGAAGTTTACGTTGCCGAGAGCGCAGGTAAAGCGCTCGGCTTCTATGCGCTCATCATTCGTAAGGATAAAGCGGAGTTGGATCACTTGTGGGTATTGCCGGCACACATCGGTACCGGCGTCGGCAAACAATTGTTTCTCCATGCTATGCAGCATGCGGCAAAAGAAAATATTTCCGCGGTGGAGATTTTGTCGGATCCAAACGCTGAAGGTTTTTATCGCAAGCAGGGAGCACACCGCATCGGTGAAGTAGTTTCTGAAATTGACGGCCAGCCTCGCACACTTCCTCGGCTGACAGTAGATCCCAAAACTTCCTCGTAGCTTACAGCGCCAAAGGCGCGGAATGTGAAAGCCTGGGCCATCGGCCCAGGTCGGAGCCAGCGACTCTTACGAGCGCTGAAGGCGCGCAATAATCCTGAACCCGCCCGCAATGCTCGTATTCTCGGTAATCTGCCATTTCGCGCCTTCAGCGCTTCAAGATTCCTAGACACTTTCACCTGGGGCGTTGCCCCAGGCTTTCACATTCCGCGCCTTTGGCGCTGTCGGATCCGAAGTGATGGTAGACTAGGCGCCAAATGAATCCAGAGGAACCAGCTCCAATCGCCAGTGCTGCGCGCGAGGAAACTGCGGCCCGCGGCGAGACATTTTATCCAGGCGCCAGCCGCGGACATCTTGCCGCGTTTCCGCCGAAAGAGCGTTGGGATAATTGGACGGAGCTCGACTCGCAGGCCTGGCCCAAACGCAAGGAACGTCATTATTCCTTAGTACCTACAACCTGCTTCAACTGCGAGTCGGCCTGCGGTCTGCTGGCCTACATCGACAAAGTAACCGGCGACATTCAGAAGTTTGAAGGCAACCCCGAGCATCCGGGATCGCGCGGGCGCAACTGCGCCAAAGGTCCGGCAACGCTTAATCAGATTCAGGATCCTGATCGTATCCTTTATCCGCTCAAGCGCGCCGGCAAGCGCGGGCAGGGCAAATGGGAACAAACCACCTGGGACGCAGCGCTTGACGACATTGCTTCTAGGATTCGCAAAGCGATCGTAGAAGACCGCCGCAACGAGATCATGTATCACGTCGGTCGCCCTGGCGAGGACGGCTTCACCGAACGCATCCTCGCCGCCTGGGGTGTGGACGGCCACAACTCCCATACAAACATTTGCTCATCAGGCAGTCGTGAAGGTTATCAACTATGGATGGGACTCGATCGTCCCAGCCCCGATCATGCTAACGCGAAAGTTATTCTGCTTATCAGCGCGCATCTCGAGTCAGGGCACTACTTCAATCCGCACGCACAGCGCGTCATCGACGGCAAAGCCAACGGCGCGAAGTTGATCGTCTTCGATACACGCCTTTCGCACACCGCCACGCATGCCGACTATTGGGTCGCGCCTTATCCCGGCTCAGAGGGCGCGATGTTGCTGGCGATTGCCAATTATCTGATTCAAAACAATCTCTACAACCGTGAGTTTGTGCGTCGCTGGTGGAACTGGGAAGAATACCTGGAAAAGGGGTCAGGGGTCAGGGGTCAGGGGTCAGAAGCTTCGTACGCCGACTCTCAGGTTGGGAAGGCGGGCTTGCCCCCGCCAAACTTTGCACAATTTGAAGATCAACTAAAACAACTCTACACCGAATACACTTTTGAGTTTGCCGCCGCCGAGTCCGGCGTCGATGCAAAAACAATCGAAGAGATTGCAAAACTGATCGCTACCGCCGGCACGCGCTTTTCCAGTCACAACTGGCGCAGCGTTTCTTCAGGAGTCAGCGGTGGCTGGGCGGTCGCTCGTGCGGTCTTCATGCTGAATGCGCTGCTGGGCGCGATAGCCACTGAAGGCGGCGTGTTCCCGAATGCCTGGAACAAGTTTGTGCCGAAACCGATTTACACCCCGCCGCACCCAAGGATGTGGAACGAGACGCAGTGGCCGCGCGAGTATCCGCTGTCGATGCACGAGATGTCGTTTCTGTTGCCGCACTTCCTGAAGGATGGACGCGGCAAGCTCGATACTTATTTCACCCGCGTCTACAACCCGGTCTGGACTAATCCCGACGGCTTCTCCTGGATTGAGATGCTGACCGATCCGGACCTGGTCGGTTGTTATGTCGCCTTGACGCCGACCTGGAATGAAACGTCGTATTTCGCCGACTACGTTTTGCCGATGGGTCACGGTTCGGAGCGTCACGACATTCATTCTTACGAGACTCACGATGCGCAATGGCTCGGGTTCCGGCAGCCCGTGAAAAAAGCTGACCGCCAGCGGGAAGGCGAAACGGTCGCCGACACAAGGCAAGTGAATCCCGGCGAGGTTTGGGAAGAGAACGAGTTCTGGATGGAACTAACGTGGCGCATTGACCGCGACGGTTCGCTCGGCATCCGGCAGTTTGTCGAATCGAAAAAAAATCCGGGCACGCGACTCAGCGTTGATGAATACTACGAATGGATCTTTGACAATTCCGTTCCCGGGCTGCCGGAAAAAGCTGCGGCAGAAGATTTGACACCGTTGGAATTCATGCGTCGCTACGGCGCGTTTGAAATTAAACAGCGAGTCGGCGCGATATACGAAGAGCAGGTTGATGCCGCGGAACTCGAAGACATTCGCGAAGACACGCGCGGTCGAATCTTTACGCGCACCGCGAAACCTGCTTCGCCAAACGTTGTTCCGGTTCCCAGTCCGGATGGCGATGACGACGGCAGGCGCCTCGTTGGCGTTAGAGTAGACAACGAGATCAAGCGCGGCTTTCCCACGCCGAGCGGCAAGTTGGAATTTTACTCACGCACAATGTCCGACTGGGGCTGGGATGAGTTTGCCTTACCTACCTACATCAAGAGTCACGTTCATCCCGATAATCTCGAAGCGGATCAAACCATTTTGATCTCGACGTTTCGCCTGCCGGTGCAAATCCACACCCGCAGCGCCAACGCCAAGTGGCTCGACGAAATCGCGCATACGAATCCGCTCTGGATTCATACGAACCACGCAGCAAAACTGGGGGTGCGCACCGGCGATCTGCTGCGGGTCGAAACTGAGATTGGTTATTACGTGGTGCGCGCCTGGGTGACGGAGGGTATCCGACCGGGTATCGTCGCGTGTTCACATCACATGGGGCGCTGGAAGCTTAACGAACAGAGTGAGAAGGCCCAGCGCCAGTTGATGGCCACCGTGAAGCTTGATCACGAAGGAACGGAATGGGGACTCAGGCGCGAGAAAGGCGCCGAGCCTTACGAGTCAAAAGATCCTGACACGTTGCGCATTTGGTGGAGCGACGTAGGTGTTCATCAGAACATGACCTTCCCGGTTCATCCCGATCCGATTTCGGGAATGCACTGTTGGCACCAGGCAGTGCGCGTTAAGCGCGCCGAACCCGGCGACAACACCGGCGACGTCTTTGTTGACACAGCGAAGTCGCGCGAGGTTTACCGGAAGTGGTTGGCGATGACGCGGCCAGCAGACAAGTTTTCACCTGACCGCACCCGCCGCCCTTACTGGATGCTGCGCCCCTTGAAGCCAGCGCGTGAGTTCTATAATCTCCCGGATTAGATTCGAGTGATTTGCTGGGAGCGCGGGCGTCCCGCCCGCAGTGAGCGCAAAGCGCGAAGAGGGCGTGGGGGCCCAGGAAGAGTGGGTACAGGATGCGTAAGTGAATTTAACGACTTTCTTCGCGCTGCGCGCTTGTTGCGGGCGGGACGCCCGCGCTCCCAGCAAATCACTTAATTGGCTTCACCGCTACTGCAGGCTTTTGTGGCAGAGATAACAAAGACATGAAGGATCGTATCGCAACTGCAACAGGACTCATGAACGAAGCCAATCGCGCGCGGCTTGAGCGAGAGACCTTTACGCTGCAGCCAACGTGCAACAGGGCGTAGTTGAAAGCTCACGCAGGCTTAGTAGACTGGAAGCAAGGTAGGATAGGCATTCCTGCCTGTCCGTTGTAACGCAAGGGACCCAGATGGACAGACAGGAATGTCTGTCCTACAAAGGAAGAATGGACAGACAGGAATGTCTGTCCTACGATTCAATCCATGTACTTCAAACAATTCTATCTTGGCTGTCTGGCGCATGCTTCTTACCTGATTGGTTCAGAGGGTGAGGCCGTGGTGGTTGATCCGCAGCGCGATGTCGAGCAGTACGTCGATGAGGCAACAGCGCAGGGGCTCCGGATCAAATATGTGATCGAGACGCACCTGCACGCCGACTTTGTCAGCGGACATCGTGAGCTGGCGGCACGAACCGGTGCGGAGATCGTATTTGGAAAAGAAGCGGGCGCGACGTTTCCGCATCGCGCGGTGAAAGACGGTGACGAGATCAGGATTGGCAAGGTCGCCCTAAGAATCATGGAGACGCCGGGGCATACGCCCGAGAGCATTTCAGTGTTAGTCACTGAAACCGGGCACGGGGAAAAGGGGAACGGGGGAACCGGGGAAGGGGTAAGGGGTAAGGGTGAAAGCGACTCGGAACAGCTTGACCGCGCTTCGTCTCAGCCTCAAAAAGTTTTGACGGGTGATACTTTGTTCGTCGGCGACGTTGGCCGGCCTGATCTTGCGGGTGGCAAAGGCTACACGCCGCAGATGATGGCGGCGATGATGTATGACACGCTGCACGGGAAGCTGCTGAAGCTTGACGACGCGACGGAGGTTTATCCGGCTCACGGGGCCGGCTCGATGTGTGGAAAGAACATGTCGAAAGAAACGTCATCGACGATTGGTGAGCAAAGAAAATTCAATTACGCGCTGCAGCCGATGTCGAAGGATGAGTTTGTGCGCATGATGACTGCCGACCTGCCGGAGTCGCCTGCTTACTTTCCGCAGGATGCCGAAATAAACCGAACCGGCGCGGAGGCTTTGGGTCAGGTGACGAAACTAACGGCGTTAACACCGGCGGAAGTTCGTGACCTAACGGGCAAGACGCAAACTAACAGTTTGCGTTACGTCGTTCTCGACGTGCGTGCGGCCGGCGAGTTTGGCGCCGGACACATTCCCGGTTCGATCAACATTGGACTCGGTGGGCAGTTTGCGATTTGGGCGGGGACGCTGATTCCAATGGGAACTCCGATTGTGATCGTTGCCGAGTCGGAAGAGAAAGCTCAAGAGGCGGTGACGCGTCTCGCGCGAGTTGGTCATGAAAGCGTCAAGGGCTATCTCGCCGGCGGGATTGCTGCCTGGGACAAGGCCGGTCTGGAACTCACTGCGGTACCGCAGATTACAGTTGCTGAACTAAACGAGCTAATAGCAGGACAAACCCCGCTTCAGATCCTGGATGTGCGTCGGCCACCAGAGTATGCGAGTGGACATGTGCCGCAGGCGATCCCCGCGTCGCTTGCCAATCTGGAAAAAGATTTTTCAAGTCTGGAGCTTGATCCGGCTAAGCCAACGGCAGTGATCTGCGCCGGCGGTTATCGTTCGAGCGCGGCTTCCAGCATCCTGCAGCAGCAGGGGTTTTCGAATCTACTCAATGTCACGGGCGGCACCAGCGCTTGGGTGGCCGCGGGATATGCGGTTGAAGTCGCTGCGGCTAAATAGCAAAACGCTTGGTTCGCGCTGCGCGCTCGTTGCGGGCGAGACGCCCGCGCTCCCAGACAATCACTTGCGTTTCACCGGCGACGCCAGTCCGCTGACTGGTTGACTCTTCACTCTTCACCATTCACTGCCTTTTACTATTCACCATTTACCATTTACGATTCACCGTCTTGGATCCCTTTACCTTCAAACTCCTAATTTCGCTCGCGATCATCGTCATCGCCACACTTCACGGCTATGGCGCGGCCTGGCTGGCGATCTGGATGCTCTTTCATCCCTACAAGTCGGCGAAGGTTTTTGGCATAACCGTGTGGCCTCAGGGAATGATTCCGCGACACCGCGAGAAGCTGGCCGAGTCGATTGGTAACGCCGTCGGTAACGAACTCGTCTCGCAGCAGACGGTGTTTGATGCCTTGTTTGAAACAAGTTTCTTTCAACGCAAGGTTGAGGATTTCGTCAACGCACATACCCAGGATCTGCTCGGGAAAGTTTATCCCTCGTTCATCGACGCCTTACCGTCGGCAGCGCGCGGACCGATTCTCGACACCATCTCCGCCCTGCAGTATCGCCTCGCCGACTACATCGCCGCCATGCTGAAAAGCGAAGAGACCGGCGCGGCCATCGAATCTTTCATCGATCGCAAAGTGGACGAATTGCTCGAGCGCCGCGTGGGAGACACGCTCAGCGAAGATCAGTTCGAAAAAATTCTCAATTTTATTCAGGCGCGGTTTGCCCGGTTAGTTAGCGAAGAAGGTTTGGAAGAAAAGATTAGCGGCTTTGTTTCGGGCCGGCTCGACGACCTCGCGCGCAGCAATGCGACGCTAGCTGAAACATTCACGCCGGAGACCGTCGCTTTCATCAAGGAGCGCATCGACAGTCAGGTGCCGCCGATCGTGCATCACCTCGCGGACATCGCCACCAGTCCAAACACCCGCACGCAAATTGGCGCACTGATCAAGCGTGAAGTCGATGACTACTACGATCAGCTTTCGCTTATCAAAAAGATTTTCATCTCGCGCGAGCGCATCCACCGCGAAGTTGACGAGCTGGTAAATAAGACCTTGCCGAAACGCATCGAGGAATATTTGCGCGGGCCGGCGTTTGAACAAGAGGCAGAAGCCTTTTTGAATGCCACCATCGACAATGTTTTAGCGCGGCCGCTGAAGGAACTGGTGGGACAGATCGAATCCGAAAGGTTCGACTCCATAAAGCAGGAGATAAGCAGTCGTATTGTGGAGATGGCCAGGAGCGAGGAGTTGTCGGCTTCGGTTGCTACCTACGTTCGCGAAGCAATTGAACGATTCCGTCCACAAACCCTTGGCGCTACGTTACAACAGCTCGATCCTGACTCGGTTCAGACTGCGAAACAGTTTCTGACCAGGAGCGTGGTTGGATTGCTGTCACGCGACGACACGGCCCGTACGATTAATGCCATCCTGAGTTCGCAGATCGAGCGGCTGCTGGTTTCGCCCATCGGCCGCCTCGGCGATCACGTTTCAGAACATTCGATGAAACGCGCAAGCACGGCGCTGGTTGGACGAATAACTATGACGGCGCGCGAAGGATTGCCGAAGGCGATTGCCGAGTTTGACGTCGGCGGGCTGGTGCGCAAGAAGGTGTCAGACTATCCGATTGAGAAGCTTGAGGCGCTGGTGCTGTCTGTGGCTAGTCACCACCTGAAGACGATCGAGCTCTTCGGCGCGGTGATAGGCTTCTTCATCGGCGTGGTGCAGGTGATCTATTTCTGGCTGACTTACGTGCCGGGACGGTGAAGAAGAGGGAAAAGGAGAATGGGGAACGGGGAAAGGGGAATAGGGAGGGGGAATAGGGGAATTAAGAAAGAATTCCCTCTTCCCCATTTCCCCTTCCCCTTGCCTTTATGCCGGCGCGGCCAGGTACCAAATGTTATCCCACGCGTCTTTCACCCAGGCGGTGCGACCGTAGGCTTGAGTCGTCGGTGGCTGCAGTGAGGTGGCGCCCGCCCTGAGCGCACGCTCGTAGGTTTCCTCGAGATTATCGACGTTAACAAAGAGCGCGGGCGGCATCGGCATCGCATCGCCGTGCGCCTCACCCATCTCAATCATTGAATCGCCGATGCGCACCATCGCGTGATGGATCATTCCCTCAGGTGACTGTTCGCGCGAAATTTCTTCGGCAGAGAAAGCCTGCTTCATGAATTCGATAAGCCCGGGCGCACCGATCGGGTGCAGGAAAGGCGTCACCGGACGCAAGCCCTCGGGAATGTAAGTTCCAGGTAGTCCGAGTTTGTGCGTCGCAATCCACCAGACATTGCCGGTAGGGTCCTTAACGCCCGCTTCGCGATCGCCGTAAAACTGATCGACAGGTTCTTCAACAGAAGTGGCGCCGGCGTCGAGAGCACGCTGATAGACAGTATCCGCATCCGGCACGTAGAGGTGGAGCGCAGTCGGGATTTCCTCAACTGCCTCGTAGCCGCCAATCATCAGTTTGGAATCGCCGATGGTAACTTCGGCGTGCAGGCCGCCGGCTGATCCGATCGTACGAAATACTTCGTTAGCGCCAAACGCCTGCTTCACAAATTCGACCAACTGCTCGGCGCGTTTTACGGTCAGGTAAGGCGTCACGGTGTGGCTGGCTTGTTTCGAAGGTCGTTCTCTCTTCGTTCCAGTAGTATTCATACTTGTACTCCTTCTCAAAGTTTCTTTCAGACTTGATTTGAAATTTTCACGTGGGAGCAGACGCAACTCACTTCCCAACGCTGCCAGCTCAGCAAGCCCCGACTCGCCGGCAGAAAAAGCGATTTCGCCACCACGCTCTATGATCGCGTCGATGGTTTCGTCCAATTGCTCGATCAAAATCTGCTCAGACATTTTTCTCACTCAGGCGCGCGCGCAGGGTTTGCAAGGCGCGAAACTGCAACTGTTTTATTGCCCCTTCGCTTCTGCTCAACTGCTGAGCGATCTCGCGAATGCTTTTCTCTTCGGCAAAACGCAAACGAATTACGTAACGCTGGTCCCAGGGAAGTTGACCCACCAGCTGGTAAACCCGCGCGAGGGTTTCAATCTGTTCCAGGTCATCTTCGACGCCTGCTTCAGCGCTGCGTTCCAGCGACTGAAGGGAAGACTCTCGACCTGATTCCCGCAGCAGGCGTTGCGCGCGATCGGCAATTGAGTTCCCGGCTATGCGAAACAGCCAGGCAGCGAAAGGCGCGCCACGCCACTTGAATTTGTTCAGGTTGGCCAGGGCCTGATGAAAAACATGCGACGTCAGCTCTTCCGCGGCCGAACGCTCGCGCACTCGCCGCACGATAAAGGCATAGACGCGTTCGAAGTGGAGTTCATACAGCTCGGCAAAGCGGCTCGGATCCTGCTGCGCCGCCTCGATCAAGGCCCGTTCTTCTTGATGGTTGTCTGGACCCTTCAAGCTAGCCCTCACTCGACGTTCTTCCAACTATATAAACTGTCGAATGAGGAAAAGGTTACGGCAGAAAGGGAGAAAAGGGGAACGGGGAACAGGAGGAAAGGGGGGAAAAGGGGAAAGGGGAAGGGTAAAGGTGTCAGAGTTTCCCCTTGACCTTTACCCGTTCCCCTTTTCCCCCGTTTCCCTATTCCCCTTCTGGTATGGC
>JBOGOP010000016.1:0-39791 GCA_050747225.1 Pyrinomonadaceae bacterium
AGGGAGAGATGACCTGAGCGTTCACGCGACCAAAATGTATGTCCGAGAGATGGACTATCGTGCGCATAATTTTAGACGCTGGAAGGATCACTATCAGCGGGGGGTAAACCACCCTTCCCGACCTGAGAGATAATTCGAGTTGCGAGCTTGCGCCATGGTAGAAGCCTTCAAGGAGAAAAGAAATCACGCAATTGGAAAAACTCTCAGGTTGGGAAGGGTGGTTCACCCCCGCTCGTTTTAGTTAGGCTCACCTCTCGCGACGCAGAATCATTCGCTGGAATGATCACGCGCAACGCCCTCGGCCGCGCGCGGTAATGAAGCGGCGGCACTAATCTGGCCACTTCGCCGTCAAAAGCCACACGCACATGCTTGTGCCTGGTTTCGATCCAGACTTCTTTCGTGGTCAAGGCTACAAAATCTTTTTCCTGATGTAGTCCACGCAGCAGCGCCCGCAG
This sequence comes from Pyrinomonadaceae bacterium, assembly GCA_050747225.1. GTDB lineage: Bacteria > Acidobacteriota > Blastocatellia > Pyrinomonadales > Pyrinomonadaceae > PSRF01. The sequence goes on from JBOGOP010000016.1 coordinate 456, forward strand.
CGCCAGGCGAATCAGCCCCAGCCTCCCGGTGCGGTTGGTCATGTAAAGACTTAACTCGCCCCTATCTAGATGCGTTCGCCGGCCGATGTTGAGCGCCTCCATTTCATATTTGTTGTTACCGATAAAGACAAAGGGCGTGCGACTGCTTAACTCTGTGCCGTCAACGCCCACGCGAACGTTCAGAAACGGATATCTGCGCAGGACTGCGAGAGCTGCCCAGATATGTGCGGGCCCCTTGCCCCACCCGAGTTGTTGTTGCTTCTGTCGTTTATGAACGATGATCGGGTAGAGACCTAAGCTGGAATTGTTAATGAAGATGTGTTCATTTACTTGGCCAACATCTACATTCGTTTCATGAGCCGCCACAATTGTTTCGATTGCGCCTGCGAGATCGAGCGGGAGGCCCAGATCTTTGGCGAAATGATTCATAGTGCCAAACGGCAGTATTCCGAGACGCTTGTCCCTGTTCACAAGCGCCGCAGCCACCGCATTGATCGTGCCGTCTCCGCCGCCCGCCACAATCGTTTCGGCATCACTCTCCGCGGCTCGTTGCGCGAGGGTGATCACCTCAGAACCCGTGCGGGCCATCGATATTCGTGCGTCGGCGCCAGCCGCCTGGAAGGCTTCCGCCAGGATATTTTCAATCCCTTCTTCGTGGCCGGGGCCTGAACTGCTGTTAACAATTACTTCAATCTTCACTGAATTCATACTAGTGCAAACTTGGCCAAAATCGTAGCCTGTCTCAAGCGACGCCCTGCAAGGGTTTCGGCTATACTTCTTCGCTCTTTATGTCAAAAGACGCGTCTCATTCCCACTCCGTTGATCTGTTCGCGATCGCTCATGATTCGATGATCGAGGCAGGTTTTGTACCCGACTCTCCGAGCGGTGTTGACACGGAAGTACGGGCCATCGTCGCCAACTCTGCAATTCCTGCGGCGGAGTCTGCGAAAGATCTTCGCGGGCTTTTATGGTCCTCGATTGACAACAGCAGCTCGCGCGATCTCGATCAGGTTGAATTCGCCGAAGCGCTTCCTGGTGGCGACACGCGATTATCGATTGGCATTGCCGACGTTGACGCGCTGGTTCCACAAGGTTCGGCAATCGATAGGCAAGCCGCCGCGAACTGCACCTCCGTCTACACGGGTGTCAAAACGTATCCGATGTTGCCGCTTGAACTATCGACTGACTTAACTTCTCTCAACGCCGGCGAGGACCGGCTTGGAGTGGTTACAGAAATGGTCCTCGCCTCTGACGGAACCATGAAGAGCCTGGATATCTATCGGGCGCTGGTCAAAAACCACGCGAAGCTTGCCTATGAAGCTGTGGGTAATTGGCTTGATGGGAGAACGGGTGTTCCACCGAGCGTCGCAGCAGTACCGGGACTGGAAGCGCAGATCCGTTTGCAGTTTGAGAGTGCCAAAGACCTCGAGAAGGTAAGGAAGCAGCATGGGGCCTTGGAACTGGGCACCATTCAAGCTTCGCCGGTAGTCGACGATCAGGGCAAGGTGCTTGAGCTTGCCGTCGTTGAGGACAACGGCGCCAGAGACTTAATTGCTAACTTCATGATCGCTGCCAACGTCGCGATGGCCCAGTTCCTCGAAGCGAAAGGCGGACCAACCCTGCAGCGCGTTGTACGCACTCCGAAGTATTGGTCGCGCATCGTGGAAATTGCGGCGGACCTTGGCGAGAAACTGCCCGCCACTCCTGATTCACGCGCGCTCGCCGAATTCCTTGCCGCACGTAAGAAGGCTGACCCGGTTCATTTTCCCGATCTCTCATTGGCCGTTGTGAAGTCGTTAGGTCCTGGAGAATACGCGGTGCAATCGCCGGGTGAAGCAGGTGAGGGTCATTTCGGTCTGGCGGTCCAGGACTACACCCACTCGACCGCTCCCAATCGTCGTTTTGCTGATTTGGTCACGCAGCGTTTAGTTAAGGCTGCTCTGGCAAGTAAACCCGTTCCTTATGCAATCGACGAGTTAAAAGCAATTGCTGAACATTGCACGGAACGCGATGCCGCGGCGCGCAAGGTTGAACGGAAGATGCGCAAGGTCGCCGCGGCTGTGTTGCTGCGCGATAGGATTGGCGAAGAGTTCAAAGCGATCGTCACCGGCGTCTCGGACAAGGGAACCTTCGCGCGAACGATTGCTCCGCCAGTGGATGGCCGCGTGATGCGCGGCGAACGTGGCTTGCAAGTCGGAGAAAAAGTGAGCGTGCGTTTACTTGCAGTTGACCCGAAGCGCGGCTTCATAGATTTCGGGCGAGCGTGAGCGCTAACCGCCGACCGCCGATTACGACTGCTGATTACCACGGCTACCGGCTGTTTGCTGTTTGCTGATTGCTGATTGCTATAATGCTTTCCGCGTGGCGGGGTAGCTCAGATGGTTAGAGCGTGGGATTCATAACCCCAAGGTCGGCGGTTCGATCCCGCCCCCCGCTACCAAACTTCTCCAACGTTTTCAATAGCTTACACAACAGCGGCAGATTGCAGGGGGTGCCGCTGCATCCCATTTTGCCGAGATTTTGCCGAGGATTTCGACGGCCGCTGGGTGTAACCGGCCACCGCCTCCATCGCTCGTCCCATTTCCTCGGGTGAAGCATGAGTGTAATCGCCGGTTATGCTCGATGAGCTATGTCCGAGAATGTCACGTCGTACATGCTCGGGAATTCCCATCTCAGCAGCCCGCGATGACCACGTGTGGCGAAGGTCGTGGAAAGTGAGATTAACAATCCCGGCATCACGGCAAGCGCTTACAAATCCCTTTTTCATGTCAGTGATTTGCGATCCCGTCTTAACGCTCGTAAAGATATATTCGCCCGTCGTAACATCTTCACAGAGCATTTTAAGAATCGCCTGAACTCTCTGACTCATAGGGATTGTGCGCGGCTTACCGTTTTTGGTCTTCTCGATGAGAAGCCAGCCTGGAACTATCTCCCAAACCTCTCCCTTTATTACACGCGTTACACTCAGGCAGCCAAAATTAGCATCATCACGTTTCAGGCGAAGCAGTTCGCCTTTTCGCATTCCGGTGCAAAGAGCTACTTCTGCGATCTCACGGATATATTGACGTCTCCCTACGAAGCCGACTTTGAAAAGCGCTGACTCCTCAGCTTGGGAAAGCCGACGATTTCGCCGACGACGGGCCGGTATTTTTGCCCGGACCGACTTCGGCAATTCATCACAGGGATTTGTGGTTGCTACCTTTTCTCTCATCGCCATTCGGAATATCGATGACAACAACGTGATTTCCTTGTTTACGGTGGTAGGACTTCGTTTCTTGCTCACTACCGTGCCGTCTTCTTTGAACTCCCTCCTCACTGTATTGCTCGTTAAGCGTTCGTTGATGAATTTCACCACCGTCATCATTGTGATTTCCTGAAAGCGTTTGCCTCCAAACTGCTCCTTCAAGACCTGGCAACGGAACTCGTCATGCTTGACCGACGAATGATTCTCACGAGCAAATGGTAAGTAAACCTTATCCACAAACGTTTCAAAGTCTTTCAGCTCCTCCCGCTCCATTTCGTCGCGGTAGGAACCATCAAGTACCTTGCGCCGTTCCTGAAAGGCAAACTCACGAGCCTCGCTCTTATCTTTCGCGATATGCGTGCTGTTCTTTCCGTTGAAGGCTCCAGCGTAGCGCTTCCCGTTTACAAAGAACTCAAAGTGGTAAAAGTGTCCTCTTTTTCTGATGTACATCAAGCTCCTTTCTTCGGGTCGCGGTCGGAAAGAAGCGGACGGAGTGTATCGCTTCCAAAAGATCGTGACAACGCTTCGCTCATGATCGGTAAATTACATCTGGCTCCGCTTAAGCAGCTGGGTTGACGTTCGAGGCCTTCTTTAAACGCGAGAAGCACGTTTGTTTCTGCCGGCTGGTCGTAGCTCGGCTCCCGCTACATTTTTTGATTGGGGTGCAGACATCTTTGAGACGCTATAGCCATGCGTGGCTTTGATCCGATTCGTTTGCTCCTGCTAGAAAGTTAAGTGAGGGTCCGGCTCGACGCAGAAGTTCCTAGCTTGCGGCTCGTAACTTTTGCTTTGGTTGTTCTGCCCACTCTAAGAGCTTGACCCGTTGAAACACCGTGACACCATCCAAATCGAGAAAAGGTATGGGATGTGAAGTCTTCTTCTTCCGGGCTTTATCAACGAGGTTGCGAATATGACCGTCCGAGCAGCAGAGCAATAGATGAGCCTCCCTTATGGAAATGAACTCCTTGACCATTATTCGCTGCAACGCCTTTTGAATATTTGCTGCTTCGACGTCCTCCATCAAAGGATCTGAAGATTGACTCGGCTGGCCGACTAACTCGGCAGCAACCTCCTTCGAAATTCTTCTGATTCGCTCATCGAGAACGACGAGAAAGTCTTCTTTGCTTTCTATGCTCATAGGTGTTTCTTTTTGTATGTATGGGTGTTAGCGATCGCAAACACCCCGGATGCAAAAGAGCTCGTTTTGACCGCGAGGATGACCACTGCATCCGGTTAAGAAGAAAAATCATTTCTATTTTCTGTTCCCTCACAGATTCTTTTTGAAAATCTCTGTGCCTCGATTACTCGGGATTGCGATTACAAGCGGCCCAGGAAAGCGTTTCATCCAGCTCGGCTGTTAAGGCACCGACTTCATCGCCATTTATCGACGTCCTTACCGGCCCAGAGCAAGACCCGCTATCGATCAACCAAATCCTCTACAAAGAACATGCCATACAATGGCGAGAATAGCGGAAGTGATTAGCCGACTGGGACGTAAACGCAAGAAGTGTTTGTGTTTAGAAATTTTTCGGAGGAAGACGTTAGATCGGTCCGACAGGAATCTTGTCAGCCTGATCTGTAAAGGAAACTTTCCGCTGTAAAGAAAATCTGCCGACGTAAGGAAAACCTGCGCTGTAAAGAAAACCTGCGCTGTAAAGAAAACCTTCGACTTCTTATTGCTTTATCAGGAACTCTCAATGTGAGGCCCACAGCAAGGTCGGATTACTATGTGTGATGTGGATCAACCCTTAGCTCTAAGGTCCAGGCGCTAAGTTTCCTGCTTGCGTAAAAAATCCTTTCGCTTCGGAGGCTCGGTAACTGGCGTTACTGACAAATAATGGCAACCGAAAACAGAAGAGGTGTTAGATCTTGAAGTGCCGCTGTTTAGGCTAGGAGCGATACATACCTCGAACGCCGCAAGCCTGTACTCCGGCACGAGGGGTGTTCGCGTTTGCCGCGCTCAACATCGAGTTTTGTTCGCGATCGCGAACACCCATGAACGACGCGACAGTCTGTGCGGATATCAACTGATGAAGCGGCGAGCCGAATGAAGGCGGTTATGGCGAGTTTGGCCCAGTAGCCAAAACGCATAAATCGCCGACTCCCATTTTTTGGAAGCTTCAGAGATCTTCCAATACTTGCCGGAGTTTACCTGTCGCAACCCGCTATACGTTATCTGGAAACCTTCGGGCTTCGGCCCTAATACGACGCTTAAAACCGTCAGGCTTTCCTGCGCACCGCAGGTTTCCCTACCACCGATTGCCCCTTTTTGGCTTCCTTCTAAAGGTACTTGAAAATCAAAAGATAAAATTTCTTAAGCCGTGTCACACTTCAACTTACGGATCAGTCGGGCTATAGAAATTTGATCACAGGATATTTGTTGGCACACTTCTTGTAGCTGCGCAGAAGCCGATCCAGTGGCACAACACCACAATCGAGCGACGGAGGTGCTTATACATATGCGGAGAGGCCAACACAAAGTAACAGAAATCAAGTTTGTTCCGAAAAGACCTCTCAATACCGCCCTTGGCAGTCCGATGTGTGCCGCCCAGTGTGCTCAGGATCGCCTTAACTATTGCTTGGCGAGAATGCATATAGCGCCAAACTTGACAATCCTTCAGAGTCAGGGCCCTGCACATCGGTGTGAGGTGTTTGGCCCTTTTCTGCCAATCGATAGTTTTCGTTAGAAGCGCCTGTTTCTGGCGCCCGTACTCTTAACTTCCGATGTTCCGAGAGGAGTCTTTATGCCTGGCCAACTTATACATAAGCGCAAGAATTATTGGGTGATTCGAATTCACAAACGACTCGACCGCGAAGGGAAGCAAGTCTACAGGACAATCAAGTTTGAAGGAGACAGAAGCGCGGCACGGGCTGAACTCGACAGGCTGCTTAGGGAACAGGCAGAAGGGCGCGAAGTAACGTCTCCCGAAATAACTGTCAATGAATATCTTGATTCCTGGCTGGAGACCGTGGCTGCTAATCGTTACAGTTACAAAACGCTGGAGGGCTACAAAGGAATCATCGCCTACGACGCTCGTCCACTTATCGGGGACTTCAAACTTTCTGAACTACAGCCGAACCAGGTTCAGCGCATTTTCAATGCGATGACGGCGCGAGGGGTGTGCTCCAACACTCAGCGTCGGCTTTTTTCAGTGATCTCACGAGCGTTTGACGCTGCAGTAGCATGGGGATGGCTGGAAGCTAACCCATTGTCACGCCTTAAAATGCCGCGTCGTAAGGCTAAACAGGTGTGCGCATTATCGAAAGAGGAAACTCGCACCTTTCTAGCGGTGACCGATAAAGGACGACACGCCGAATATTTTCGCTTGGCAGTGGTCACAGGAATGAGACCTGGTGAGATCGGTGGCCTGCGCTGGGACGATATAGATTTTCAACATTGCACCGTTTCCGTGCAGCGTTCGCTCGCCTGGAAGACCAAGTCGGTAGATGGGTGGATCTTAGTGCCGACCAAAACGGAACGAGGAAGACGTGAGATTTCAATTCCCCAGTCGCTGGCAGACGCTTTGGCAGGACTTAAGAGGCGACAAGAAGATGTAATGAGCAAGACCGGTGGAAGTTATCAAAATGATGGATTCGTTTTTGCCAACAAATGGGGACGTCCGGTTTATCCGCGACAATTTGTTCGGCACGTCTTTAAGGTCGCCTTGGTGCGCGCCGGTTTACCCAGAACAATTCGACTCTATGACCTAAGGCATACGAGCGCGACTCTTCTTCTACGAGCTGGCGAACACATTAAGGTCGTGAGCGAGCGGCTTGGCCACTCAGCGGTATGGATTACGTTGGAAATTTACGTTCACGTTCTTCCCGGAATGCAGCGCGACGCGGCGAACCGAATGGACAATCTTTTGAATAGTGATACGAAGCACGGTTAGGTACGAGCGTGGTACAACTGGCAAAGGTTCGCTACGCGCAAGTTTCAATTCCAAAAGGAGTTTTCATGGCTGGACAACTGATTCAAAAAAGCGCCGATTATTGGTTGCTGAGAGTTTACAAAGGTCGAGATCCTCTGACCAAACAGCGAATCTACAAAGCAGTCAAGTTCGAGGGCAGTCGAGAACAGGCTCAAATTGAACTAGACAAGCTGGTTCAAGAACAAGCAGATCGAGCGAAGGTAAGACCTTCGGACATTACAGTGAACGAACACTTCGATCAATGGTTTGACCAGGTTGCCGAGAATCGCTACACCTTCAAAACGGTTAGAAACTTCAAAGGCATCGTCGCATTTGATGTTCGGCCGATTGTTGGTCAGATGAAGTTATCTGATCTTCAACCCGCCCATATTCAACGCATCTTTAGTGCAATGACCGCGCGTGGGGTCTGTTCTAACACTCGACGCCGGCTTCATTCAGTGATTTCGACTGCGCTCGACTGCGCCGTCGCTTGGGGCACACTAGAAATGAATCCCATGGCACGGGTGGAGATTCCACGTCGTGAAGTGAAGGAGATGCGGTGCATGTCGCAGGAGGAAGTAAAGAGTTTTCTTGAAGTTACTGATAGAGGACGTCATGCAGAATACTTTCGCACCGCGGTGGTCACAGGAATGAGACCCGGAGAGCTTGCTGGCTTGTGTTGGCCTGACATCGACTTCAAACACGGGACAATCTCGGCCCAGCGGTCACTCGTCTGGAAAGGAAAGGTTGGCGACGGGTGGTTCCTTGTGTCAACCAAGACTGAGCGCGGAAGACGAGAGATTACAATTCCTGATTCATTAGTAAACGCTCTCGCCGAACTAAAAAAGCGACAAGATGCGCGCGTAAGGTTGGCCGGCGATCGCTATCGAAACCACGAATTCGTTTTTGCCAACAAATGGGGAAACCCGGTGTACCCTGGAACCTTCGTGAAGAGTGTGTTCAAAGTGGCCTTGGTGCGTGCGGGTCTACCCAAAAGAATACGACTGTACGACCTGCGACATACTTGCGCCACCCTTCTGTTGAAGGACGGTGAGCATATTAAAGTTGTGAGCGAGCGCCTAGGTCACTCGAACGTACGAATGACATTAGAAATCTATGTTCACGTTCTTCCAGGCATGCAAAGAGATGCGGCAAATCGCATAGAAAGTCTCTTGAACTCCGAATAGGGTTTCAGCGGATGACCATTTGGATCGCCAAGATTGCAATGACCCGGCAATCAGCGCGGTGATAGATGCCACCTATTAGACGGTGCTTAGAATCACCCTCATAGTCTTTCGCTAATCGAGAATCGCGAACTGAAGGTTCTGAGCTGCGTCAGCAGCTCTTATATACCACTTGAGCCGTAGCGAGGAAGGCAGTCAAGGGCGAAGCGAACTGATTTGTTGTTCGCGGAGTTTATCGTAGCGCAGCGAAGACCCTTGACGGCCGCCGCAGCGAAGGCTACTCCCGGCTCAGACTCGTGTGTCGAAGGCTTCGACAGCAATGCTTGTTTCCCAGCATTGTCCGCATGCGAGAAATAAGAGCGCATGCGTGCCTTGAAACTAAATGCTTTAAGCGCCAGCCCCCAGCGGGGGCGTTAGCGAAGCGAGCGGTGCGAGGTGCGGCGAGCGCGCGAGCGTAGCGGGGCGCAACGGGGGGAATGAATAGACGCGGGCGTCGCGATAACAGCGATTATGTCCGGGAGCGCCGAGTGAGGCGCTGGTTTGAGGAGGCCATAATCGTCTGTTATCGGATGACCGTCCAAACTAGCATCTTGCATTGACTTGGTTTGAGGTCTACGCCACTAGCTCCATTGCGGCTCCTTGCATTACAGGCGTTGCGACATCCGACTGTATTTCGTGAGCTATTGTGACGGCGCACCCCGAATCTAGAACCTGCACGAATGCCTATGACTGGAAGTTCTGAACTGATCTTTCATTGGCGTTGACGATGTACTTGATGCAGAAGTAACCTCAACTCTATTCGCGCGATGGTATGTCGCTTGAGAATTTCCAAAGGCGACATGCGATAAAGGATTGGCCCAACATGGTTCACCGACTGATTGTTGCGGTTTTGCTCGTGTTAGGGGGTCAATTTGCTGCTCAGGCGCAGAGCCAAGAGTTTCCGGTCTTCAACTCGCGCGGAATTCAAATCGGTCCCGGTAAGTATTTCTATGTTGATTTCCATGTTGACACGTACCTCAAACGTGCGCGCTTGGCCGGAAACGTGATGGCGCGCGGAGGTGGTGGCAATGACATTGCCGTTCAAGTCGTCAAGGATGGTCGCGTAATCTATGACTCAGGGCAGCTGCGATCTATTGTGCTCAGCATACGTCTGGATGAGCCAGGCCAATATTCATTAGTCCTCAGCAATGGATTTTCAGTCGTGTCTTCAAAGGTTGTTTGGGGAAAGGTGAGTCTCTATTCGGATGGCCAGGATTTGAACCGAACGAGTGCTGAGCTCAAGAAGCGGCAAGTTAGGGAAGATGTAGCGCGGGAAATTTTGTCAAAACTTTACGCGACCCTCGTAAAGAATGAACGCCAGTGGTACACGCGACAAGTTTCGGTAATGCCAACGATCGTGGTGACGGCAGAGCACGACCTCAATGCATTCGCCGAAGCCGGTAGCAACAGAATCTACGTGAACCTGGGTTTGTTTGAGTTTGCGGAATCACTGGCCCGCAACAGATCTATCGCCGACGCAAAGAATTTACTGGCAGGTGTGATCGGACACGAGCTTGCCCACATTTTTTATTTTACCATCACCCGGGTGACCGATCGCGTGGATTGTGGGGCGAGCTAATAGGTGCGCTCCCGATCGATCGAAAGCAGGAACAACAAGCAGACGTGCTCGGAACATTTCTGGCTTGTCAGTCTGGTTACGGTTCAGCAGGGCTCGCAACTTTCATGCGGGCACTTATCTTGCAACAGGGCAACGGAAGCGATTTCGGATCAACGCATCCCAATTCCAGAGGGAGGATCGCATTGATCGAACAAGTCGCTCGGCAGTGTCCTGCGGCTGGGCGTTAAGTGCCTTCGTCGCAACAACGTTAATTTAGAACTTCAGTAAGGCTAACCTCCCGCCCCCTTAACAATCGCTTCGGCGGCGATACTTACTCCGATGTCTCTAACAATCGAGCCGATATACCTGGCAGCAGCAACTATTCGCGACCTCTTTGGACTAACAGACTTCGCCTCCTCCTCCAGATCACTTAATTGTTCCATTGCTTCTTGATTTGTTGGAAGCGCTTCGAGTTTGGCACGCAACTCTTGAATGAGCGGGAGCAGCTCTGCAGAATTCCAAACATTTGTTTGAGTAACATGAGCGGTGCTCGCCTCCGCATTTTGCACGGCACCGACTGGCCCATAGAAGTGTTGCTCATTCCCGCCGGAGGCAGGATCCCTACTGGCTGTCGGTGCTTTTATGCGACTCTCAGCATATTCGATTCCCCATTGCGTTATCTCGAATACGCCGCCTGAATAGCGATCATTAACCAAGCCGTTCGACTTGAGGTAGTCGAATACAGCGTTGAATTCACTCTCAGTCAAGCCTTCCTCATTGCGCACTTCGTCGTAGGAGATATGACTATAGACATTGCCTTGCGAATTATCATAGATCCGTCGCATGAGGCTTTCACGCCTTTCTTGTCTTTCGTTGACGAGTTGTTGATCGGAATTGAGAGACCGTGCAAGAAATTCGTTGTTTTGCGTGACGTGTGTGGTGCTTTTTGGAGCGTTCTGAACAACTCCTACCGCCGCGTAGAACCGCTGAACGGCTGCCGGACCAAAGTGCTCAGTGGCGTTTTCCGGACGCATGATCGAAGCTTCCATCTCGACAATTCCCTCATGTGAAAGTGCGAGCCAGCCAATTCCGGTCCGATTGCTCAGTAATCCTTTTTGATTAAGATATTCAAGAATGTCATGTCCCTCGTCCTCTTCGAGCTGGGCTTGCTCGAAAGCTTGCTTGTAATGTATGCCGTCAGTCGTATCATCGCCAGCAGCATCATATAAAGTCTTCAGCAGGCTGTATCGCTTTCGTTCTCGCTCCTCGACGGCTTGTAAATCAGTACCCATAATTTATGATCCTCCCGATCACAATCGTAGAACGGGCCTATCCTGCTACAGCGGCAGTGAGTGAGCCCACATAACTGTCTCGTACACCTGCAAGTTGTTTGGAGAATCCGAACTCGAGATAGATATCCGCAACCTCCAAAACTTCATAAAGGCACTGGAATGCAGTAGCAAGGGAACGAGCGGCTTCGCGATCGGAAGGTGGCAGCCAGGACACCTTATTGCTTCCTCTAGTTATTACACTGCCCATTTCCTCACACGTCCAATGTTGCCAAGAGGAAAGCGGCGAATAGATGCTCTCTCGTAGGATCTCTCCCTTAATCTCTGAGAATATGCTTGAGTATCCGCGCCCGCCTAACCAGTCCTTTGAGTAAGGATCGCTAGGCAAAGGTTTTCCTTTTCGACGGCAGCCCAATGCCTTTCTTGTAAGAAACAGATCGCCAAATCGGTCCATTCCTTGACGAATTGTTTCGCTGGCTTGCGAGGCGACAGCAACCCCTTTAGCAATCTTGGCATTCATGGTTCTCCAGTCACAGATGTACGCAAAAGCTCGCCATCGCAAAGGCCGATTTTCCGCATCTAGGGCTGCCCACTTCAGTTGTGCGAGTCCTTCACACATGCTTCGAGCTATGAGACCGGCATCACGATTGTGTCCGCCATCGATAAGGCACAATACCGAAGAAGCGTGCTCTTTTTGTTTAGCCAGATACATAAGGCACATGAATGCAAAATGGTTGCTTTCATCATACTCGAAAGCTTTTGGCGGCATCGACTCGGCGAGCTCTCGCAATTGCATTAACTTCTTCCGCAGAGTAGGAAGATCGCGCTTAACCTTTTCATCCGAAATCATATTGTCTCCAAAAGTAACCACGAAAGGTTTGAAAATCTCCTCGGTTCAGTCGCCAGTCGACACAAATCCCCAGCGCTACCGAAAAAGTTCAGTAATCAACTCTGAGCACATTTGCAAAACTGCTATACCTAATATTTAGCCTGTTGGCCAACTCTGATACTATCGGAACTGCAAAGCCAGATTGCAGGTCGTTACCACACCAGCAGGAGATTGTAAGCCTGAGCGTCGAAATAAGGAGATAATCGGGAGTTAACCTCAAACGCTTCGAAAGTTTCGCTATGACGACAGGTCCCACCTTTACCTCGATTCAGGAGTTCATAAAGCGCTGGAAAGAATCTGGTGCGGCGGAGCGCGCGAACTACCAACTCTTTCTCAGTGAACTCACCGATTTGCTGGAAGTACTCAGACCACAACCTACCCAGACTGACGACGAGCAGAATGCCTATGTCTTTGAGCGGGCCGTGATTTTCAATAATGGCGATGGCACAACCAGTACTGGTCGAATCGATCTATACAAGCGTGGCTGTTTTGTTCTCGAAGCGAAGCAAGGAAGTGATCGTGTCGCAGCCAGTGTTCCGCTATTTGGCGCTGAATCAGATCTGATTGCCTCTCGTGGACGCTACGGTAGAAAAGGCATGGCCGTGCGCGGAACTAGTGGCTGGGATGTCGCGATGCGTGTCGCTCGCGGACAGGCAGAGCAGTATGTCAGGGCGCTCCCACTCGCTGAAGAGAATCCTCCTTTCGTGGTCGTTGTCGATGTAGGGCACTCGTTTGAACTTTACTCAGATTTCAGTCGTGCAGGGCGAACGTATTTACCGTTTCCTGACGCGCGCAGCTACCGAATCTCACTTGATGATCTCGCCCGCGATGACGTAAGAGAGCGGCTTCGTCTCATCTGGACTGATCCCTTGGCGCTTGATCCGAGCCGCCGTACGGCTCGTGTAACGCGTGAGATGGCTGAGAGACTTGCTGACTTGGCGCACTCACTTGAGCAGTCAGGTCATTCCCCAGAGCGCGTTGCCAATTTTCTAATGCGGGCGATCTTCACCATGTTTGCCGAAGATGTGAAACTCTTGCCACCGAACAAGTGGACTGAACTACTTGAGAGCCTCCATGGAGAAGTCGCCAAGTTCCCAGCAATGGTTTCCAGTCTCTGGGAAACCATGAACGCGGGTGGCTTTTCACCGATCATGCGAGAGAACTTGCTCCGATTTAACGGAGGTCTTTTTGAGACATTCGAGGCGCTGCCGATTACCGAAAGGCAGCTTGATCTATTAATTGCAGCAAGCAAATCGGACTGGGGTGACGTTGAGCCTGCAATCTTTGGCACGCTCCTAGAAAGGGCACTTGATCCGCTTGAGCGTCAGCTTCGGGGCGCGCATTTCACACCTCGCGCGTATGTGGAACGCCTCGTGATGCCAACGGTAATTGAACCGCTAAGAGAAGAATGGGGCGGCGCCCTAGCAGCAGCCATTACGCTGGCCCAGGCAGGCAAACTCAAAGAAGCGGCGGAGGAGGTCAAGCTCTTCCATCGCCGACTCTGTCGGGTTCGAGTCTTGGATCCAGCCTGCGGTAGCGGGAACTTTCTCTACGTGACGTTGGAACATATGAAACGCCTCGAAGGAGAGGTGCTTGACGCCTTACATGGCTTTGGCGAAAAGCAAGGAATTCTAGAAGACGCCGGAATGACGGTTGATCCGCATCAGTTGCTGGGAATAGAGAAGAATCCACGAGCAACAGCAATCAGCGATCTCGTGCTTTGGATCGGTTATCTGCAATGGCATTTTCGGACGCGCGGTGAGGCTAACCCGCCCGAACCGGTGATCCGGAAGTTTCATAATATCGAATGCCGCGATGCGGTGCTAGCCTATGACGCTGAAGAGGTTGTTACTGACGAATCAGGGAAGCCAGTGACTCGATGGGATGGACGCTCTTTTAAGAAACATCCGGTGACGCAGGAAGAGGTTCCAGATGAGACTGCCCGGACTCCTCTTCTACGTTATGTGAACGCTCGCAAGGCGGACTGGCCTGAGGCGGATTTCATTGTGGGTAATCCGCCCTTCATAGGGAACTCACGAATGCGCTCAGCTCTCGGTGATGGATACACGGAAACTCTTAGACATGTTTATGGGCATATCCCTGAATCGAGTGATTACGTGATGTATTGGTGGGATAGGGCTGCGGAGTTGGCTCGAGGCGGTCAAACTAAACGCTTCGGGCTCATTGCTACCAACAGCTTGCGGCAGACCTTCAATCGTCGAGTCTTAGAGAAGCACATGACTGCAAAGGATCCTGTGGCACTTGTCTTCGCCGTGCCCGATCACCCGTGGGTTGATGGCGTGGACGGTGCGAATGTTCGCATCTCCATGACAGTGGGCGAAGCGGGGAATCGTGATGGAGTGCTTAGTCTAGTTGTACGAGAGACGGAAGGAACGGGCGAGGCAGTTGAAGTTGAATTATCCGAACGGCGAGGAAAGATCCTTTCCGATCTCACGATCGGGGCAAACGTCGGCGGTTCCCAAACACTAAGAGCCAATGAACGATTGAGTAATCGCGGCGTCGTTCTTCATGGGGCCGGATTTATTGTCACACCAGAGGAAGCAACGCAGTTAGGGCTTGGGCGCGTTCCGGGACTTGAAAACCACATCCGACACTACCTCAATGGTCGGGACATAACGAGCGTTTCGCGCAATGTAATGGTGATCGACCTGTTTGGCCTAAACATAGAGGAGGTACGAGCGAATTACCCTGAGGTTTATCAATGGGTTTATGAACGTGTAAAACCAGAACGGGATCACAACAACCGACCTTCACGTCGCGATAACTGGTGGATTTTTGGGGAACCTATAAGCACGTTCCGCCCCGCCCTCGCGGACTTGCGCCGTTACATAGCCACAGTCGAGACGTCAAAACATCGATTCTTCGTTTTTCTTGATCGTTCGATCTTGCCAGATAACAAACTCGTGAACATCGCAGTCGACGATGCTTACTTTCTGGGTCTGTTGTCGAGTCGAGCGCACGTTACATGGGCACTCGCGGCAGGAAGTCATCTTGGTGTGGGAAACGATCCGGTTTATGTAAAGACTGCTTGCTTTGAGAGGTTCCCATTTCCGAACTCAGATGACTCGCAGAAGGAGCGCATTCGTACACTGGGTGAACAACTTGATGCACACCGTAAGCGACAGCAGGAGTTGCATCCGCATCTCACTATTACTGATATGTACAACGTCCTAGAGAAGCTGCGGACCAATGAGCCATTGAATGATAAAGATCTCGTAACCAACGACGACGGTTTGATCTCTATTCTTCTGCAGATTCAGGATGATCTCGATGCGGCAGTCTTCCAAGCGTACGGCTGGCCAGTCGGTCTCTCGGACGAAGAAGTCTTGGGCCGACTGGTTCAGCTCAACTCGGAGCGAGTGGAGGAGGAGCGTACCGGTACAATTCGATGGCTCCGACCTGAGTACCAGAAGCCAACCGAAGGGGTCGCTGCCGCGTTTGGTACGGACGTCGAAGGCGCTCTCCCCGCTGCCAAGAAGACGGCGAAGTTGAACTGGCCGAAGACCATTCCCGAACAGGCACGCGCTGTCCGTCAAGCTCTAACTTCACAAGTCGGCGCTGTTACTCCGAAACAGTTGGCCAAGAATTTTTCTCGTGCAAAAGTTGAGCGAGTTGAAGAGCTTTTGCAGACGCTTGTCTCGCTTGGACAGGCCCGCGAAACAGAAGAGGGACACTACGTCGCTTAGTTGACTCACTCTGAAGACAAAGAACAGTAACTCTAACCAATGCAGTCTCGCGAAGCCCTATTCATTTCTCATGCGAATCCGGAAGACAACGCGTTCGCCCTTTGGCTTGGGGCCAAACTGGCGGCCATGGGGTACGAGGTGTGGGCTGATGTCATGCGATTGCGCGGCGGCTCCGATTGGTCGCGCGAGTTAGAAGTTGCGCTGCGCACACGCGCGATTAAGATGCTGCTAGTCTGCACGCCTCTCGGACTTGATAAACAAGGAGTTCGAAATGAGATCGAGATTGGCGCCCAATTGTCCAGTTCGCTCAAAGACTCAGAGTTCATCATCCCTCTTCGGCTCAAGCCCTATGAAGCCCCATTTAGAATAGTGCAAGCTCAGTATGTGGATTTCAGCGAAAGTTGGGCATCTGGTCTGGCAGAACTAGTTGACCTAGTGGTTAACGTGCACAAGATCCCGCGTCGTTCAGGGAGACCAATAGCAAATTGGTTAGCGGCGCAGAGCTTGGGCTCAACGAGATTAGTCGAGCAGCCTGAGGCATTGGTTTCGAACTGGCTTCTGGTTAACAAACTACCTGACTACATTCACTATTGGGAGCAGTCTGACGCCACTCTCTCGATCGAGAATTTTCAAGACAGGGCCAAGCACGCCTGGCCAGTCGTTCCATTTAATGAAGGAGTTCTCAGCTTCGCGACTCCAAACATGAATGGCGTCCTGCCGCCAGAGATGTCGTCCAAGGTCGCTCTACACTTGTCGGTTGACGAATTTCTCGAAAATGGTTGGCCTGATTTGAAAATAGAAGCTTTTGAAGCAAGGCGGCAATTCTCCGACCTGGCCAATCAGGCATTCGAAAACTTTTTCCGCGGCCGCGGGCTTACTCACTACGAAGGCTCGGGTGGCCGACTGACTTGGTGGGGTAACATTCGCACTGTCCCAAAAACTCAAATTCGTTACGGCATAAACCGGCAGACAGGGCGGCGACAGGTAATCGGAATATCTGACAAACGCAGGGTTCATTGGCACTACGGCATTAGTGTTCAGGTTCGGACAGCTCCCGTCCGGCACGCTCGGCTGTCCGCCCGCATAATCTTCACTGAAAACGGGCTTGATGCCATTGATGACCCGAAGCGCATGCATCGTCTGCGGCGTTCGTTCGCAAAATCGTGGCGAAACGCGCGATGGAGAGACATGATGTTGGCTTTTTTATGGTGGCTTGGTGGTGGCCAGTCGCAGATCGCGTTGCAGGTGTCAGAAAGCGAACACATGATTCTTGGTTTACCGCCCGCGAGTTTTGTTTGTCCGGTTAGTGTTCTTCATGCTGGCGAATTGCCGTTAGATGAGGATGATCCAGATATAGAGATTGACTCTTGGGATGAGACTTCCGAAGCCATCGAAGGCGAGGAGGGTACCCAATGAGTCAGCCTCGCCTGATTCACATACCTGAACCCAAACTCGCGTTCCGCTTTGGGCAGACAGTCGACTATCCGAGGGATGGTCTGTACTTGTTTGGACCAGTTGACGCGGGACCTCAGCCACGACAGATACGTTACGGAGTTATTGGCACCACGTCGTCATTGCGGCGTTTCAATGAGTGGTCCAATCAAGTGTCGAATTTTATCGATGTGCCGGAACGAGGACGGATGTCTAAGGCTATCGAGACTCACCATGTCGCATTTCCGGGCTTCAACGAAGCATTCTTCGCAACATGGCCGACCAGTCCATCACGCACCATCACCGACATAGATGAAAAAGATTTGTTCGAAGCGATGCACATATCGAATAGGCACGAAGCGATAAAGACCGCTGTGGATGCGTTTGTGGAGCGGTTGGTCGCTGACCGCAACCGAGATGAAGATCCGCCCGATTTTTGGTTTGTCGTAATTCCGGAGTTTGTTTATGAACTTGGTCGCCCGAAGTCGACGATCGCCATAGCGGAGCGAGTCCCGGGAAAGATAGTTCTAAAGGAAAGCCAGGTTGCCGATCTCGCAATCAACCCGACTCTGTTCGGCGAGGCGGAAGAAGAAGCGAAAGTCTACAGATACGCTAAGAACTTTCGACGACAACTCAAAGCGCGTTTATTAGACCATCAGATCGTTACCCAGATAGTGCGGGAAACGACGCTTACGCCGCATGAGTTCTTAAAGGCAAATTCAACAGATTTGAAGCGCCGCGTTGAGGATCCGGCGACAATTGCTTGGAAGCTATGTACTGCCTCGTACTATAAGAGCGGGGGCCGACCATGGCAGCTTGCAAACGTCCGGTCCGGCGTATGCTACGTGGGTCTCGTCTATAAACAACAGCCGAAACAAGATGACCAACGACATGCTTGCTGCGCCGCGCAGATGTTTCTTTCGGACGGGGAAGGCGTAGTGTTTCGTGGCGCATTAGGGCCATGGTATCAACCGGACATCAGGCAGTTTCATCTTGATCGTCC
Source organism: Pyrinomonadaceae bacterium (assembly GCA_050747225.1). Classification (GTDB taxonomy): domain Bacteria; phylum Acidobacteriota; class Blastocatellia; order Pyrinomonadales; family Pyrinomonadaceae; genus PSRF01. The sequence continues at coordinate 18,711 of JBOGOP010000016.1, forward strand.
AGCTGCGCAAAAACTTGTGACTATGGTTTTGAGTGAGTATCGGAGCAAGCATCCAAACTATCCCGCTGAGTTATTCATTCACGCCAAATCTTCGTTTAGCGATGATGAGTGGGATGGGTTTACTGAGGCTTGCGAGGGCACCGGTACAAATATTGTTGGCGTTCAAATCGCTGACGCGTGGGATCAACTCAAGCTTTACCGTCCAGGCAGCTATCCTACGATTAGAGGGACGGCAATGGTGACTAGTAACAAGTCCGCCTTTCTCTGGACTTCAGGTTACGTGCCGAGACTCGACACTTATATGGGACCCGACACGCCGAACCCTCTTCAAGTTTCAGTGCGAAGGGGAGATGCTACATTGGAAACCGTATTGGCCGACGTACTCTCACTAAGCAAGATCAATTTCAACACTTGTCTATTCAATGACCGCGAACCGGTTACGATCCGCTTTGCCGACGCTATTGGCGATATTCTTGTCTCCGCACCAGTGCTGTCTGAGCCTCGTTTGCCGTTCAAGTTCTATATCTGACTGACCGGTTGTATGCTTGAGCCCTTGATTCGCCAGATGGATTAGCGATGGAGAAGAGCGATACCATAGCTGAAGTCTGCAACGCACTGTCTGAGAATGGCCGAGACAAGGCGATTGCCATCTTGCAGGGGCACTATCCATTTGCGCCTGAGGCCGTGAGCAAGAGACGTTACGGACCGCTCGCATCGACCGGAGTATTCGTGCGCGACGGATTCATTGACCGGTATTCAGGCGATCGCCTGATATTCCCGCCGGTCTTGCGCGTGCTTTCCTCAGCCCTTCCCGAAGCGTTCCCTTATCATCCAAATTGGAAGACGGATGTTACTCACCCGGCGTATTGGGAGATTGCTGCTACGGTAGACCATCTTGTGCCGGTGACGCGAGGGGGCACAGATGCGGAATCGAATTTAATTACAACATCGATGGCCCACAATTTCGCAAAAATGAATTGGAGTCTGGCGGAGTTGGGTTGGCATTTGTGTCCTGCCGGAGATCTACGAGTATGGGATGGACTAATTCACTGGTTCGTCGACTACGCAACGAAAAATGCAGCAGCGATTGACAATTCATCAACCAGGCAATGGCTTCGGGCGGCAAGGGCAACGCTCTCGGTCCCGTCGACTGATATTCAGAATTAGTTCTCCGTGAGGAAATGAAAAACGCTTGCGCATATTGTGGGATCGCGAACGCAGAAACCTCGGATCATGTGATACCGAATTCGCTGTACCCACCGTCAAAATCCAACTCGACGATCCAGCGGTTGAAGGTTCCGGCCTGTAGGGCATGCAATCACAGTTGGTCGGACGACGAACCGCACTTTCGAACAATCCTAACGCTTGCAGGAGAGCCCAATCCATCGGTAAAGGAGTTGTGGGACGGGAAAGTTAATCGCAGTTTGCGCAACGAGGACGGCCGGCGACGATTCCTAGACGTCTGGGCTCAGATGCGTCCCGTTGAGACTCCAGAGGGTGAGAGACATAGGATTTATCCCGCGTCCGATGTCCGTTTTCTGAGAGTGATGAGGAAGGTGGTGCGAGGGCTTCATTATCACCACAAACTGTGGTCTCCGGTTCCTGACGAGAGAGTTTACGTTGACGTTCTTAGATTTGTAGTCCCGGACGAATTTGTAGAAGCAATGCCGATCTATCATCGCGAGCCTGAGATCTTTCAGTATCAGTTTGAGGTCTTCGATGCTTTTGAGGATATTCCAATGAGTTCAGCTTGGTTACTGACCTTCTTTGAGAATCGGAAGTTCATTGCTTTGGTATGGAAGCCTTCATCCGCAGAGATTGAGACACTTTCCGAGTCCCTCGATCAGGGTCGGCTTAAGCCATCAATACCTAATCAGCCAAGAGCTCAACCTCCTCAAGATGAAGTTCACTGAACACAATATCCCAAGCATCCTCCGGAAGAAGTTGCTTTAGGCAGGAAAGCGTAAAGCTATCCGAAAGGCTCAGCATCATTTTGCTTACCCTGTTCATGGCGATCCAAATAGGCCGACCATCAGATGCCCTGAACAACCCAAGCGGCAGGAGTTTCGGTTTGTGCCGGCCACGTACTCGCGTGCCATAATCATCATGACAGTCGCCACTATGGGAGTGACGATGGGGCAGCGCAGGCCGCGAGGGCGGCTGTCGATGCTTTCGATGAACCTGATTCGGGAGAGTGGGCTTGAATTTTTTCGAAGGAGAGGGTGCCACGCGGTAGTCACGCGCGCGAGCACCCTTTCTCGATCATGTCTGCGGTGAGTCTGAAACGAAGGTTTCTCCCCCGGCGCCGACAGTGTCGGGGAGTTGATATCAACCATCTCTGATTGCGGCCTTCTCTTTGACTCGTGAATAGCGTCCCGCCTTTTTTGTCGAGGTTAGTAAAAATCACACCAAAGATTAAGACTGCCCGTACGACTAGATCAGCGCGCGCGAAGTTCTGCGCGATGATCCAGGGTGAGGCGACGAGGCCGCGCGTGAAAAACGCGCCAAGCCCACCAAAAAGAATAGTCAGTGTCTTATTGTGGTCCTGTACCGTCATGTAACCTTGATTGCGATAAAGATTAGGAACTGCATTTGCTTTGCCAATCCGCAAAACGTAGCCACCGCTTTGGCCTCTGTGTTCAATATCGGGATTGGACCGCTGTTTTCTTGACGACGCGCTCGCGAAGTGAGTCGCCATCCTTTAGATTCAACCCGATACGTTTGCATCAAATAGGAGGCCGCTGCGTCCTCACCTAGCAACGGCCCGTGAGCACCGAGCGCTCCCTATTTCTAAGCCGGGAGGTCGTGCCAGACATTAATCGCCGAGCTCGATCTGCGTAGCTCCGTTTTCCTGCGCTCTTAATCAGAGCAAATCGCAACTACCAATCGCTGCCGACAGCGAAACTGGGACTCTCGTTCTGCCCAACCTGGGCTACCCTACAGGTTTTGTTCACGATTGAATGAGGAACCTCGAAAAACGTCTGATCTAAAGCACCCGCGGTCTGATATGCTCTGGAGGTTCTTAGTCTTTGAAAATCAGCAACGGCCAAATGCGTAGCTCACCATCCGTCAACTCGAGAGATGAGCATCGCCGTTGAGCATGGAAGGTTCCAACTCACGGTGAATCGGAAATGCGAAGGCAGTCCATCTGGAAGTCCAGATAGTGTCAACCGTGATGAGCATCGCTTGTTTCCATTGGGAGGTGACTCCTAATGGCGAGACGGGCTTGCGTGAGGCCAGAGCGTCTGCCGGCGAAACTCTTGCAGATTCGACTCGCCATGGGTCTGTCTCAGTCAGAGTTGCTTAGACAGTTGGGACTGGAAGCGCAGATGGACTACCGTCGCATTTCTGAGTTTGAGTTAGGAACTACTAAGCCTCATTTACTTGTTCTTCCACAACATGCGAGAGCGGCGGGCATTCATGTGGAAGATATTGTCGATGATGAATTGGACTTGCCGGAAAGACTGCCGGGCATGTGAGCTATCAAGGCATTAGACGTTCGTCCAAGTCTCGCCGAAGGCATTAATCCTCAATCTGCGTTTTAGAACTGCGAATCCGACTATCGGGGGAAAAGGTAAGTTATTGCCTTTTCGAAAGATTCATGAGCCGCCCAGGAAAGTGCAAGGCAATGGCTTAATGAAGTCGCTGATGGCAAGCAAGAAGGCGCAGGATCGATAGCGCTGACTCCCGCGTTTTGCTCTCTGCATGTTGCGTGTTCTGATACTGGAACTCACTTAGAAACGGAAGGAAATGGTGACAAGCGACAGTTCCGCACGAAGAAGAGATTCGACGCGCGCTTGCGTGGCTTGCCGGAACCGGTTCGCGTTCACCGCCTGATCACCGCAACCGCGGCGACTATGGTCGCGTCACGTCGCTCAATGGGTTCAAGGCTCTTAAGAATCATAAAACGTAAGCGAGGTTCGTAGTCATGCCTGAATGGTTAGTATTTCCATTTATTGATAGTCGGTTATTTTCTGTTGATAAAATACGTCTTGCCGTGGCTCGGCGTGCCAACTTGAATGTCTGGTGCATGTACGCAACATGTCCGTGACTTCGTGCAAGAGCGAGATCGAGACGGTCGTGATGCCGGCGCGTTCGATGGCGGCTTGAATCAGACCAACGGTCTGCATTCACATCGGTCAAACAGGGGTCAGAAACGCCACGTCAACTCCGTCCGCGCGCAATCGCTCGGCGACTTGTGGCGCAGTCTCAGTGAGCAGACGCTTTGGCCTGAGAATCGAGCCCATGAAGCTGAAGTGGCGGTTATTGAGTGCGCCGATTTCGCCACCGGCGACGAGTTCACGACAACGATCCAAAGGAAACGCCAGATTGCGATCAGCCTGGATGCCGGAATGATCGAAAGAGTCGCTCTTATGCGATTCGATCAACGAGTCTCGGCGTAACGGTGTTGGGAATTTCGCGGAAAGAAGCATCGCCATCTTTCAAAAAACTATCGAAGCCCGCTTGCTCTGGGGTGTGCAACCCGGCGGTCGTAACCAGCGCCACGCTAGCCAGGTTCAGCGACTTTTGGAGTTTCGCGCATGGGGCTGGCTTGATTGCATACCGCGCAAATGGATAGATCTTCATGAACAGCCGGTACTTGAGAACCAATTCTCGATAAGTTGCCATCTCAGGCTTTTCTCACCTTGGTAGATCCCTGTCTCCTCTCATTGCCGGGCGATCGTCTCGGTACTCTTCAGATGATACGGACAGATGTTGTTGCTTCTGCGCACGAGCATGATGGTTGTCAGGATAGACGCGATATTGGTCACTTGCACCACACTCAGCAGAACCTCTTGACGGAATATGCAATAGCTCAAGAGTAGCACGCTGGCGACGAGCCATATCACCCAGGTTGAAACGCTTATGCCCCACGCGCACCGTTCCGCTAGCAGATGATGTATCTGTGGGTAGTAAGCAATAACGACAAGCGCCGTTCCTATCCAACCGACGAATCTCATGTCGAATCCCAGCCAAGTAGAATGTCAAAGCCGAGCTGGGCGAACACCATCGGCACTGTGACCTCCCGCTCAAAACAAAAACTCTATTTCATGTCAGACCTTCCGGTTAGCCACCTTCTCATTAGCCTGGAAACCGATCTTGCTGTGGGTGCCATCGCAGAACGGCTTGTTCTCTGAGTGGCCGCAGCGACAAAGAGCGATGCTTTCTTTGTCGAGAGTGTACTTGTCGCCAGCCGTGTCAAGCAGTTCAATGAGGCCCTGAACTACGAAAGGGCCGTTTGGTGTTGCCCGAACTGTAACTTCTGCCATTTGATCCTTTTCCTCCTTTGGTGTCATTCCCGCAATCGCGAGACTGCGCTCGCCGTGGCTCATTCTGAAACTTTCTACAGAGACTTCAGGTATTCAACGAGATCTCTCTTTTCCTGTTCGTTCAGATTCAGGCGCTTGAAGCTGTTGTAGTGGTTGACTACATCGAGCAAGGTCGCAAAGCGCCCGTCGTGATAAAAGCCGCGTTTCATGTGTGCAAAGAGTCCGCGCAAGGGAGTTGTGCGATAAGAATTATCGGGCGCACGATTCGCCTGGAAATCGTCTATCCCGATCTCCGAAGCCTTGTGCGTATTCCAGCCCGGTTCCGTAAAGAGCGGCGGCACGTGACACTGCGCGCAGCTTGCTTTGCCCTTGAAGACCATTTCTCCACGAGCGGCTGCGGCCGGTTCAAAACTTCCCTCGGGTGGCCTCGGCGGAGGGATTGCCAGTTGGTAAAATTGAAGCGCGGCCAATTTGGCTGTCACCATGTCGGTGGCGCTCCGCTTGTTCCCGAAACCAGCGCGAGCAGCAACGGGGTACTTCTTCGCGTCGTTCAGGCGCGCATCAAAGAAAGTCCCCTGTCCCTGCAACTCGAGGTTGCCAACGAAGGCGTTCCAGTAAGTGACAGTGCCCCAGCCACCACCCCATGTATGCAAATTGACGCCAGCCATTCCGAACGCAGGCGGAATGAGCGTGGCAGCGGGCTTGCCATCGGGACGAAACGCTTTGCCATCGAGGTTCAACTCCGCGTCGAACTTTCCTGGTCCCCAGCTGGCGAGCACCTTCTTAACCGTCGGTTCATCGACTCGCAGCAGGCTCGTAAGCACACTCAGATCCGGAGCGAGCGACACGATTGCACCTACGTTTAGATCCTGATTGGGCCAGCCGTCCAGCCGGTGTCCAATGCCGGGCGCGAAAGCATCGTCAACCGTTGAGTGACAAACGGCGCAACTGAGACCGACAGCCTTTAGACTGCCGTCCTGATTGAAGGTCCCTTTCACCCCCAGAACTGAGTTGAGGTTAATAAGCGCGAGCGTGGTCGCAGGATCGTCCAGGTTGACTTCACCCTTCTTGATCTTCTCCACCAAGTCCGGGGGAAGCGCATCCATATCAACTTTCAAGCCGACGGCGAGCGCGGTCTTCGGGCTGACGCCTGAGCCGACACCGCCAAATTTGCTGCCTTCAATTGCTTCATGAAGCTTGAGCTTGTCTGTCCAATAGACTTCATCACCGAAGGTGTCATAGCGGAAGATCCGGCGTCCCTCCTCGAACATCTGCTGCGCGTTACTGCTGATCTGGCCATCGAAACCCATCTTGCGGCCCTGGTCTCGATCTGTTTGACTGAAACCTTTGGAAGTGAAATACACGAGTCCGGCAGCTACAAAGACAAGCAACGCAATGATCTTTAGCAGGGTGGCGATCCGGACGCGGGATTGATCGGACTCGCTCTTCTCGAAAGCGACATTGGGTGACATAACGCTCCTCCTCACCGAAGAAATCGAATGGTCGAACTTTGTTTTGTGTTGAATCTGGCAGTCGTAAAGTAGCACTGCGCGCACTCTAGATAAATGGAACAATCTGGCCCAGTCATTAAACTGTGCCAGTTGAGAGTCGCGAACACGGACGCAGATCTACTTGTAAACATAGAACCTCAGAACCGCTTCAAGCTGTTCCATGGACCCGGGAGAGATAATGCTCTCGAATTTAAGTTCTTTCACGTGTTTAGGGATCAGCCTGCGGGCGCGGACATCACAAATGGCCGAGACGTAAACGGCGCGCGCCTGCGACAAGGCTGCGCGGATGCGAACGGCGTCGCCGCAATCAACCGCAACTATGCGGTCAACGACCTTGCGCGGCGTGCTTATGCTGAGTAGGCTCCGACGAAACGCGGGGAAGTAATCAGTATTCGATACCACCATCACTACTCGACCTGCATGGGCCGCGGCGATGATCTGCGGTACGAAGGCCGGGTTGAGACGCAGGCGAAGAAGTTTTTTCTGATACTTCGAGGTCAACGCTTTGACCTGCTTGAAGTGGTAATCCGTCGTGGCGAAGTAGTCTACACGCGACAGTACACTGGCTAAGGCACGGTCGGGGTTCTCCAATTTGCTGAGTAAGAGCGGGTATACATTTGGGCCCAGACGGTTCGAGAGTTCGCTTGAGAACACTTCAATCTGCTCCTCGTTGCATTCCACAACGGCCAGGCGAAGACGCTTGAGTTGCGCTTCGCTGAGAAACTTTTGAACGAGCTTTGAGTAATCCAGGGGCTCAAGTTTGAGCCGGCTGGCTTCAGAAAGATGCGACGTTATCAGTCGGAACAGTGAGAGACAGTAGGCCTCCTCTAGATTCGCTTTTTCGGTGTCTGCAACATACACTCCAGAACCCGCGCGAAGATTAACGTAACCTTCTTCGCAAAGGTGCTGATAGATCAAGGAAGCTGTCTTGGCATTGATTTTGTTGCTCAATGCGATCTGACGGACGCTTGGTAGCCGATCACCTACGCGCACCTTTCCCAGGTGTAGCGCCGCTAGTAACTGCGCACGAGCTTGCGCAAACAACGTGGTCTTTAGTTTCTTGTCTAGCAGGAACTGCATGATGCTTGAATCTTATCCGTGCTTTCGGGTTCGCTTCTTGACAATCAACAGTCAGCAAGCGGTTGTCTTGAACAACCAAAAGTTATTGCTGGCGGAAATTTGCCTCTCTCTTTTCACACCGCTTCCAGTAGGTGGCCCATCTTTTCCTTCTTGGTGCGTAAGTAGTGTAATGCTGCGGCCGTCGGCGGAACCTCGAGCGCCACGCGTGCACTGACCCTGAGACCGGCGTCTTCGAGGGCGCGAATCTTTGCCGGGTTGTTGGACATCACACGCACTTGGCGCAGGCCCAGGTCGAGAAAGATTTCCGCGCACTGTTGGTACTGACGACGATCCACGTCCAAACCCAACCGCAGGTTGGCCTCAATGGTGTCCGCGCCTTCGTCTTGCAGCGCGTAGGCGCGAATCTTGTTGATGATGCCGATGCCGCGCCCTTCTTGCTGCTGATAGACAATTGCTCCGCGTCCTTCCCGTTCGATCAATTCCATCGCGGTGCGGAGCTGCCGACCGCAGTCACACTTAACGGAGCCGAACACGTCCCCAGTCATACACTGCGAATGGATGCGAATGAGTGTCGGGCGATCACTTTGCAGATCGCCTCGGACGAGCGCGACAAACTCTTCATTGGAAGTGAGCGATCGGTAGCCGATGATGCGGAACTCGCCGAACTCCGTCGGCAGACGCGCCTCGGCCACTCGCTCGACGGTTCTCGGATTCACGAGCCGCAGTCGAACGGGCAGTGAACCCTTCAGGTCGAACGCCACTCCGGATCCTCGCCTCTGTTTGTAAGAGAACCGATGATCGGCTGATGCCACTTTTGATGTGCTAAGCATTCATTTGCTCCTTATGTTAGATTCAGCGATCAAATTCGTGGCTCAGGCGGGCGAGTGCAAGCGCGCCTAGCGCCAGTCCGAAATCCCGCAAGGCCACGTCGAAGTAACCAGGAATCATCAGCAGGTTAACGACGATCAGTAAGAGCCAGGCCGAAACAACGTAGGCGAAGACCTTCGGCTTGAAGGCGACGCCGAGACCCGCGATGATCTCAATGACACCCACCGCGAGCATTATTTCGTGGCCATGCCCCCCGGCCAGCTTGTTGACGAACGGCGGCAGGTATTGATCCCAATTGACGAGTACATTGAAAAACTTGTCGAGCCCGGCGAGAATCGGCGCGACGGTAAAGCCGAGGTGCAAGATTTGGTAAGCCTGATATCCGGGTTGGGAGATGCTGGCCTTTGCCTCGCCCAAAGAACCAATTTCTGCTCTGTTGTCGAATATGTGTTCCATCCCTTAGTTTCCTCCTCAAGTTGAAAAAGTTGCTGGTTTAATCCGGCGCGAAACCGCCTTTTGCATTAGAATACAGATTTATTCTAATAAGTCAAGTATCACCTTGACTTATTGTGTTTACTGTAAGAAAAATGTATACTCCCGTCGAGGAACCAATCATGAGGGCCACAAAACTAGGTGAACGCTTCTTTGACAGTACGCGAGGCCGAATTGTCACATTACTGCGTGAGAGGACCAAAACTGTCAATCAGTTAGTAGAAGAGCTCGCGTTGACCGATAACGCCGTGCGGGCACACTTGCTGTCACTAGAGCGAGACGGGCTGGTCCGGCAGAGTGGGGTGCAGCGCGGCCGCCGCAAGCCACATTTCGCTTATGAATTGACGACCGAGGCCGAGCATCTTTTTCCCAAAGCGTATGACGTGCTGCTTAATCAACTCATTACTGTGCTGAAAGGGCGGCTTGCGCCCAAAGCGGTAAAGAACGTCTTGCGCGAAGTCGGGTCTTCGTTAGCCGCTGGCCAGTCTTTAACCAAGCGAGGTAGTTTGCAAAGCCGCGCGCAAAATGTGCTGAGAGTATTGGCAGCACTGGGCGGCGCCGCGCGCGTTGAGAAACAAAACGGCAAGCTGCTGATCAGCAGCGGGAGTTGTCCACTCGGCACCGCGGTTGCCGAACACCCGGAAGTTTGCCAACTCGCGGAAGCTCTGGTGGCGGAGATCGTCGGAGCGCCTGTGCAAGAACGTTGCGATCGGAGCGGTTCACCGCGCTGCCGCTTTGAGATCGATACGGCGAGGTAGCTGTCCTTGAGAACTTTCTGATTTATGACCACAACGGTGAATGTGTAAGAACGTGCGGTCCTTCTCAAGCCCCAACTACTGTGTCTTCCCTTCGAACGCCCCATGGGCCGAGATAAGGTCCGCGCCTCTCAATTGTAAGACAGACATTAACCAGTGGAGGTAGGGAGCCTTTTCCCCGGGGGAAGAGGCATGACGAGCCGGCGGTGAGCTTGAGAAACAATAAAAGGCCTGATCACTTTCAGAGTATCAAGCGCCACGCGTATCTCATCATTAGCTGGTCGATCGCGATAGTTAGATTCAATCTTGGCCCGGGCGACTTTTCCGGGTTTGTCGATGACGTAAACCGCTGGATGCGGAATCCCATAGAATTTCTGTCCTTCGTAGGCGGGATCGCGCAGACCGTATGCGTCGATGATCTTATGATCCGGGTCGGAGAGGATTGGAAAGCAAAGCGCTCCTTGCCAGATCCAAGCTTCTCAGCGAAGCTCTTGCTCACATCTGGAGGATCCACGCTGAATTGCGTAGAGCTTTACGTTTTTCACCCTTCTTCAACAACGAGCGTAGTTCGGCTAACTGCCGGGCGCAGTACGGTCACCAGTAGCCACGATAGAAGACCAGGACCACCGGGCTCTTAGAGAGAGCGGCAAGCGCGACTCTATTCTTGTTTTGATCTTCAAGCAAGAAATCGGGAGCAACCTCTCCGACCGCGACCGGTGTACAGCGCACAGGAGCAGTCGGCGATTGCGAGTTTGCACTCAGAGCGACTGACACGAGAACGATTTGTTGAAAGAATGCTGTCAACACCTTCAGGATTGTTGTCCTCTTAAGAAATCAGACGAGCAGCAATCAGATAAGCAATGCCGGCCATCAACGGTGCTTCGTTACGTCGAGCACAAACAGGACGATCGGGCCGTGCGACAGCGAATCAAAGAGATCGCCGAGACGGGCGTGAGGTATGGTTTGCAGCGCATCCAGATTCTGCTGCGACGGGAAGGCTGGCCGGACAACCACAAGCGAACTTATCGAATTTACAAGGAAGAAGGCCTGAATTTGCGCAGCAAACGACCACGGCGAAGTAAGACGGCAGCGCACCGGCAGGAGCGGCCGGTGCTGACTGGGCCACATCAGTGCTGGAGCATGGACTTCGTCAGCGATCAGCTGTTTGACGGCCGTCGCTTCCGGGCCTAACTTTAGTCGATAACTTAGCCGCGAATGTTTGGAGATCGAGGTGGGCCAGAGCTTGAAGGGCTTCGACGTAGTCGCGGTGATGGAACGGATCAAACAAGTGAGTGGTACCCAAACGAATCCAGGTGGACAACGGCAGTGAGTTCATCTCGAAGGTGTTGGACCAGTGGGCCTATGAAAACGAAGTGACGCTGGACTTCTCGCGGCCGGGAAAGCCAACCGATAATCCGTTTATCGAATCCTTCAACGGCAGCTTTCGCGACGAGTGCTTAAACGTCAACTGGTTCCTTTCGCTCGATGATGCGAAGGAAAAGATCGAAGCGTTCAAGAACGATTACAACGGCTTCAGACCACACAGCTCGCTGTGCGGTCTGACCCCGAATCAGGTGCTCGAAGGCACCTCCCAAACCCGGATTTTTCCACTTTAGACTGGTAGCGAAATTGGGGTAGGCTCAATAGCGCTTCGACCCCGAAACATGAGTGGTTATAGTCTCGGGAGACTTACAATATGGACGAATCAATCCGAGAAACTGAAACCATCAAAAGCGACGCTTTGGAATCCGCCGACGATGTGGATCTGATCGAACTTCTCAACGAGCAGGCTTGGAGTATCGTTAAGGTTGACACAAAGCGCGCCCTAGAGTTAGCGACTCAAAGTCATCATTTGGCCGAAATCCACTTGTACGACAGAGGCCTCGCCTACAGTCTAAGGAATAGTGCCTATTGCAATAACCTACTGGGAAACAACCAAGTTGGTCTGGATGAGGCGGTCGATGCATTGGGCATATTTGAGCAGTTGGACGATAAGCACGGAATTGCCAGCGTCCTAACCATCCTGATCAATATCTATGAAGCTTTGGGAAAGTATTCGGAAGCCGTCGAGTGTCATTCCAGAGGGTTGCGGATTTGTGAACTGATTGACGACAAGCCTGGGGCCGCAAGATCATTCAACAATATCGGCAAGGTCTATTGTCAGCTTGGCGATTACGCTAAAGCGCTTGATTGTTATCGCCAGAGTCTAGGGATCAAAACCGAGATCAACGATCTTGGCGGTTTGCAAAGTACCTTAGTCAATATCGGAGTCGTCTATGAGGCACTGGAAGATTATGGCGAGGCGGCTGAGTATTATCTGCAGGCTGTTGAGCGGAGTCGACAGAGCGGAGATAGTTACACCGAGAACGCTTCTCTCGCAAATCTAGGCTTGGTTCAGATGTTAATGGGAAAGCACACGAGTGCGCTTTCCTATTTACAGAAAGCTCTGGAAGACTCGCAAACCCGTGGAATCAAATTCCACGAAGCGGCGCTTTTCAATTATCTGGGTCGGCTCTATCACGCCATGGGAGAGCATGAGAAAGCCGTGGAGTCTTATGGGAAAGGGCTGAGAATCGCGCAAGATACTGGTAACAAGCCCGTGGAGACTGAAGTTTTCCTGGGACTGGGTGCTTTATTCTTTGGACGTAGGGAATACGGCGAGGCAATCCACTCCATCTCAAAAGGTCTTAGGTTAGCCAAAAGCATCGGTGACAATCGACAAATCTTCAACGCGCATTATTCACTTTCTCAACTCTATGAGCGACAGGGAAATCTTGCAAAAGCTCTCGATCATTACAAGCGATTCTACGCCGTCAGACAGGTCGTCCTTGGCGAGGAGGCTGACAAGAACCTAAAGAGAGTGATGATCCAGGCTGAAGTGGAGAAAGCGGAGAGAGAAAAGGAAATCTACCGACTAAGTGCTTCGAGACTCGAAGGGCGTCTCGCACAAGCCCAGCTAGAGTTGCTGAGCATGCAACTCCAGCCCCATTTTCTATTTAATACTCTGAACACAATTGCCGAGCTTGTACATTACGATAGCGACGGTGCAGATAGGATGATCGCGTGCCTCAGTGCGCTGCTTCGCGTCAGTCTTGATAACATTCGGGTACAGGAGGTTCCGCTCAAGGACGAATTGGCTTTCCTTGAGAGGTATTTGGATATTGAACAGGTGCGATTCCAAGATCGATTAACTGTGAAAATCGAGGTCGAGCCTGAATCATTAGCCGCCCACATCCCCAGTATGATTTTGCAGCCGCTAGTGGAGAACGCGATTAGATATGGGATCGCTCCCCGTGCGATAGGCGGGCTCGTTGAGATTAAAGCCCATCGACAAAGCGAGATGCTCCACGTTCAAGTCCGCGACGACAATCCCGCTCTGATGGAGCGCGACGTCGCATCATTCAAGGAAGGAATAGGGTTGTCGAATACTCGTGCCCGTCTTTTCCAGCTATATGGCGAACATCAAAGCCTCGATCTAGTACAGTCCCCAAATGGTGGACTCACAGTCGAGTTGACAATTCCATTTGTGGACACTCCGATGGAGGAAGAGGTTGAGAATTCGTACGTTGATAGTCGAGGATGAGCCGGTTGCGCGCAAGAGAATGAAGAGGCTTGTGGCCGGTTTCCCCGCTCTCGAGATCGTTGGCGAGTGCAAGGACGGGCGTGAGGCGGTGGTAGCGATTAACAAGTTATCTCCAGATCTCATGTTTCTGGACATTCAGATTCCGGAGCTAGACGGGTTCGGTGTTCTGGAAGCGATTCCTCTTGACCGAATGCCGGCCACAATCTTTGTCACGGCTTACGACAAATTTGCGCTGAGGGCGTTTGAGATACACGCGCTTGACTATCTCTTGAAACCCGTCGAACACGAACGCCTTCGGATCGCTGTTGAACGTGCGAGCGAGCAAGTCAACAGAGTGAGGGGCGCCGACTTCAATGACCGAATCCTTTCTTTGCTACAAGATCTGAGGCCCGCGCAAAAATATCCCGAGCGAATTGTTATCAAGTCAGCCGGTGATGTTTCATTCCTCCGAACCCAGGAGATTGATTGGATCGAGCCTGATGGCAACTATCTTCGCGTACATGTCGGAAAAGAGTCCTACCTCATACGCGACACGATGATGGCTTTGGGAGCGCGGTTAGACCCGAGCCAGTTTGTGCGCATTCAGCGCTCCGCCATCGTGAACATCGAACGGATCAAAAAGCTCCAACCTTTATTTCGCGGAGACTACGTGATAGTGCTCCGCGATGGTACCCGGCTAACGTCGAGCCGTGGCTACCGAGGGCAGTTACAACAGATCTTGGGAAAATCCTCGTAAGACTTCATTTCACTCATCCCAGCAATCAAGCGACTCATCCCTGGCTTTGGTATTGTCATCCCAGATTCGTTGTTCGTTGGACTCTAAACATAGTAATGAGTTGACGATGAGTTTCCCCTGTTGCTTTGGGCTTCGCTTGCATTCTTGTCCTCTCCCAGATCTCAAGCGATGGCTCCGCATCCGAGAGGCTAATCTGGTGTCAGGGATGTGGTTTCCCTCGGAGCGTGGCGATTTGCGAGCGGAGATCTGCAATGCGTGCATAAGAGCGTAATTTGCCTGGGATCTCCAAGGAGAGCGAGCATACCAGTTTGCGCACATTCTTTTCATCGGTGGGTGATCGCGTTTTGTAGTTTGGAATACGCCTGTTTGTGAAGACTTCTGCGAAGGCGCGTTTTTGAATGGAGCATCGAGGAATGAGGGTCACTGGTCTGTGCGTACTCATTGTTGAGAGTGATCGGGCGATTCGAGAGTTGCTGGGAGAGTTGTTCACGCTGCTACGGCAAGAGGCGACGTCCGTGAGCGACGCCAGTAGTGCACTGAACTTGCTTGAACACGGCCGGTTTGATCTGATGCTAGTAGACTATTCATTGGCGGAGTCGGCCGGCGTCACTCTGCCTAGCGACTTCTTGCCGAACGATAAGGGGCTTGTTCTAGCCAGGATCTCCCGCCAAGGCGACCCAAATCTAAAGATCATTATGTTGGCCGGTTCAGCGGAAGACGCTCTGATTACAGCGATGCGCAATGGAACTGTCGACGCGATTATTCGGAAACCGTTTAGCATTTCCGACGTTGAAAGCGTGCTGGTCGACCTCGCCGCTTCTGAGCCATCTTCCCTTCCAAGCGTCCCGCGAACCCTGACCCTCTGGAATTGGATGGAGTGACAAGGATGTTTCGGCGCGACCTAGAAATCTGTCCCTTGAAGGTTCATATGAATCCTAAGTTTCGCATTCAACCAACGATCTGCGGCCGACGGCCCATGACGAAAAGACTTGCAACACTTTCGACTACTGTCAGCGCAATTGCATTGACCTCCATCTTGCTTTTGGTGCTTAACGCCACAAGTCGCAGAGTAGAGTCAGGCTCGCCAGCGATTTCGCGCCCGACCCTCATCAATTCCAAAGCTGCGGCCACGGTGCAGGCCGCCGGTCGTGGCACGCCTTACTTCCACTTTAGGGACGGGCGGGAAATGGAAGTGGCCTATCGAGGCGACGAGGGTCTTGCTACCGCCCTGCGCTCGGGCAGTACCCAGTCGCGAGCACTGGCGTCAATGGACTTCGACCGCAACGGTACACCTGATTTAGTAGCGGGTTTTTCGTATAACGGCACCGGCATTCTAACGTTACAGCGCGGCAATCCTGACGCCTACACGCCGAAAGAAGAAGCGCTCTACATGCGCTTGAAAGCGGGGTACAACCCTGATTCGTTACTGCCAAACGCGGAGGTGTACTCCGTTCCGGAGGCTGTCGACTTTCTACAAGTCGGTGATTTCAACCACGACAACCAACCAGACGTTTTAGTGGCGGCACAGGGTGGCGGCATGTTTCTGCTGCCCGGCGATGGGCGAGGTGGGTTGGGAACTGCGCAAGCGATTGCTTTGCCCGGCAAGGTAACGTGTCTGACGGCGGGCGAATTTCGCGCGCCCGACGGCTGGACTGACGTTGCGGTGGGAGTCTCGGGAGCAGCCGGTTCGGAACTGCTCGTTTTCGACGGCGCTGACGGCATCGCAGGCGAAGCTATGCGCTGGAGTCTAACGGCACCAGCGACAGCAGCCGAATTTGGCGAGCTGGATTCAACTCCGTTCATGGGGTTGGCAGTGGCCATGGGCAATCAAATCGAAATCGTTCACGGTTGGGGTCGCAAACAATCTCCGTCTCTATCATCGCGCATCGAGACGATTGACGCCGGCGGAAATGTTCGCGGGTTGGCGACCGGGTTTTTTGTTTGGACCCGCGAAGCAAGTCAGCAAGTGGCAACGATCAATGAAGCCGGCACTATCCGCATTCTCCAGCGCGAGCAAGGGAACACCGAGCCCTTCAACGATGCCGAGCTTACCCTGCGCGCCAGGTCGCGATTAAGCCTGAAGAAGACTACCGTCGACGTGGAAGCGCTTCCCGGCTGGCAGGCAGCCGATGCTCAACAGTGGACGACCATGCGCGAAATCGTGACCGGCAACGTTATCGGCGCGGACGCGACTGCCCAAAATGTTCTACAGCGCACGCACGTTTCCTTCATGTCAACTGACGACCTGGCAGTGCTGGGCGCCAATCAGCAGCGAGTGGACATCGTGCGACAGGTCGATGCTAAGGCCGGACCTCAAACCAATGTTGTGACTACCGCAGGTGACATGGTCGTCACCAGTCTTAGCACGAGCGGATCTCCGGCGACCGCAATGGCGTTGCCGCAAAAAGTAAATGGCGAGCGCAGTCTCTTAGTATTGCAGTCTGGCAGCGCGGCACCAACGGTAGTTCCCCTCGCGCCCACAGTGACCATCACCGTCGATCTCGTTACTGACCCCGCTGTCACTACCTCCGGCAGCGGTGCGGCGGCTTGTACCGCTGCGGCAGGCGATTGCAGTTTCCGAGGCGCGGTGATATTCGCGAATGCCAATCCGGGGACCGTAATTAACCTCCCCACCGCTACACACGTTATGACTATCAACGGCACCAACGGTTGCGTGAATGAGAGTTCGACAACCGGCACTCAGATTGGCGATGTTGAGGTCAACCAGAGCACCACCTTCATGGGGAACGGTGCGGCCAACACGATTATCCGTCAGGGAGCCGCAACCAACGATCGGGTTTTGTGCATGAATGTACCCCTCGCTCCAGGTCTCACCTTCGGTTTTACGGGCATGACGTTTACCGGAGGGCGAGATGTTAATAGCAACGTCGGGGGCGGCGGCTTTATTGGCGGCGCCAAGAATACGACTCTGAATCTGACCGATGTCACGTTCGCCAATAATCAGACGACGGGCCCAAACATCTCCGGCGGCGGCGGCGTGGCGGTAACGGGCGGCAACATGACCGTCACTAACTGCACCTTCGGGGCAGCGAACGATCCGGGGGCGAGCCGCAACGACCTGACCCTTGGGAATGCGTCGAACAGCAATAGCGCTGGCGGACTTAGTTACTCACCCGGAGACCCGCTCGGTGTCGGCGGCGCTACCGGAACATTGACTGTGACTGGTACGACATTCACGCACAATACCAGTTCGTCAGGATCCGGCGGAGGAGGAGGCGCAGATTTCTTTAACTTCAACACTTCTACCGGTACGGCCAACATCAGCACGACCGGGTTCTCCAGTAATAAGGCGACCGGCACGGCCAGCGGCGGTGGCTTTAATAACGAAAGTCTGACCAACGTAAACGTCAGCACCACCTCCTTCACTTCCAACACTGCCGGGAACCGTGGCGGCGGTGTCTATGTGGGCGGCGGCGCTGTGTTGCTCGATGGTACGAGCCCCAGCGTCACCTTTACGGGTAATACCGCTGTCAGTGGCGGAGGTAGTGTGTCCACCGCTGCCGTCCTTAATGTTTCAGGCACCAATACCAGCATCGGCGGCGACATTGAGGTGACTACCAACGGCGTCTGGACCAACAATGCCGGCAGTACACTCGCCCCAACTAACGTCCTGATCGTCGGCGGCACGTTCACTTGCAACAACAGCACGATGAATGTCGGCGGTAATTTTACGATGCAATCCGGAGCCGTCGCTGGCGGAGCCTTTAATGGCAACACCGGCACGGTGAACCTGGCCGGCAACTTTAGTTACTCGACGGGGCCGGCGACGCCGACATTCTCAGCCGGCACCAACACTTTCAATTTCAACGGCTCAGACGCGCAAAGCATCAGCAACAGCGCCAGCATCACCTTTAACAATCTGACTGATTCCAACACCGCAAACCCGCTCACGGCTAACAACAGCTTTGCGGTAGGCGGCAATCTAACCGTTAACGCCAGCGCGATCTTTGATCCAGTGGCGGCGGCGGTGATCAGCGGCGCCGGCACGCTAACCGGCTCCGGCACCGCACGAGTGCGGGCCTTAACTGGCTTCAGCCCCCAATACACCATCACCAACAAAACGTTGACTAACCTGACAGTTGAATACATTGGCGCCGCCGCGCAAACCGGCAGCACGATCAATTACGGTCCATTAAAAATCAATAATGCCAGCGGCGTTAACTTGGCCGCCGGCACGGCTACGGTAGACGGCACTTTGACTTTGACCAACGGCGCGCTGGGCGTCGGCACCAGTACCCTCGTCATCAACAACGGCACGTCAGTTGGCGCCGGCAGCTTGACCAGCAGCGCGACCGGGACGGTTAACTACAACCAGTCGGGCAATGGTCAATCGATTCTGGCGGCCAACTACGGCAACCTGACCTTCAGTAATTTCACGAAGACGCTGCCCAACGGCGGCACTATCGGGATAGCCGGCACGTTTACGACCGGCGCTACCGGGGGCCATACAGTCACCGGCAGCACCGTGGTGTTCAACGGCACGAGCGCTCAGGCCTTGCCCTCAAACTTCACTACCTATAACAACCTGACACTGAATAACGCGGCGGGCACAACGGGCTTTGCTGGTCTGACAGTCAACGGCCTGATACGAGTGCAGGCCGGCACTTTCACCAGCAGCAGCACGTACAAGGACGTCCAGATCGATTCGGGCGCCACGCTGGCCGCGACTGCTGCGAGCACCATCAACGTCTCCGGTAGTTGGACGAACAATGGCGGCACGTTTACGCCAAACACCGGCACGGTGAACTTCAACGGCTCTTCGGCCCAGGTAATCGGCGGCACGGTTGGCCAAACTTTCAACAACCTGACGGTCGGCAACGCCAGCGGTGTGACTATGAACTTTGATAACACCGTCAACGGCGTGCTCGCCTTAACCAGCGGCGACCTCAGTGTCGCTGCTACCAAGACCCTGACGCAGCCGAACACTGCCAGTTCGTCCGGAACCTTTGACGTGAACGGCCGCGTGCAACGCACCGGCTTTGTCACTGCTGGGGCGGCGCTGAGTTTTGGTAATCCCTTCAACACAATTCAGGTGACGGCGGGAACAGCGCCGGCAAACATCGTCGTCGACCTGACGCGGTCGGTGCCGTCGGGGGCGCAGGGGTTTCCGACCGCCGTGCAAAGGTTCTACACCATCACGCCAAGCGCGGGTGGCTTTACGGGGACATTGCGGCTGCACTACCGGGATGCGGAACTCAACGGCAATAACGAGTTGAGTCCGAATTTCACGCTGCGCCGCTTCAATGGCACCGGCTGGGCGCCGGTAGTTCCGACGTCAGCGTCGGACACGACGAATAATTGGCTGGAGAAGACCGGGGTTACTACGTTCTCGCCATGGACGATGAGCAGTTGCTGCCCGCCGACTGCAGGGAATTCCACCGTGAGCGGCCGGATAACGGATGGCAACGGCGCGCCGGTCACAGGCGCAGTGGTGAGACTCAGCGGCACACAAGAGCGCAAGTTCATCACCAACGCGGACGGCTTCTATCGTTTCGACAATGTAGAAACCAACGGCTTCTACACGGTCACGCCTGCACGAGCTAACTACAGCTTCAGCCCGGCTTCGCGTTCCTTCAGCCAGCTTGGCGAAAACACGGAGGCGACGTTTGCCGCGGCTCCAGCGTCGGGCGGGTTCGTCAATCCTTTAGACACGCCCGAATACTTCGTGCGGCAACACTACCTCGACTTCCTTGGTCGCGAACCGGACGAAGCCGGCTTCAACTTCTGGAGCGAACAGATACTCGAGTGTGGTTCGGATCAGAACTGCATCGATCGTCGTCGCGAGAATGTTTCGGCAGCTTACTTCCTGTCGATCGAGTTCCAGCAGACGGGCGGATTGATTGACGGGCTCTATCGTGCTGCCTACGGGGTTCGTCCAGACTTCGCCGCGTTCATGCCTGACACGCGCGCGGTTGGCGCGGGCGTGGTGGTTGGTAATTCTGGCTGGGAGGCGCAACTGCAAGCGAACAAGGAAGCGTTTGTAAATGCCTTCGTCAATCGGCCGGCATTCGTGAGCGTCTATGGCAACATGGACAACAGTCAGTTTGTTGACACTTTGATCAGCCATACTGGCGTCAGCTTCACTACGGCAGAACGCGCTGCATTGATCAATGGCCTGGCTAATGGCACGCAAACACGCGCCGACGCACTCCGGAGTATTGCTGAGAACCAACGCTTCATCGATGCGAAGTTCAACGAAGCGTTTGTGATGATGGAATACTTCGGCTACCTGCGCCGGGACGCGGATGCCGACGGTTACGCCTTCTGGCTCAACAAGCTGAACCAGTTTGGCGGCAACTTCGAGCAGGCGGAAATGGTCAAGGCGTTCATCGTCTCCGGTGAATTCCGCGGCCGCTTCCCGCGGTGAAAAACGATCGAATTGGACAACCGAGGAGATTTTGGTTCTCGGTCCGGGTCTACTTGACGGTAAGGTTTGGTGAACCAGAGGGGCCATTGAATCAGGAGATGGGATCGCCCAGATAGCCTGCTGATTTGGGCGAGTGGGGGAAAGCCCTTGGGGGTTCGCGCGCGGAACTCGCCGACTTTCCCCCGCCGCGTTTTCGCAAATGCAAAATTTCGGGACCTGCGCCAGATCCGGGCAGATTTCCGAAGGAAGCGTTGGACGCTGCTCAGGGCCTTGGGCCAGAGAGTTGGAGATCTCCAGGGGAAATCCATGGAGGCTGAGGTGGCATCGGTTTGAGTCGAGTAGCGGCAGGTGTTTCTGAATTCACAGTCAGATGATCGTAATACTTGGAGACTCGTCACTGAAGCACTCCAAACCCGGAAGCATCTGATTGATGCAAGT